>JBAXUY010000132.1:0-8015 GCA_037129475.1 Planctomycetia bacterium | reverse complement strand
CTGTCGATCGACAGAGCTGGAGCTCTGTCGCTACGGAGGAGGCGAGGGGCTGCCCGTACTCCGGGAGCCGGCGTATGTGACCAGCGCAGGCATGGATGCCGCAGCGCAGGCACATCCGAGTGAGCGGAGCCCAGGGATGGGCGCAGCGAACGTCCGGCGACGGAGTACGGGCAGCCCCGAGCCGGCACCTCGAGAGAATCGACGACACTCGAGACTCACCCGATGTCGAGAATCCGCGGCAGCGGGGCGTCGGCAGGGAGGCCGAGGATCTCGCGGAGTTGCGCGAGGGCCGCGTCGTCGAGGGGCACGAAGACGACCGGATCCTGACAGAGGTCGGGATCGACGAGGCGATACGTGACGGTGCCGTTGCGATCGACCGACGTCGCCCGGCCGTAGCCGTACATCATGTTGTCGACCTTCTCGAAAAAGTCGCGCAGCGTGATCGTGCGCGGCCGCGGGCGGCGGACGTAGAAGAGTTCGATCACGTCGCGCCAGAAGTGGGGCACGAACTTCTCGCCGAAGTCGGCGTGGCCGACGCAGTCACGGTTGGTGCCCGCGATCAGGTATGGAAGCGACACGAGCGGGAGTCGCCGTTCGCGGCAGCCTCGTTCGAGCTCGGCGGCGAGATTGATCGAGAAGTCGGCGCTGTAGCAGTCGTCGCAGATCAGGATCAGGTGGCCGAGGTCGATGCCGGTGGTGTCGCCGGCGCGGCGGGCTGCGCCGTCGAGGAGGGCGTGGGCCAGTTGCCGGCAGGGGATCGCATAGCTCTGGATCTGTGTCGGCAGGCCGTGGCCGAGGACGATGATCGTCGCCGGGCTTTCCGCGGCCGCCGCCTCGGAGACGGCGCCGAGAAACTCGGCCGCCACGGAGGCGATCGTCTCGTCGGGCTCGTCTTTTTTGTGGATGGTGGCCGTCGTGCCATAGGCGGTGGCGAGGGCCGTGATCTCCTTCGGGTCGAGGCCACGGTCGGGATCGAGGAGACCGATCAGATGACGGTCGGGGGCGATCACGGGCACGGCGGCAGCGACGGCACGCTGGTCGTCTATGAAGCGCGCGAGCTTCGCGAGGAGCTCGTCCTGTTCGTCACGGGAGCGCGATGCGAATCGATCGGCGTGCTCGCGGGCGAGGTGGTAGAGCGACGGCTCGAGTTGGCGGTAGTGCTTGGGCGTGGCCTCCAGCCGAGCGGCAACGCGCGGGGAGCACTCTCGCGAGAAGGCGTCGAGCGATGGAGGAAACGCGGCCTCCTCCGCCGCGACACCGTGGGCGGCGAGGGAAAACGCGAGGCCGAGAAGCGACAGTGCCTTCATGGGAGCCAGTGGATTCGTGGTGAATGGTTCGTTCCCACAGGATTATCCACGCCCCCGGGCTTCATCGCGAGGGTATGGCATCGCGTGGTTCAGTGTCACGGGGTCCAGCCGGGCAGCTCGGATGCCTGGCGGATCCAGTCGGCCATGAGTGTCTCGTCAAGTTCGGTATTCTCGTAGATGTCGACGTAGCGGACATCCTTCTGCTTCGACGCTCCCGGCGGCATCGGAGTCAGTGCGGCGCCGCGAAAGAAGGAAACCTTTACGTACTTCGTCAAGCAGTGATACCCGAGAAACCAGCCGCGGCCTTCAATTCCATACAGTGGCGAGTTCCAGCGCACGGCCTTGCGGACGCCGGGAATGGTCTTGACGATGAGACGATCGAGCCGCCGCCCCACGTCGCGTTTCCAGCCCGGCATCGCCGCGATGTAGGCCTTCACGGGGGCGTTGCCGTCGGCCTTCACGATCTGCGGATTGCCCCCTGACAGGAGCACGGGCTTGGCAGGCTTCTTGTCCACGACGATCCCTTCGTTGGATGAACGGCCACCGCCGGCGTGAACGTGCAGAGCGCCGAACGAGTACGGGTGACACCCGGTGATGCGTGGAGAGCGCGCCGCGGACGTCGGGATGGCGTCGGGGGGCAGTCTCGCCTGCGGCGCTGGTGAGGGCAAGTTCTGTGTGTGGGCGGCCCCCGGTGTCTGTCCTGCGATGTCTGGGCTCCATTGCCGCGGAGCGGTCGGACGATCACCACCCGCTTGACGCCGGGAGGACGATCGTATAGTGTACGTGCGTACACAATTTGTGTGGAGGCGTGGCCGTGATGACGGGTGGACTATTCGAAAAGGTGCTGCAGGCCGGCGATTTCGCTGGTTTTTCGGCCGGCTGGCACAGGGGCGACGTGGTGCCGACCGGGTTTGCTCCGCTCGATCGGCTCCTGCCGGCCGGCGGTGTGCGGCGCGGCAGCCTCGTCGAATGGCTCTCGGGTGGCGAGGCGTCGGGTGCGGCCGCGCTCGCCTGCGCGGTGGCCTGCCGGCTGGCTGGGGATGCGGATCGTACCCCCGGCACGGCTTCCACCATCGT
Organism: Planctomycetia bacterium; assembly: GCA_037129475.1. GTDB lineage: Bacteria > Planctomycetota > Planctomycetia > Pirellulales > UBA1268 > RGVT01. Next base: position 5,631 of record JBAXUY010000132.1, on the reverse strand, counting down.
CGTCGTCGATCGCAAGGGGCGATTTCATCCACCGGCCGTGCTGGGCTGGCTCGAACGGAGCAAAGCCATCGGGCGGCAGGCTGCGCGGATCGTCGTGGCACGGCCTGCCCACGATGCCGACGAAGTGTGGGCGATCGATCAGTCGCTGCGCTGCCAAGGCGTGGCGGCCGTATTGGCATGGCCGGCCAGCATCCACTCCACGGCCATGCGGCGCTGGCAGTTGGCGGCGCGGGCGAGCCTCGCGGTGGGCATGTTCATGCGGCCGCTCGCAGCCGGCCGCGAGCCGAGCTGGGCGGAGGCGCGCCTTGCCGTGGCGGCGCAGCCGGGCGGCAGCCTGGCCGTACGCCGGCTGCAGCTTTCGCTCGTGGGTGGGCCATGGGCCGGCGAGTCTCAGATGCAGGAACGATCGGTCGAAGTCGACCTCGATCTCTCGCGAGGTCGTGCTGCCGATCCCGGGCAGTTGCTCCCCGTGCAGCCGTTTCCATCGTCTCGCATCCTCGAACGGAAACAGATGGTATGCCGCGCGTCATGACGATCTGGCTGCCTCGGTGGCCCGTGCAACGCCGGCTCGGCGAGCGGCCCGAACTGCGCACGTCGCCCGTGTTCATCTGTCGCCGGGAGCGGCGCGGCGTGATGACGATCGTGTCGTGGGCCTGGGCGCTGCCGCCACGGCTGGAATCGGCGCGCGGCAGTAGACGTTCGTCGGCTCCGCGCATTCCACCGGGCATGTCGCTGGCCGAGGGCATGGCCGTGCTCGCGCTCGCGCATGGGTCGCGTGCCTGCCACATGGCGGAGGTCGATTCCGACGATCCCGCCGCCGATCGGACGGCGCTCGAACGCCTGGCGAGGCAGTGCCGACGGTTCGCCCCGATCGTGGCGTTGGAGGATGCCGAGCGGCCCGAATGCATCCATCTCGACATTACCGGCACGGCGGGCTTCTTCGGCGGCGAAGAGTCGCTCGTGCGTTCGGCCGCGTGGACGCTCGCCGCGCACGGCATCCATGCCCGTGTGGCCATCGCCGACACGCCGGGGGCGGCCTGGGCGGCCGCCCACCACACCGAGCGACTCGATCAGCGGCACGCCTCGCCGTTTCACCGCCGCCGCCGGTTCGTCGTCGTGCCTCCTGGTGAGCAGGCCACGGCCTTGGCGGTGCTGCCTGCGGCAGCGCTGCGGCTCGAGGCCGTCGTGCTCTCCGCCCTCGGTGAGGTGGGCGTCGATTCGATCGGTGGCATTCTCAAACTGTCGCGCAAGAGTCTCGCCTCCCGGTTCCCGTCGGCACTTGCACTCCGGCTTTCACAGTTCTTGGGCAGCCGGGCCGAGCCACTCGTGTCCACGTTCGGTGAAGCCCTGCCGCAGGCGGCGCATGCCTGCGACGTTCCGGTGTCACTGCGGGACATGGATGAGGATGCGATCGCGGTCCTTTTCGAGCGGCTCATCGGGCAGTGCATGGCGCCGCTCGTGGCCCGCGGCGAGGGCATCACCGCGCTCCAGGTGCGGCTTGAGCGACGTGCGGGCGCCGGTGAACGGGGGCCCTGCCCTCCTGTGGTGATCGACGTCGGCCTCTACCGGCCCTCGATCGCCGTGCGGCACGTGGTCGAGCTCATTCGGCTGCGCATGGCGCGGGTGCGGCTGCCGCGGGAGATCGAAGGGATCGCCGTGGAGGTGGTGGCGGCCGCCCCGGCCCTCTGCCGGCAGCGCATGCTCTTTTCCGGGGCGAGCGAGTCGACGGCGGCAGAGGTGGGGATGTTGTTCGACCGGCTCGCCGGCCGGCTCGGTTCCAAGGCGGTGTTCGAGCCACATCCGGTGCGAGATGCACAGCCCGAGCATGCCTGGGTGGGCATGCCGCCGGCTGATGCAGCATCGCGCACGTCGGTGACTTCGAGGCAGTTCACCACGCCGGGGGAACGGCGGCCGATCTGGATGTTGCCGCGGCCCGTGCCGCTCGAGGTGATGGCGGTCGTGCCCGCCGTGGCGGATGCCGGCCGGCCGCCGGTGCGGTTTCGCTGCAGCAGTGAGATCCACGAAGTGGCCACGGCTCACGGCCCGGAGCGGATCGAGACGGCCTGGTGGCGCGGTCCGATCGTGCGGCGCGACTACTACGTGGTCGAGACGCAGGCGGGGGGGCGGTTTTGGATCTTTCGGAGGCTGAAAGACGGGGGCTGGTTTCTGCACGGCGTGTTTGCCTGACGTGTTTGCATGAAAGAGGAGGGAGCGATGGCTGGAACTGGAGGAGATCGGATGGAGCCGCGATATGCCGAGCTGCATTGCACGAGCAACTTTTCGTTTCTCCACGGTGCGTCGCATCCGGAGGAGATCGTGCAGGCGGCCGCCGCGCTCGGCTACGAAGCCGTGGCGATCACCGACCGGGGCACGCTCTCCGGCATCGTGCGGGCGCATGGCGCCGCGAAACAGGCGGGGCTGAAGCTCATCGTCGGGGCACACCTCGAACCGTGTGACGCCGCCCCCCTGGTCGTCTGGGCCACCGATCGGATGGGCTATGCGAATCTCTGCCGGCTGCTCACTCGCGGTTACTCGCGGGCCGCCGAGGAAGGCAGCGATGGCACGGCGGGGCGGTGTGTTCTCACCTTCGACGACATCGCAGCGCATGCAGGCGGTCTCCTGGCGGGCGTGCCGCTGGCCGCACTCGTAGAGCCTTTCGAGCACCTCACCCACTGGCGCGGCGTGTTCGACGACCGGCTTTGGGCGCTGGCCGAGGTGGCACTGGCAGGCGACGACGACGATCGCCTGCGGGAGTTTGCCCGCGTGGCCCGGCAGGCCGGCGTGCCCGTGGCGGCAGCCGGCGACGTGCGCTATCACGAGCGGGCCCGCCTCGCCCTCGCCGACGTGCTCGCCGCCGTGCGCTTGGGGAGCACGGTCGATGCGATCCGCGGCGAACTGCTCACCAACGGCGAGCGGCATCTGCACGAGCGGCGGCAGATCGCCGAGCGGTTCGCCATCCTGCCCGGGGCTCTCGAACGCACCGTCGAGATCGCCGGGCGGTGCACGTTCTCGCTCGACGAACTGCAGTACGAATACCCCGAGGCAAACGTGCCGGCGGGCCGCACGGCCCGTGAGCATCTCTCCCACCTTGCTTGGAAGGGCGCCGCGCAGCGATATCCCGAGGGGATCCCCGAGAAGGTTCGCGAGCTTGTCGCCCACGAGCTCGCTCTCGTCGCCGAGCTCGGCTACGAGGCCTACTTCCTCACCGTGTTCGACATCGTGCGGTTCGCCCGCCGCCGTGGCATTCTCTGCCAGGGCCGGGGCTCCGCGGCCAACTCGGCGGTCTGCTATTGCCTCGGCATCACGTCGGTCGATCCGGCGCGCATGAACGTGCTCTTCGAACGGTTCGTGAGCCGTGAGCGGAGCGAGGCGCCCGACATCGACATCGACTTCGAGCATGACCGCCGCGAGGAGGTGATTCAATACATCTATGCCACCTACGGCCGCACGCGCGCGGCGATGACGGCCGAGGTGATTTCGTATCGTCTCCGGTTGGCCGTCCGCGACGTCGCCAAAGCCCTGGGGTTTTCACTCGACCGTGTCGATCGCCTCGCCGAGGCACTGGACGTGGGCGATGGCGTGGAGAAACTGCCGACGCGGCTGGCCGAGGCGGGGCTCGACCCCGCGAGTGCCGCGTGCACGAGGCTCGCGGTGCTCGTCGGCCAGCTCATCGGCTTTCCGCGACATCTTGGCCAGCATGTCGGCGGCATGGTGATGACCCGCGGCGACCTCTGCGATCTCGTGCCAATCCAGCCGGCCACGATGGACGGCCGCACGATCGTGCAGTGGGACAAGAACGACCTCGACGAACTGGGCATCCTAAAAGTCGACTGCCTCGCCCTCGGCATGCTGTCGGCGATCCACCGGGCGTTCGACCTCGTGGCCGAAGCCGGGGGGCCGCGGCTCACGCTGGCGACGGTGCCGGCGGAGGACCCTGCCGTCTACGAGATGATCTCCCGCGCCGATACCGTGGGTGTGTTCCAGATCGAGAGCCGGGCGCAGATGAGCATGCTGCCCCGGCTCAAGCCGCAGTGCTTCTACGACCTCGTGATCGAGGTGGCGATCGTGCGGCCGGGGCCGATCCAGGGCGACATGGTGCACCCCTATCTGCGGCGGCGGGCGGGCGAGGATCCAGTCACGTATCCCAACGACGCGATCCGCGAGGTGCTCGAGAAGACGCTCGGCGTGCCGCTCTTTCAAGAGCAGGCGATGCGGCTGGCCGTCGTGGCCGCCGGCTTCACGCCGGGCGAGGCCGATCAATTGCGGCGGGCGATGGGCGCCTGGCGGCGGCCGGGGCTGATCGAGGAGTTTCGCCTCAAGCTCATCGATGGCATGCTCGCGCGGGGCCTGTCGCAGCAGTTCGCCGAGCAGGTGTTCGGGCAGATTCGCGGCTTCGGCGAATACGGCTTTCCCGAATCGCATGCGGCGAGTTTCGCGCTGCTCGTCTACGTTTCGGCCTGGCTCAAACGCCACCATCCAGCCGCTTTCACCGCCGCGCTCTTGGGCAGCCAGCCGATGGGGTTTTATGCGCCCGCGCAACTTGTGCGGGATGCCAAGGCCCACGGCGTGAGAGTGCTGCCGGCCGATGTCAATTCGAGCCGCTGGCACGCCACGCTCGAGGGACGGCTGAAAGCTGACGATGGAAAGCAGCCGGCGATCCGGCTGGGGCTCGAACAGGTATACGGTCTAGGCGAGGCAGCGGGCCTACGGATCGAGGCAGCCCGTCGCGAGGGGCCGTTCCAACTGCCGCGGGATCTCGCCCGCCGGGTGGCGCTCGACCGCGACACGCTTCTGCATCTGGCCCGGGCCGGGGCGCTCGCCTCGCTCGGCCTCGATCGGCGACGGGCGGTATGGGAAGCGATGCAGTATCTGGAGCGGCCGGCCGCCCGGCCGCTCTTCGAGGGGCTCGATGACGACGAAGACGACGGCGACGTGCTGCCGATGCTCGAGCCCGAGGAAGAGGTGGTGGCCGACTACCGCACCGCGGGGCTGTCGCTCACCGGCCATCCACTCCAGTTCGACCGCGATTGGCTCTCCGACCGCGGGGTGGCGACCGTCGCCGAGGCGGTCAGCCAGCCGGAAGGCAGCCGCGTGGCCGTGGCCGGCATCGTGCTCACGCGGCAGCGGCCGGCTACGGCGAAGGGGATGATCTTCCTCACGATCGAAGACGAAACCGGCGCCGCCAACATCGTCGTGCATCCACGCGTGTGGGAGCAGGCCGACCTCGCCGCCCGCCGCGCGGCGGTGCTCGTGGTGCGCGGCCGGATCCAGCGCCGCGGTGCGGTGGTGCACGTGGTGAGCACGCGGCTCGAATCGGCTTCCACGCTCCGCCCCGAAACCTCTCCCGCCACCGCCCTGCCCCGCATGTCCCGCGACTTCTGCTGAATTGCAGGGCATGTGCTGACCACCCGCATTCGGAGCCGGCGGTAGGCATGCTCGACTACGGCTTCACGCCAAGCATCGGCATCGTGCCGATTTTGCTTGGCGGGCCTCCGCCCGCTGGTGCTCACCCGGCCCTCCGGGCCTTGCGCTCTTTCGTCCTCAACGACTCCCTTCGTCTGCGCGTGCCCACCTTCCCGACTCCGCCGAACGTTCTTGGCGCTGTAGCGACAGGCCTCCAGGCCTGTCGCT
>JBAXUY010000131.1:0-8199 GCA_037129475.1 Planctomycetia bacterium | reverse complement strand
GAATCCCGCCCTCTCCGTTTGACGGGTCATGCGGCCGTTCCGGCCGAATCGGCGCAGGCCACCACCACCATCACGAGGCGTCAACGCTGCGGCATCGGCTCGCTCACGGGGCCGGGGATGGCGCCGTCAGCCTCGAATAGAGCATTCCTGTGGCGGCCAGCGCGTCGGGCCCGGTGTACGACCGCGTGCCGGGTCCACGCAGATCCCACGAGTCCAGCGCCGTGCAGGCGTCCGCCAGGAAGCGGTATTCGATCGATGTGTCGAAGTAATTGCCCGACGTGACCGCTGCACGAATCCGCTCCTCGTAGCCGGGATAAAACTTGAAGTGCGCGAGCACGAGCTGCACGCGGTCGCTCGGCGGCACCGTGGCCTCGTGGGGACAGCGCATCCGCACCCCCGGCCGCCAGCGCAGAAGCGGCGCCTTGTGCACGAGCGCATGCTTGTAGGAGGCCAGCCACGCCGGCGGCGCCGGAACACGCTTCAGGAGTTCCGCGAGCATCCGGGGCCGCACCCCTTCGAGCGGCACGGTCCGCGGCCGAGACTCGCGGTCGCGCCAGTCGAGCGACGGGAGCGGATCAAAGTGCGGGCAGAGCGCGAAGGGCGCGGCCGTGGGGTCGGCCGCCGTCAGGTCGGCGAGCGAGCGCGGAAAGAAGTCGAGCATCACGGCCCGGGCGCTGTCGAGACCGTTGCGGTCGAGCGTCGCCGCGAGCGCGTCCACCGACGGGCATGCCGCCGGCAGCACGAGAAACTCGTCGCAGTCGACGCACAGCACCCAGCGGCCCGGAAACAGCCGCTCCGGAACGAGCCGGCGAACCCACGTGCTGAACCGCAGGCCGTCGAGCTTGTCGCCGAACCGCCGGTCCGACGCGACCACGCCGCAGTCGTCCTGGGCCAGGAGCAGTTCGCGGGTTCCGTCGGTGGAGTGGTCGTCGAGAAACCAGAAATTCCGGACGCCAAGCCCCCGGTAGTGGGCGAGGAAGTGCGGGAGAAAATACCGCTCGTTGCGGACGATCGCGAACAGGGGCACCCCCGGGTGCTCCTCCCGTGGCCGTGCGATCACGTCGAGCCGGAATGAAACTGCCATGATCCTGTCGGGGCTGTGCGGGTGCGACCGCTCCCGCGGCCGTGGGTACCATGGTGCCACGGACGGCGGCACGATGAAACTCTACGACTATCCCGACTTCTCTGCCGCCAATCCCTGGCAGCACAAGACGATCGACACGGCGGCGCCGATGCCGGTCGTCCGATCGTCGCAGTGGCCGCCGCCGGCAGACTGCCCGCTCGTGCACGTCGGCTGGGAAGACTGGCTCATGCGCGGCACCCGGACGGAGACCGAGGCCGACCAGCGGGCGGGGGCCATCCTCGACTCGCTCGACGTGTGCCGACGGCGCGGCCAGCGGATCCTCTGGACCGTGCACAACCTCACGTCGCACTGGTTGCCCTGGAAGGCCGCCGAGCAGCGGCTGCGGGCGGGCATCGGCGAACGGGCGGCGGTCGTATTCCTGATGGCGGAAAAGCATCGGCCGCTCGTGCCGTTCGTGCCACCGGACAAGATCGTGGTCGTGCCGCACTACGCCGAGGAGAATCGATATGTCGTCCACCGCGAGGCGCCGACCGTCCGGCCCCGATTCTTCAAATATGGCGCCCCGCGGGGCGGACTCGCCGACAGCGTGCTGCAAGCGATCCTCAACTCGCCGCGGTTCGACAAGTTCGTCTCGGACAAACGGCTGTCGAAGGAGGTCGTGGATGATCGCAACGTGATGGTGAAGCGGCGGTTCACGCCGGAGGAGTCGCTGCTGTACGCGGCCCTCGCGCACTTCACGCTGTTCATCCGCAGCCCCGTGCTCAACAGCGGCGTGTTCACCTATTGTTGTGCGTCGCGCCTGGCCGTCTTCCACACGGCCGACGCGGTGCAGCATCTCGACGTGCCTCCCGGCCTCGATGCCTGGCGCATCGACCCGGCGTCGTTCACGATCGACCAGATCGCCCACGCCCTCGCAACGCAACGCCACGCCGACGCCAACCTCACCGACTGGATCGCCGACCGGGCCCCGGGCCGCGTGTCGGCGGCGTGGTGGCGGGCGGCGGGGCGCCCGTGACGGGAGGCCGACTGGGCGCCACGCAGCGATTGTGCAAAATCCCGGAATCCGCTCCGCTGGGGCGCACCCGTCTGGCACGTCGAGGCGCACCTCTCCCATGAAGATTCTCGTGACCGGCGGCGCCGGGTTCATCGGCAGCCACGTCGTCGACGGGCTGCTCGCGGCCGGCCACCACGTGGCCGTGATCGACGATCTCTCCAGTGGATCACGCGACAATCTGCCGGCTGCCGTGCCGCTCCACGTCGTCGACATCGTCGACGGGGGGGCGGTGCGCGCGGTGTTCGATCGGGAGCGACCCGAGGCCGTGTGCCATCAGGCGGCGCAGATGTCGGTGAGCCGCTCGGTCCGTGAGCCGCTCTTCGACGCCCAGGTCAACTGCATCGGGCTCATCAACGTGCTCGACGCGGCCGTGGCGACCGACTGCAGGCGGTTCGTGTTCGCCTCGAGCGGGGGCGTGCTCTACGGCGACGTGACGACTCCCGCGCCCGAGACGACGCCCGCCAATCCCGTGAGCCCCTACGGCATCACGAAATGGGTGGGCGAGCGCTACCTCAGGTTCTACGCCGACGAACACGGTCTGGCGGCCGTGGCACTGCGGTATTCGAACGTCTACGGCCCGCGTCAGAACCCGCACGGCGAAGCGGGGGTGGTGGCGATCTTCTGCAAGAAGCTGCTCGCCGGCGAGCCTGCCACGATCAACGGCGACGGCCGCTATGTGCGCGACTACGTCTTCGGCACCGACGTCGCGGCGGCGAATGTCGCCGCCCTCACCCGTGATCTGCCCGACATCAGGCCGAAGTCGCTCACGAGCCTCAACATCGGCACCGGGATCGGGATCGACGTCAACGAACTCGAGGCCGTCGTGCGGGCCGAGGTCGCGCGGGTGCTCGCCGAGCGCGGCCGCCCCATGCGTCTGCCCGATCCCGTGCACGGCCCGGCCCGGCCGGGCGATCTGCGGTCGAACCTCGTGTCGGCCGCCCGCGCGGGCGAGGTGCTTGGCTGGCTGCCCACGGTCGCGTTTCCGGCGGGCGTTGCCCGTACGGTCGAGTGGTTCGCCAGCCGTGCGTAGCTGGTGCGTCAGTCGGCGGCCGGCACGAGCCCGGTCGTCGCGCCGCTGCAGATGCGCCGCATCAGCGACGGCGACGCGAGGTAGTGCTGGAACCCGTGCGTGCGTCCCACGACGTTCGCCGCGTCGACGCTCGAGTACCGCACCGTCGCCGGCACCCACGACCGCGGCATGCCGATGTATCCGAGGGCGTCGGCCCGCTGGCCACAGTCGAGCAGCGGAAAGAACCGCAGGGCGTCGTCCGTCGAGTTCACGAGCAGCGTGAGGCTGTCGAGTCGGTCGACCGCCTCACGGTAGGGGCCGCGCGGGGCGAGTGCATCGCAGCGGATCGCGGCGGCGATGAATACCACGTTGACCGCACCCGGACGGTTCGTCCACGGATGCACCGACGTCGTGCCCGACCGTTCGGCGGCCACGAGATCCTCGATCGCCTCGAGCGTGATGATCGCTCCGTAGCTGTAGCCGACGATCGCGACCGGCCGACCGGGCTCGAACTGCCCGAGCAGCCAGGCGAGGTAATGTCCCTCCGAGAAGGCCCGTTCGTACTTGGCACGGCCGTCCTTGAGGAGGATGCCCTGCTGCTCACTCGGCCAGGAGTAGATCACGGTGCGCATGTCCGCGCCGCCACAAGCCGCGGCCCGGCGGGCGAGTTCCAGTCCCTGCTGCCGGGCCTCGGCGGCCGAGTAGCGATTGCCGTGGATGAACACCATCACCGGCCGCTGCGGCTCGTCGAGAAGACCGGCGAGATCGGAGCGTTCCCACGCGGTGCCGTCGGCCCGCAGTCGCTCGACCCGCAGGGCGACCGACGCCGGCAGCCGGCAGATGCCCGGCAGCCCGCGGGTGCTCACCACCCATACGTCGGGCGCGGAGAGGGGGCAGGAAGGATCGGCTCCCTGGGCCCGCCGCGGATGCCAGACGGCCATGCCCACGGTTGCGATCGCCATGGCGACGGCAAGCAGTCGGCAGGTGTGGCGGATGATCGCGGCGTCCATGGCGTCTGAAGTCGTCGTGACGACGTGCCTGCTCGGCCAGTCCATGGCAGAGGAACGTCTGGAAAACCGTAGCACGCAACAGACCGCGTTGACGGAATCGGACTGACATTGAGTCGCTGGCCGTCACCGGATCACCGGTGGTGATCGGCGCAATCGTCACAACCCGTCGGCCGCGGCCGATGCGCGAACAACACGCCCCGAAATCGCTTTCGCACGGCGCCAGATCGTGGGCTAGGGTTGTGCAGCGTCGCCTCGGGCGACGCATCACGTCCTCGCGGTCGCCTCACGACCGACCCCTGCGGTGGAGACCCCCATCATGTCCCGTTCCCTGTGCCTGGCGCTTCTGCTCGGCAGCCTCGCGGCCGCTCCGGGCTGCAGCAGCTGCTTCGGCGGGGCCGGCTCGTGCCGGCGTCCGTCCTTCATGGAATTTCGCTCGCCGTGCTCGTCACGGGCCCCGATGGCCGCCCCGATGTCGGCCCCGGCCTGCGGCGCCCCCGCGTGCGGCGCACCGGCGTGTGACCCATGCCAGTCGGCGGCGCCCTGCTGCGACGAAGGCACCGTGATCTCGACGCCCGGGTCCGCTCCCGTGGTGCACGAGCAAGGCACGTTCAGCTAGTCCGGGGTTCGCCCCTCCGATGATGTGCCGCTCTTGCCGGCCACGCGTCGGGTAAGCGGCACGTCGTGTGTCCGCTCCCGATTCGAGCGGCTCGTCATCGGGTGGGCGAACCTTATACTCGGCGGCTCTGCCCATCCGGCCTGCACGGAGCCGCCATGTTCGAGTCGCTTTCCGCCTCGCTTTCGTCCGCCCTCAACGCATTCCGCGGTCGGGGCCGCCTCACCGAGGCGAACATGCGCGAGGGGCTCGCCGCGGTTCGCACCGCGCTCCTCGAGGCCGACGTCGCCTACGACGTAGCCGATCGGTTCCTCGATCGCGTCGTCGCCGACGCCGTCGGTGCGCAGGTGCTCGAATCGCTCGACCCGGCCCAGCAGCTCGTCGGCATCGTGCACCGCGAGCTCGTGAACCTGATGGGCCCGGTGGACCATTCGCTCCACCTCGAGGCGGGCCGCACCACCGTCCTCATGCTCTGCGGCCTGCAGGGCTCGGGCAAGACGACGTCGTGCGCGAAGCTCGCCAAGAAGATTCTTGCGCAGGGCCGCGGCGTGATGCTCGTCGCCGCCGATCTCCAGCGACCCGCCGCCATCGAGCAGCTGGCCGTCCTCGGACGGCAACTCGGCGTGCCGGTGCACGTGCCCGACGGCGTCACCGACCCGGTCGCCGTCTGCCAGGCAGGCGTGGCCCGAGCGAAGAAGGAGGGCATCTCGACCGTCATCCTCGACACTGCCGGCCGCCTCTCGATCGACGAGGCGCTGATGCAGGAACTCTCACGGATCGACCGCACCGTGGGCCCCGACCAGGTGTATCTCGTGGTCGACGCGATGACCGGCCAGGACGCCGTCCGCAGCGCCAAGGCCTTCAACGAGGCCCTCGAGCTCAACGGCGTGATCATGACGAAGCTCGACGGCGACGCCCGCGGCGGCGCGGCGCTCTCCGTCAAGGACGTGACCGGCGTGCCGATCAAGTTCATCGGCACGGGCGAGCAGATCGAGGCCCTCGAGGACTTCCACCCCGACCGCATGGCCGGCCGGATCCTCGGCATGGGCGACGTCGTGTCGCTGGTCGAGGAGGCGCAGCGCAAGTTCGACCAGGACGAGATGCGGGAGCAGGAGGAGCGGCTGAAGGCGGGCGAATTCACGCTCGACGACTTCAAGAAGATGCTCCTCCAGACCCGCCGCCTCGGCCCCTTGGGCAAGGTGCTCGGCATGATCCCCGGCATGGGCGGCATGCAAGACATGCTCGGCAACGCCGACCTCGAAAAAGACATGAACCGGCTGTTCGGGATCATCGATTCGATGACGCCCGACGAACGCCGCAATCCCTCGCGCGTCATCGACCAGTCGCGCCGGCGCCGGATCGCCGCCGGCGCCGGCGTGCCGCCGGCCGAGGTCAGCGACCTCGTGAAGCAATTCGACGGCATGGCGGCGATGATGACGGGCATGGCGGGCCTCGGCATGCGCGACCGGATGCGCGAGGTGCAAAAACTCCAGGCCGGCCTCACGAACCCAGGCGCCCGCCTCGGCCGCCCCAAGGGCGACACCGGCAAGCGGCTCACGGCCGACGAGCGCCGCAAGCTCAAGAAGCAGCGCGAGAAAGACGCCCGCCGCAAGAAGCGCAGCGGCCCGTGAGCCTGTGGGACAGGCTGGCAGCCTGTCATTGCCTGCCGAACCGGCAAGCGATCACCATCCACATCCAGCTTTGAGCGAATGCGCCCAACCCGGCTCGGGGCTGCCCACGCTCCATCGCCGGACGTTCGCTGCGCTGTAGCGACAGGCCTCCAGGCCTGTCGGATGGACAGAGCTGGAGCTCTGTCCCCACGGGGGAGGCGAGGGGTTGCCCCTACCGTTGAGACGGCGTATGTGACCAGCGCAGCCATGGATGGCGCAGCGCAGGCACATCCGAGTGAGTGAAGCCCAGGATGGGCGCAGCGAACGTCCGGCGAGACGGTACGGGGTAACCCCGAGCCGGCGCTCGCGTTCAAGGAGAGACACCTGCAGGCGGGATAACGTGCCGCTTTTCGCTGGAAAAACGCATTCCCGGGGGTGGGCTTGGGTTTGGGCGGCGGCGCGGTACGTTAAAGGGCTCGATTTTCCACACGTGAGGAGTTCCAGACCGTGGCAGTGGCGATTCGGATGAAGCGGATGGGCCGGAAGAACCGCGCCTTCTACAGGATTTGTGCGACCGACAAGCGGAGCCCGCGCGACGGCCGCGAGATCGAGGTGCTCGGCACCTACGATCCCTCCATTGTCGACACCGATGCGCGGTGCGCCCTCGACGGCCCCAGGGTGCAGTATTGGCTGTCGGTCGGCGCCCAGCCGAGCCCGGCGGTCCGCGTGCTGATCAAGAAATACGGCCCGGCAGGCACGCGGCTCAAGGAGATGGAGACCGCGCGTGCGAAGCTCGCACTGCCCCGCGTGATTCCCGATCCGGGCCCGCCGGCGTTCGTTCCCGAAGTGAAGACGGAGCCGGCGCCCGAAGCGGCCGCGGCCGAGTCGACGGAGGCGCCTGCCGCCGTGGAAACAGTGGCTGAGGCTCCGGCTGAAGCGGCTGCCGAAGCGAGTTCGGGCACGGAGCCCGCCGCCGGCTGAACCAGGTTTGCATTCGTTCCGTGGTCCCCGATCCCTCCACGCAGGCCAGGCGTGCGGATGGGCCGCGGGATATGAGTCCCCGCGATGCGCATCGACATTCTCACGCTGTTCCCCGAAATGTTCACGGGCTTCCTCGATGGCAGCCTGCTCGGGGCGGCGCGTGCCGCCGGGCTGCTCGACGTGCGCGTGACGAACATCCGTGAGTTCGCCGAGGGCGTGCATCGCCAGGTGGACGATCGCCCTTTCGGCGGCGGCCCCGGCATGCTGCTCATGCCCGGCCCGGTGGTCGACTGCGTGGAGAGCGTGCAGCGCGAAGGGGCGCTCCCAGGCCACCTCGTGATGCTCACCCCCGCGGGCCGCAGGCTCGATCAGTCGGTCGTCGAGGAGCTGGCCCGCCACGAGCGGATCGTGCTCATGTGCGGCCGCTACGAGGGCTTCGACGACCGTGTTCGCCAGACGCTCGGGCCCGATGAAATCTCGATCGGCGACTTCGTGCTCTCCGGAGGCGAGGTGGCGGCGATGGTGATCGTCGACGCGGTCGCCCGACTCGTCCCCGGTGTGCTCGGCGACGCCGAGAGTGCCCGGCAAGACTCGTTCTCCGGAGCCGAGCGGCTCGTGGAGGGCCCCCAATACACCAGGCCGCGGGAGTTCCGCGGCCTGCACGTGCCCGACGTTTTGCTCTCGGGCGACCACCGCCGGATCGCGGAGTGGCGGCACGAACAGGCCGTCGACGCGACCCGCCGGCGCACCCAGCCGATCAACCAGCCCCAAAGGAGCATGCCGTGAGCCAGAAGATCCTCGCCCATGTCGAAGCCTCGAGCCTCAAGCCCCAGCCAGA
>JBAXUY010000130.1:0-8208 GCA_037129475.1 Planctomycetia bacterium | reverse complement strand
GGCAGCCAGGTGAACGTGGGCGGCTTCACCACGCTCGGCCTGCAGATGCAGAACGTGGCGATTCCGAATGGTGCCCTGCGCGTCGACATTCTCGACGAGGGGATCGGCAAGCCGGCTGCGGGCGGCACCCAGCCGGTGCCCGTGGGCGGCGCCAACGTGGTGCCTGCGCTCATGCCTCCGGGCTCGTCCACAAGCCCCACCAACGCCGGAATCATCGCCTCCAGCCAGTTCAACGACGGCGGCTTCGGGCCGCTCGGCATCCAGGCCAGCGGACTCTCGGTCGGCGGCGACCTGTCGATCGTGTCGCGCACCACGCTCGGGTCATCCGACGTGCCCGTGACGCCGCCGAGCGTGCCTTTCGCCCCGCAGCTGCCGGGGATGCAGGCCAACGCCGGCACCATCGCCTCGAGCCAGTTCAACGACGGCGGCTTCGGTGACACCGGGTTCCAACTCCGCTCTGTGAAGGTGGGCGGGTCGATCGACATCGGGGCGGAAAAGTTCGTCATCCAGCCGACCAACGGACAGGGCAATTTCGGTCCTCCGCCCCTTGTGGGCAGGCTCAACGCGAAGACGCGCGTGGTGACCTTCGCCAAAGCCGCGCCCAACGCGGCGCCGACGACGAGCTCGCTCTACCCGCGCATGGCCGTTTTCGGCGAAGGCATCCCTGCCAATACCGTGATCCAGTCGGTCGCGGCGAATGGATACCAGATCGTGCTCTCGAAGCTGCCAAAGGCGACCGGCGCCCAGCAGCTGTACTTCTCCACCCAGGACACGGGTACGAACACCGGCTCAATCATGTCGAGCCAGGTGGCCGATGGTGGATTCGGCGACATCGGCCTGCAGTGGTCGAACGTGACCGTCGGAGGGCGGGTGGCCACGCAGCACAGCGGTCTGCAGATCCAGCCGCAGCTCGCCAACGTGGGCTCGATCACGACCGGCTCGAAACAGTTCGGCCAGTTGTCGCAGCCCGGCTTCGCGACGACGCCCCCCGCCGGGCCGGTCGCCCCCGTCGCCCCGGGCGGCACGCCCACGACGTCCACCACGACCGCTTCGACCAACGACGCGACCAACAGCGGGCGGATCGTGGCCAGCCAATTCGCGGACGGCGGCTTCGGCGACATCGGCATGCAGTGGCAGAACGTGAATGTGAGCGGCAACGTCGAGGTGACGCACAACTCCCTCTCCGTCCAGCCTGAGAATGCCGGGCAGGGCCTGATCACCGTCGCCGACGTGTCGTTCACGGCGGCGCCACCGGCGTTCACCCCATCCACGCCAGCGAGCGGCGGCCTCTTGCCTGCGACTCCGTCCGTCATCACGAACGGGACGTCCGTCACGCCCAAGCTGCCCGCGCCCACGAAGCCCGGCACGATATCGTCTCAATCCAACTCGGCTACCAACAGCGGGCTGGTGTCGAACAGCCAGTTCGCCGACGGCGGGTTCGGCGACATCGGCATGCAGTGGTCGAAGGTGACGGTCAATGGCGACGTGCAGGTGGTGCACAACTCGATGTCCGTCCAGCCCGAAGGCTCGGCCCTCGCGGGCATCTCGGTGCAGCACGTCACGTTCGGCTCCGCGAACGGCACCGCGAGCGATCCCCGGCTCGCGTCGGCGAAGCTCGACAGCCTCACCGTGGGGCCGGCCGCCAAACCGAGCCCCTACGTGCCGAATCCCGCCTTCGCGCGCTACCAGAACCGCGTGAATCGGACCAACCAACAATTTGTGAATATTCAGGCCGCAGCCACGTCGCTCCAGTGGACGACCGTCACGCAAAGTGGCAGCGGTCTCGTGATCGTGAACAACGTGCTCCAGGTCAGCAACCAGGGCACGGCCGGCACGCAGGCCGGCGGGGTGGCGGGCAGCATCACGCTCGGCAACATCGCCTTCCCGGGCTCCGTGCCAACCGCGGACTCCGGACCACCGTCGTTCGCTCGCGCGTCTGCCAGGATGGGAGCGCAGCGATTGACGACCTTCGGCGGCAGTCTCTCGCAGGCCGCCCGGACGAATTCCGCCACCAACAGCGGCGCGATCCTCGCAGGCAATCAGTTTCTCGACGGCGGCATGGGCGACATCGGCCTGCAGTGGAGCAACGTCACGGTGAACGGGTCGGTCCGGATCGAGCACAACTCCTGCTCGATCAACGTTGACGGCGATGCCAACGTCACCGGCCCGATCACCGTCTCGGACATCCGGTTTGACAGCGGCTGGGCGGCATCGGGCTCCGGCGCCGACGATCTCTACCTGACGCCCTCCGCCAGCCCGGCGCGTCTCGCCGCGCGAGCCGTGGCCGCCACCTCCGGAGGTGTCTTCAACACGTCGAGCAACTCGGCGACGCTCTCGGGCGGTCAGTTCCTCGACGGCGGCATGGGCCAGATCGGCCTGCAGTGGCAGAACGTGGTGATCAACTGCCCGATTCGCATCGTGAACAACGTGCTCTCGGTGACCGTGTCGGGCACCAACACGCAGGGCGTCTCTGTCCAGAACGTGACCTTCGTCTGACGCGGCCGCCCGCCGGGCCCGTGCGGTCTACGCCGCCTTCGTGGCCGGCTGCCCCTGCTGGGCCTTGTAGAGATACGGGTTCATCGTCGGGTCGTTGTACATCTTCATCTGGCGGAACACGCGGAGCGGCCGCTCGCCGGCGAAGATCTCGCCGAGCAGCCGGTCGAGGGCCTCGATCAAGTGCTTGCGCTGCGTGTCGAGCACGACCATCCGGGCCGCCGCCTTCTCGCGGTGCTCGGGGCTCGCGTCGGCCCGCTCGATCTGCTCGAGCATGTGGAAGCGGCGCAGCTCGAGAATCGACAGCCGGTCGATCGCGGCGCCGGGGGTCTCCGTGGCGGCCGGTGCGTTCGGGGCGGCCGTGACGCCGCGCCGGGCGAGTTCCTCGATCAGGAAGTCGTCGACCTTCTCGATCGCGTCGTTGCGGGCCTGGTTGTACTTGTCGATCGCCCGCTTCACCTGTGCGATCTTCGCATCGGTGACGTCGGGCGAGCGGGCGATGTCTTCCTCGTGCCAGAGCTGAAAGTTGAACTTGTGGAGATCGCAGATCTTGCCGGCGAGGCCGGTCTCGGCATGCGCGGGCTCCACCTCGTGCCAATGGGCGACGAGCCGCTCGAGCAGGGCGTCGATCGCGGTGGTCGTCATGGGAGCGGCGGGGGTGGGCATCGGAAGCGTCTCCTCGGAGGGTGGAAATGAATGAGGTGTCAGGCGGCCTTGCGCAGCACGAGGCAGAGGTTCGCGCCGCCGAAACCGAACGAGTTGCTGGCGGCGATGGTCACGCGATGCGGCCGTGCGACGTGTGGCACGTGGTCGAGCGCGCAGGCCGGATCGACGGCGTCGAGATTCACGGTGGGCGGCACCGCCTCGCGCTGCATCGCGGCCAGGCAGGCAACCGCCTCGAACGCGGCGGCCCCGCTCACGAGATGCCCCGACATGCTCTTCGTGGAGCTCACCGGAATCGCATCGGCAGCCGCGCCGAACGCGAGTCGGATCGCGCCCGCCTCGGCTGCGTCGCCCACGGGCGTGCCCGCGGCGTGGGCGTTCACATAATCGACGTCGGCCGGAACGACACCCGCGTCGGCGAGCGCGAGCGCGATCGCCCGCGCGGCCTCGGTCGGGTCGCTGCAGGGCGTGACCATGTGATGGGCGTCGCTCGACATGCCGACGCCGGCAAGTTCGCCGTAGACTTTCGCGCCGCGGCGGGCGGCCTCGGCCCGCCGTTCGAGCATGAAGAACGCGCCCCCTTCGGCCATCACGAAGCCGTCGCGGTCGCGGTCGAACGGCCGCGACGCCTTGTGCGGATCGTCGGACCGGCGCGAGAGGGCTCGCAGGTTGTAGAACGCCGCGATCGCCGTGGGGCTGAGGATGTCGCACCCGCCCACGAGGCAGGCGTCGACCTGGCCCGCATCGAGCCAGGTGCGACCGAGCGCCATCGCATACCCGCTCGAGGCACATGCCGCCGCCACGGCGACGGCCGGGCCGGCGATCCCGAGCCGCCGTGCGATGGCGTGCACGAGCGTCTCATCGCGCCGCGGCTCGAACACCCGCGTGCCACCGGCGAGAAAGTCGAGCTCCCAGGCCTTGAGCTGCTCGGCACCGATCCCCAGCACGACGCCGATCCGTTGCGGGCGAACCGTTCCCGCGACGGCCGCATCGGCGAACGCCGTCGCCGCGGGCGCCAGGCAGAGCTGCTCGAGCCGGCCGAGATGTGCGAAATCGTCGCAGCCTGGCGCGGTCGGATGCGGAATCGACGTGACGGGCGCCGCGAACTGGCGGCCCTCACGGGCGCCTGCTGCTGCGGCGATTTCACAGACGCCCGAGCGGCCGGCGAGGAGGTTGTCGGCCACGTCGACGAAGGAGTTGCCGAGCGGCGACACGATGCCGAGGCCCGTGATCACGGCTGCGGTGTCCGGCGTGCGGGATGACGCCATCAGGCAGCCTCCCGCCGCATGTGCTCCGTGCCGTGCGCCCGCGTGGCCTGCGCGGCGGCGGATGGCGACGCGATGCGAATCTCGGCGCCCCACGGACATTCGTGAGCCCACGAGGCGATCGCACCGCCGGCGGCACACATGCCGAGCGCCCAGGCGAACGCCACCAGTTCGGAGGCCGACGGCTTCGTGTGCGGCTCGCGTCGCACGACCGAGTCGGCGGCAGCGAGCGAGAACGTGACGGACCCGGCGTCGGCGGCCGAGTGCGGCCGGACGGCCACGGCGACGGCGCGGCAGAGCGGGTCGTTCGTGGGCACGCCCGCGACGTCGAGAATCGGCTCCTCGTCCCATTCGGTGAACACGAGCCACAGGCCGTCGCAGCCTCGCGAGCGCACGAGCGACATGGCGGCGAACAGCCCCTCCGACAGCGCCTCGGGGCCGCCGCTCGTGCCGAGGTTCGGCCCGTGCATCCCGAGGGCGACGCTCACCGCACTGGCAATCGCGTGCAGCGAGCACTGGGGCACGATGTGCGGCGACACGGCGATGCCACCGGCCTTCGCCACCTGAGCGAGCGTCTGGGCGGCCGCGATCCGGCCCGCCTGCCGCGGCGCGGCGATCACGCCGTAGCGGGTGAACGACGGAGCGGGCTCGGGCATGGCCGCGATCGCCTCGAGCACGGCCCGCACGCCGACCACCGTGTGCTCATCGCAGTGGCGCAGGAACCGTGGCGGCAGCGCGGGAGCGCCGGCCGGGCTCGGGGCGTCGCGCAGGGCGCGGGTCTCCGAGAGCGGCACCTCGACGATCGCGTGGGTTTCGAGGACGCACGCAGGCGCGGAAGCGGGCTGAAACTGGAGCGTATGCATCGCGCCCTCGAAGCGGCGGGTCAGGCGGCCTTCTTCGCCGCCTTGGCGGCGATCTTGCCGTCGAGCATCGTGAGCAGGTCGCCCACGGTGTTGATCCCTTCGAGGAGTTCCGTCTCGATCTGGACGCCGAAGTGGCTCTCGATGTGGAGCACGAGGCCGGCCATGTCGAGCGAGTCGAGGTTCAGCCCTTCGCGGAGGGACGTCGAATCATCGAGCGTCGGGTAGGATTCTCCGGTCTCCTTCTCGAGCAGTTCGAGCACGACGGCGGACAGTTCCTTGCGGTCCATGAGAATGCGGGGCCTCCGGGAGGAAAGTGGGGGCGGGAGAATAGCCGATGGTCCGGGACGAACGAAGCCCAAAAAACACCATGTTTCAGGAGCCTTTCGGCGACTGGCCACGGCGGCTGATCGCGCTGGCCACGGGCGCCTACGCGGGCGTGCTCGTGTTCGCGACGCACTATCCGAAACCTGAGGAACTGGTCGGCGGGCGGCTCCCTTCCGACAAACTGCTGCACTTCGTCGCCTATGGACTGCTCGGGTTCCTGGCCGCGCTCGTGCTCCGCAGCCGCGGCCGGCTCGTGGGCAGGACGGCGCCGCTTCTGGCCGCCGGCCTCGCCGCCTGGGCCGT
Source organism: Planctomycetia bacterium (assembly GCA_037129475.1). Lineage (GTDB taxonomy): Bacteria > Planctomycetota > Planctomycetia > Pirellulales > UBA1268 > RGVT01. The sequence continues at coordinate 2,297 of JBAXUY010000130.1, read as the reverse complement.
GGTCGACGAAGCCACACAGCCGCTCTTCGGCCGCGCCGCCGACCCACTCGACTGGGTCTACGACGTGATCGGCCTCGCCCTCGGCATCGGCACCGTTGTTGCCGTAACGATGCTCACCGAACGGCGCCAGGCCCGGAGGGCCGGGTAAGCACTGCGTAGCGACAGGCCTCCAGGCCTGTCGGGTGGACAGGGCTGGAGCCCTGTCCCTACGGGGTTCGTGCGGTCAATAGTTTGGCGTCGGGGCGCGGTAGTCGCTGATCTTGATGGAGCGGAACCACTCGATCGTCTTCGCGAGGCCCTCCCGCAACGGCACCTTCGGCTCCCAGCCGAGCTTCTGCTTGGCGAGCCTGATGTCGGGCCGGCGCCGCTCGGGATCGTCGACGGGCAGCGGCTTCTCCACGAGCTTCGACGTCGAGCCCGAAAGCTCGAGCGTGAGCTCGGCGAGCTGGCGGATCGTGAACTCGCCGGGGTTGCCGATGTTCACCGGGCCCACGAACTCGTCGGGGCCGTTCATCATCCGGATGATCCCCTCGACAAGATCGTCGCGGTAGCAAAAGCTGCGGGTCTGCGCGCCCTTGCCGAAGATCGTGATCGGCTCGCCGGCGAGCGCCTGGCGGATGAAGTTCGACACCACGCGGCCGTCGAAGGGATGCATCCGCGGCCCATACGTGTTGAAGATCCGCACGATGCGGACGTTGACGCCGTTGGCGCGGTGGTAGTCCATGAACAGCGTCTCGGCCGCCCGCTTGCCCTCGTCGTAGCAGGCCCGCGGGCCGATCGGGTTGACCGAGCCGCGATAGCTCTCCGGCTGCGGGTGCACCTCCGGATCACCGTAGACCTCGCTCGTCGACGCCTGCAGCACCTTCGCGCGGCACCGCTTCGCCATGCCGAGCATGTTGATCGCCCCCATCACGCTCGTCTTCATCGTCTTGATGGGGTTGTATTGATAGTGCCCGGGGGCGGCGGGGCAGGCGAAGTTGTAGATCTCGTCGACCTCGAGCCAGAGCGGATGGATGATGTCGTGCCGCAACAGTTCGAAATTGCCGCAGCCGAGCAGGTGGGCGACGTTCGTCTTCTGGCTCGTGAAGAAGTTGTCGACGCAGATGACGTCGTGCCCCATCTCCACGAGCCGGTCGCAGAGATGGCTGCCGAGGAAGCCGGCGCCGCCGGTGACGAGGATGCGCTTGATGGATGGCATAGGCGGGCCGCTTTCCCCGGGGAATCAGTCGTGCTAGTGTACCCGCATGTCGAATGAAGTCACCCGCCGCGCCGTCCTCGCGTCGGCCGCCGGCATCGCCGCCGCGGTTCCGCAGGTTCGCAGCGTACACGCCTCGCAAGGAGACCATCCCATGAAGGGCCGGATCAAGCAGTCGCTCGTCTATTGGTGCTACGGGATCACCGGCGACAAGTGGGACATCGAGAAGATGTGCCAGGTGGCCAAGGAGCTCGGCTGCAAGTCGATCGAGCTCGCCGATCCGAAGGACTGGCCGACGCTCAAGAAGCACGGCCTGATCTGCGCGCTCTCTCCCAACGGCATGCCGGGGGCGCCGTTCATGAAGGGCTTCAACAATCCCGCCTACCAGCCCGAGGTGATCGCCCGGACGACCGAGATGATCGACGCCTCCGCCGCGGCCGGCTTCCCGAGCGTGATCGCCTTCACGGGCTACAAGTGGCGCGACGCCGAGAATCCGAAGAGCGGCGAGATCTCGGCGCAGGAGGGGGCCGACAACTGCGTGAAGGGGCTCAAGCAGATCGCCGCCCACGCCGAGAAGAAGGGCGTGACGCTCTGCCTCGAGCACTTGAACACCCGCGACGATTCGCATCCCATGAAGGGCCATCCGGGCTACCAGGGCGACGACTGCGACTACGTGGCCAACATCGTGCGGCGCGTCGGCTCGCCCCGCGTGAAGATGCTCTTCGACTTTTATCACGTGCAGGTGATGAACGGCGATCTCATGCGGCGCGTCGAGCAGTGCAAGGACGTGATCGGCCACATCCACACCGCCGGCTGCCCGGGCCGCGGCGAGCTCGACGACGCACAGGAGATCAACTACCCGCCCCTGATGCGGAAGCTGCTCGACATCGGCTACCAGGGCTACGTGGGGCAGGAGTTCATCCCCACCCGCGACGCCCTCGCAGGCCTCAAGCAGGCCGTGGCCCTCTGCGACGTGTAGGGCAGGCGTCCAGCCTGTGATGTCTGGGGTCAGGGAATGCGATAACGACCCACATTCGGAGCCGAAGAGAGGCATGCTCGAAGGATGCTTCACGGAACGGCACGGCATCCTGCCGTCCGTTCC
>JBAXUY010000013.1:0-40894 GCA_037129475.1 Planctomycetia bacterium | reverse complement strand
TCCAGGCCCACACGACCCCTGCGGCCACACCCCACGCTGCGTCGGCAAACACGACCCGTTCGACAAACGCGACGACGAGCGTGATCAGGATCGTCGAAAACGCACTCGCCGCCCAGTCGAGAAGGACCCAGGAAAACGCCGCGAGCCCTGGACGGTGGTCGCCTTCGCGGTGTGGCGCGTCGTGAGGCGAGTTCATGCCAGGCGAGGGCTCGGGAGAGCCCGATGCGTCGCAGGTCGTTCAGGGCAGCGTCGCTGTCTCCGCACTCGCCCTCGTGGAGAGTCGCACGAGCACTATTTCGTCGATCGATTCCTGGATGAAGTGCGTCGAACCATCGCACATCGACACCTGGGCACCGCCGGGATGATCGGAAAACATCGCGTTGTTCGCACTGTCGCGCCACGACGCCGAGGCAGAGGCCGGCGGGTTGATGATCGGAATCGAGGCCGTGGTCGGCCCCAGCGTGATGCAATTCTGGCCTGATGCCCACGCGCCCCGCGGATTTCCCGAAACCCCACTTCCTGTCAGCCCACGTCCGCTCAACTCGCATATGAGAAGGGTCTTGGAGAACCCGTCCGTGATCTGCCGGTCCGCAACACCGTGATTCATCGTTGTGACGGTCTGGTCTGCAAGTACGCCGGTAGAAATTGGAACTCCGCCGGTGGCGAGAGAACTTGCTGTATAGACGCTGCCATCCGGTTGCGGATAACGAGCATTGCTCGTGGCGCCGCCATTCCCAGCGTAATCGATGCAGCCCATGCCCTCGAACTTGGAAGGGTCGAGCCCCGCTGTCCCGTCGAAATCCGTGATGCGGCTTTGGAGCCGCGTTGGATGCGTGCGTGATGCGCTGGGGCAGATGTACATCGGAACGACGGTCGATGTCGCCTTCTGGTTCCACACACTGCCCATGATGGCCTTGAGGTAGAGCCTGCCATCCGGAGCAGGCGTGGCCGGATTGGACGACGGCGGTGTATCCCACGTCGCCTCGACAGCCTTTTGATCCAAATACTCGAGAAAAAAGGTGCTCCACGCGATGGCCTTCGATCCGGCGGTGGAGGACAACGACGGGTCCTTGTACTGGCCAGGTGGAAATCGCCGCTTCGCGGAAGCGTAGTTCGCCATCGCCAGACCAATCTGCTTGAGATTGTTTTGGCAGGACGAACGTCGGGCCGATTCACGCGCGGCCTGCACGGCGGGCAAAAGGAGCCCGATCAGCACGCCGATGATGGCGATGACGACGAGCAACTCGACGAGCGTAAAGCCCGTTCGCGATGCTATCCGCGGCTGCGGTTGAAGCATGGATGCGCCTCGGGAAGCGGCAGAGGCGGTGGCTGAGTTCCGACCGCGGCAATAGTGTAGCCAACGCGAGGATTCCGGAAACCCCGCGGGCAATCTGGGCGGCCCGACGGCCGCCGATTGCGTCAATCTCCGTCAAGGCTGACGACGATGGGCTCGGCAGAATCCGGCACGGTCACACGCACGCCCCCGGCTACCGTAGCGCGTTTTCCTGACAGCCGCGGCTTCGTCCTGGCGACTTCGCCCTGGGGCGGGCGCTCCTGCTGCGTGTCGGAGAGCAACACGACGTGCGGGCCAGGTACTGCGCCGTCCTTGCCGTCGGAAGTCGTGAGGACGAAGTTTCCATCGTCGTCCGTCAACGCGAACGATGTCGGTCGGTGCTCGCCCTTGACATGCTCCGGAAGAAACTGGACGGAAATGCCAGCCGCGGGCTTCCCCTTGATGACGACCACGCCTTTCGCAGGTACGAGTTTCACCGGCTTGCCACAACCCGAATGCAGCAACAGGATGAATGCGATCAGGACAACAGCGGTCCGATGGAGAATGCGTGAGTTCATCAGCGCTCTGCAGAGTTACGGAGACAGGTTCAGTCCGTGATGAGCTGGTTGTCGTTCCTCACGCAGTAATACGACAGCATGGTCTGGGATACCGAATCATTCAGAAAGCGGACGCTGCCGTCGCAAAAGACCACGTCGGCCCCGCCAGGGTGATTGCTTCCGATCGCGCTCAAGCGTCGGTCCTGATAGTCGTACCATGCACTCGATGAGCCGGGCGCACCGGGCTGGCCATGCGCCCATGGTGTCGTGTAGTTGATGGGAGAATATGCCCCGCACATGATGTTCCCCAGCCCTGAATCACCGCCCGCAGGGTACCACCGCGACCATGTGCTGATCGTGCTGCCGCTGTTCCAGCCAGCCTTCGTGAACGTGTTGAAATTTTCGTCCACGTGCGACGACTCCCCGAACATGATCGTCTTGCTCGTGCCGTCGGTGACATGCTTCACGTTTACAAGCATCCAAGCGGGAGCACCCGCTGCCGCTCTGGATGACGTGCCGGTCGCCATGAAAACTCCGTCGTTCGTCGAGGACGTGGCGAAAATCGGCCGACTGCCACCGTTTGCGCGGTAGGTGGTGACGCCGTACCATTCCGTCGCGCTAAATTGGTGGGGATTGCCTTCAGGAAACCGGTCGCTGGCGCATACCAGGGTCGATATGGCGGCCGCCGCCTTGGTGCCGGGGGTGGCGGATCGGTTGTTGAGAGGATTCGTGGCGCTCATCGTGTCGAATATCGTCTGCTGCTCCATGAAGGGCAGCAAAAAATAGAAGACTGTATGGCCCTGAAAGCTCCCGCTTATCTTGTCTTGGGTGTAGCCTGACGGGAAAGTTTTTTTCGCGTCATGGTAGGTGACTCCGGCAAGGCCGAGTTGCTTCGCGTTATTTTGGCACGACGAACGGCGGCCCGCCTCGCGCGCCGCTTGCACCGCCGGCAGGAGTAGGCCGACGAGCACGCCGATGATGGCGATCACGACTAGAAGTTCCACGAGGGTGAAGCCGCGAGAGGATCGAGAGCGAACCATCGATGCTCCTTTCGAAGTCGCAAGTAGGCGGGGGCGGAACTCCGTCCGCCGGCACTCAGTGGCCGCGTCGAAGACTACAGAAACACCGTGAGAAAATTGTGTGGCTCGCGAGGGTTTCGCGTGCGAAAAATGTGAGGATTGCGTGAGGGCCGAGAGCCCGCAACTGGGGCTGCGTTCAGGCCGACCGTGCCAAGGACGGCGGGCCCGCGAGCGTGGCAACCGACTCCGGCCCCAGCAGTTCCATCCGGCCGTCAACGTGCTCGACGAGGGCCGAGCAGTGCTCCACCCAGTCGCCACAGTTGTAATAGTCGACACCGCCGATCTTCCGGATCGCGGGCACGTGAATGTGGCCGCAGATCACCCCCGAGCAGCCCTGCTGCTGCGTGTAGCGGGCGACCATCTGCTCGAAGTCGTTCACGAAGTTCACGGCCGTCTTCACCTTCGTCTTGAGCATCGAACTGAACGACCAGTAGGGATAGCCCAGCCAGCGGCGGGCGGCGTTCATCCAGGCGTTGAGGTGGAGCGCCGCTGTGTAGGCGTGGTCGCCGAGGTGGTAGACCCAGCGGGCGTGCTTCGTGAGGTGGTCGAAGCAGTCTCCATGGATCACGAGCAGCCGGCGGCCCGTCGCGGTGACGTAGACAAACTGATCAGCGAGCTCCATGTGGCCGAAGGTATGGGGCGAGAAGGCCCGCAGAAACTCGTCGTGGTTGCCCGTGACATAAAACACGCGTGTGCCCCGCTTGAGCATGCCGAGAATCCGCCGCACGACGAAGCTGGCCGTGTCGTTCCAGACGAAATTGCGCTTCAACTTCCAGCCGTCCACGATGTCGCCGACGAGATAGAGCCTGTCGGGCTCGAAGTGGCCGAGAAAGTCGAAGAGCTCGCGGGAACGGGAGAACCCGCAGCCGAGGTGCACGTCGGAGATGAACAGCGAGCGAACCCTCATGCGCGGCGCCTCCTTGCGACGTGCCGTTGATCTCGAGCGCTGCGAGGCTACCCGGAAGATCGGCCGCCGACAGCGCCGGTTCCGATGAGATTTGGATGAGCGGCCCGGCGGCGCCGCTTCCAGATCGACCACCCCTCCATCGCGGCGACGGCCGCGGCGATCACGACCAAGCTCGGCTCGGGGACGTTTTTCGTGGTCGACTGCCGATCGAGCGGAACGTCGGCGAGGCGGTCAGGCCGCGGCTCCTGGGCCCGTGGCAGGTCGGCGGCGGGCATCGTGGCAACGATCGCGAGCACGGCCAGCGTGGCCAAAAAAAACGTCGTCGCGAAGAGTCTCGGTGCCGTGCTCATGGTGTGTGCTCCTGATGGTTTCCCCGCGAGCTCGCTGCGCTCGTGCCGCGGTGGTGGGAGCATGCCGAATGAATATGAAAGATTTTTCAGCGTCCGACGAGAAATCGGTGAACTTTTTCGCGCCGGGCGCAGCAAAAACCCCGGCCTGGTTGGGCGACCGGGCCGGGGCCAGTGGCACGCGCCTCGGGGGATCGAGAGGCGGCGCCGTGGTCAGATCGATGCGGCTTGTGGCACCGCGATTGTCAGCCGGCCCGCCGGCGCTTCCAGGCGGCGTAGCCGGCAAAGGCCACGCCGAGGCCGGCGAGTGCGAGCGACGAAGGCTCGGGGACGACGACGAATTGCGTCACACTGCCCGTCACGTTGCCGCTGCCGAAGTTGGCCGTGCTGGCGACAGTCGTGACGTTCACGCCCGTGATGCCCGCGAAGGACAGCACATTTTTGTAGGTGTTGCCGCCAAAGTTCTGCGTGCCGTTTGCATCCTTGCCCCAGAAGTTCCAGGTGGCACCTTGCACCTTGGTGAGCAGTTCACTCGCCGAGATGATCGTGAAGAAGCCCGCCTCGTAGGTGCCCTGGGCGACCGAGTCGAAGTAGACGTCGATCACGTTGCCGCTATTGAGGTTGCTCGTGAACGGCGTGCCGCTCGTGAGCCGCAGGACGTCGTTGAGGCTGGCGGACGGGAGGTTGTAGACAGGGTTCAAGGCCGTGATCTCGAACGTGGCATCGAGGCCGCCTGTGCCGTCGAACGAGGTGGCCGTGAGGATGCCGGGGGAGTTGCCAGGGCCGACCTGGCCGGCACCGGAGAGGGCCCCGACCGAGCCCGAGCCGCCAAGCAAGGCACCCGAGCCGATCGCGATGTTCGAGCCGACCACGCCGTTCACGACGAGCTGGGAGCCGGTGTTCGACACGGTCGTCAGGCCCGTGAAGCCTGCGCTCGTGCCGGTGATCTGCACGATGCCGCCGCCGGCCACTTGCAGGCCGCCGGTGCCAGAGAGCGTGGAGGCGATGCCGATCGTGCCGCCCGAGGTGTTGACGGCGAAGGAGCCGTTGTTGGCGACCGTCGAGCCGGCTGCGAACGAGCTGCCGTTCACAGCGTTGAGCGTGCTGCCGGCACCCACCGTCACCGAGCCGCCCGAGGCGAGGTTGCCCGTGACCGTGGCGGTGCTGCCGGCCGTCGCGGAGATCGAGCCCGACACCGTGCCGCCGAGGGTCACCGTCGTGCTCGAGCCGGTCGCCACGACGTTGCCGCTGACGTCATTGAAGCTCGAGCTGCCGCTCGAGGTGGTGGCCGTCGAGGAGCCGGAGATGACCGCGTTCAGGAGCGTGCCGCCGTTGTTGGTGATGGAGTTGCCCACCAACAGGTTGCTGAGGTTGAGCGTGGCGCCGTTGGAGAGCACGATCGCCCCGGTGCCGAACGCATAAGCGTTGCCGGCCTGGAGCGTGCCGGCCGAGACCGTCGTGCCGCCGCCGTACGAGTTCGAGCCGGAGATGATCACGGTGCCGTCGCCAGTCTTCGTGAACGAGCCGGCGCCGCTGATGATGCCGGAGAACGTGGCAGTGCCACCCGCGACCGCGGTGAGCGTGGCGACGTTGTTGTTGACGATGTTCCCGGAGAACGTCGTCGCGCCAGCGGTATCGATCCCGAGAGTTCCCGAGCCGGAAGCCCCGCTCGACGAAAACAACTGGAAGTTGTCGATCGCCGTGGCGTCACGGTTATTGGAGCCGATGGAGCCCGCGATGGCCGCGACCCTAAAGACGACGTTCGGCTGGTTGTTGAGAGAGGTACCGAACGCCGCAGTCCCGAACGTCAGCGTCGTCGAGCCCCACGAGCCCGGATCCGTGTAGGTGCCGAGTTCCGTGAACGAGGTGGGGGAAGCGCCGATCCCATACTGGATGCTCCAGGTCGTGGATCTCGGCTGGGAATCGAGCTGCAGCATGTCGAACGAGATCGAGGAGACGGTCGTTCCCGTCGTGGAGAAGGCGTAGTTGAACGCCGCGCCCGGGTCACCGAAGCTCCCGGTTTGCTTCATTCCGGGTGCCCGATTCGTCGAGTTCGACTGGTCCGTCGAATTGGACGCGGATGTCAGCCCAGCCGTGGACGCGTAGTTGTAAAACCCGCCCGTAGACGTGGACCAGGCTGTCGCAGCCGTGGTGAACGACGCGGCGGTGCCGACCGACGAACCAGTTGCCGCGGTATATACCGCCCAGCCCGTCGGCAGGCCGCTGCCGATCGAGTTGAAGTTTTGCGAGTAGATCACGGTCTGGGAATCAGCTGTGCCGATCGTGAAGGCGTTCTGGACGGTGCTGCCCGGGGCGGCGTAGAACCCGCCGCCCTGGACGGACACCGTGCCCGAACTGCCGATGCCGATGCCGGTGAGCTTGCCGGCGAGTACGGTCACCGACCCGGCATAGCCGGACGTGTCGCCGGTGAAGTTCATCGTGGCGTTGCCCGACTTGGTGAGAGAGGCCGAGCCACTGCCCGTGACGTTGCCGCCGAACGTGCTGTCGGAGGCCGTGTTGAACGTCATGGCGCTGCTGCCGGCCGCCAACGTCCCATTACCGGACAGCGACGTGAACGTCTGGGCCGCGCCGAGGGCGAGCGTGGCATTGCTGGCGACAGTGACGTTGCCCGAGACCGCGTTGGCAGCCGTCGTGGCGAGCGTGCCGGCCGACACGCTGGTCGGGCCCGCGTAGGTGTTGCCACCGGCGAGCGTGAGCGTGGCGTTCCCCGCCTTCGTGAAACCGCCGTCGCCGCCAATCGATGAGGTCTTGCCGCTGGGGCCGCCGGCGCCGAACGTGCCGCTGACCGTCTGCGTGACGGCGAGCGTCTTGCCGGCGGCGATCGTGATCGAGTTGTTGCCAGTGCCGCTGTACTGGCTCGACAGGTTGCCCACGCTCACGCTCTCGTTGAGAGCGAGAGTGGCGTTGTTCGTCGAGGTCTGGTTCATGACGAGGTCGCCTGAACCAAGGGCCGAACCCGCGTTCACCGTGAGCGTCCCGTTGCCCACCTGGGTGCCCCAGGTGCCGGCGTTGCCGGTGCCGGAGAGGATCAGGTTGCCCGCAGCAGCCTTGAGGAGCGAGCCCGAGCCGGTGACGTTGCCGGAAAGGGTCAGCGACCCGGCGGCGTTGACCGGCTCGATGCGGTTCGTGCCGGACGCGAGCGCGACGTTGCCGAGAAACGTCGCCGCGACGCCGCTGGCAACGCTCACGATCGGGGTAGCCGACTGCGTGGCAGAGAGCACGAGCGACTGGCCGGCACCACCGAAGGTGTCGGACCCGGCGAATGTCAGCCGGCCGCCGCCGTTGACGGCAATCGAGCCGCTCGTCGAAAGATTCGCAGCTGCGGCGACGGAGACGACGCCGTCGTTGATGGTCAGCCCGCCCGAAAACGTGTTCGCCCCCGCCAGCGCGAGCGTGCCTGTGCCCGACTTCGTGACGCTGCCATTGCCGGAGATGCTGCCAGCGAGCGACTGCGCGACCGATGACGAGAACGCGAGAGTGGCGTTGTTGACCACGTTGCCAGCGAGGCCACCAGCCGCTGCGCCGCTACCGATCTGCAGCGTTCCGGCGCTCACGGTCGTATCGCCGGTGTACGTCTGGCTCGATGAAACGATGAGCACGCCGCTGCCGGCCTTGCTCAATCCACCGGAGCCGGAGATCACGCCGGCGAACGTCGTGCTCGAGTTGTCGCCACCGGCCGTCAGCGTGCCGCCGTTGGTGGTAACGCCGAAGCTGCCCGCGATCGAGCCGGCCGTCTCATTGCCTCCGAGCGACAGGACGCCCCCCGCTGACCCGGAGACGACGGGCGTCGCAGTCAGCCGTCCAGCGGAGCCGAGCGCCAGCGTCCCTGAGTTGACGTTCACGGTGCCCGCCGCCAGCGATCCATTGACCGTCGTCGCTGCGGTGACATTGACCGTGCCAGCTCCGAGGTTGCCGGAGATCGTGCCGCCGCCGAGAGAGTACGTACCGGCGGTGAGAGTGCCATTTGCGAGCGTTGCGTTGCTCGAGATCGTGAACGAGCCGACGGTGTCAGTAAAACCGCCCAGGTCGAGCGTGCCGGAACCGGAGGCGGTGACGGCTGCCGTGTCGGCGAGTCGGTTCGCTGCGCCGAGCGTCAGCGAGCCGCCCGACACCGACACGTTCGGAGAGGCGACCGCGCCCGCGAGCGTGGCCGTGCCTCCGCCAATCTTCAGCAAGCTGCCGGTGCCGGAGACCGCGGCAATCGAGATGGCGTTCGCACCCTGCAGCGTGAGGGCGTAGCCGGCTGTGTCGAGGGTGCCTGTGACCGCCAGACTCCCGGCGGCGGCGTCGAGCTTCGATGCAGCCGCGAGCGTCAGGGGCAGCGACACGGTGTTCGCAAAGGTTCCGCTGTTCACGACGCCGGCAGCGCCGAGCGCGACGCCGCTGCCCGCGACGGTGTACGCGCCGGTTGCAGAGCCGGTGAACGTGAGTCCCGTGAGGGCGGAGAGCGTGCTGTCGTTGGTCGACGTGCCACCCGCTCCGGAGAACGTGAGCGCCGCCGTACCGGTCGGAACGACGTTCGTGGCCCAGTTCGACGACGTACTCCAGTTGCCCGTGGCCCCCGTGTAGTCGTATGCGGCGAGCGCCGGGGCGGTATAGACGAGATTCAAGTTGGTGCCGCTGACGACGGCGAGACTGAACGTTCCGCCGAAGGAGTTCGCGAAACCCCCGGTGCCGTTGGACGATCCGGTGACGATGTTGAACAGGTCATTGCTGAACCCGGTGATCGTCGAGCCAAACCGGGCGACCGTCCAGCTGTAGTTGCTCGTCTGGTTGAAATTCGAGGCGTTGCCGTTGGTGTCGGGGCTGATGCCCGAGAGCGTCCAGAGATTGACGTTGAACTTGTTGCCGCTGTCCGCGGTGATCGACAGGCTTCCCGAGCTGCTGATGAGATCCCACGCTGTCCCGGCGCTCCCCGTTGCGTCGAAGAGCTGCCAGTTGTAATTACCACCGCCCGCGAACGTGACGTTGCCGGTGTTGAGCGTGCCGGGGCTGTTACCCGGAGCGATCGTCGCGCCCGAGTTGACCGTGACGGCACCGACCGTGCCTGAGCCGGAGAGGAGCCCTCCGCTGAGCGTGACCGTGCTCGTTCCGAGCGAGCCATTCACCTTCAGTTCGCCGCCGGTCACCGTGACGGCACCATTGCCGGTCTGCGCACCGTTGATCTGTAGGAGGCCCGCGGTAACGGCCGTGGTGCCCGTGTAGGTGTTGGCGCCGCCGAAGATTTGCTTGCCTGCTCCCTGCTTGACCACGCTGAGGGCGCCCGAGATCACGCCGGAGTTCGCCGCAGTGGCGTCGCTGTAGGTGTAGGTGCCGCTGCCGACGTTGATCGTGAGGGTGGCGGCGCCCGCCGATGTCACCGTGTTCGTCGAGGAGGTGGCGCTACTGCCGGTCACCGAAGCCAGGCCCGCGATCTCCTGGTTTTGGCCGTTGAGATCTAGCGTGCCGACGTTGGTGCTGGCTGCCTGGCCGAGCGATACCACCGTGGTGGTCGGCAGGCGGTTGCTGCCGGTGGTGAGCCGCAGCACGCCGTTGCTAATGTTCGTTGACCCCGTGTAGGTGCTCTGGCCGCCGAGGGCGAGCGTCCCGCCCCCCTGCTTGGCCCACGAACCCGTCGTGCCGGAGATGTTGGCGATGACACCGTTATACGTAAGTGTGCCGGAACCCGCCGTTGAAATCGACGTGCCGGCAGCATCACCCACCGTGATGCTCCGCGACGAGGCAACGGTAAACGACGTCCCGGAGAAGATGCCGAACCGACCGCCGTTGATCACGATATTGTTGGCAGAGTTCCCGAGGCTTCCGTCATTCGCAAAACGAACCTCGGCCCCCGTGAACGTCAGGTCACCGGTAAACGTGTTGGCCGTACCAGTGATCTCGAAACGGCCGTTGCTCGCAACCGTGGCTTCTGCTCCGCTGGCCGCAGCGAAAGTGATGCCACCACTGGTATTCGAAATCACCCCGCCAAAAGTCGTGGTGCCGAGATTGCCGAGGGTCAGCGTGCGGTTGGCCGCGCCAAGAGCCATGGCGTTGTCGAACGTGAGATTCGCAGAGGCGCTTGCAAGATTGTTGTTCGCGGCAGACGGCGTGTTACCGAACTGTACATTCCCTCCGACGGTGATGCCGCCGCTGTACTTTCCGGTAAGCGAACGGGTTGCATTGGATGAAACAATACCGCCGTTGAGCGTCAGAGCGCCGCCGGCGCCCATCGCGTTGACGCCGCGGAGGATTACTTCACCGGCATTAAGCGTGAACCCGCCTGTATAGGCGATACCGCTCAGAGCGAGCATCCCCGAACCGTTTTTGATGAAGCCCGTACCCGCAGCAGTGGAGAAGGATTGAGTAGAACCAAAATCGATCCATGCATTCGAGCCGACAGAGATTGTGCGGACCGCTCCGCCCGTAGCGAGCGTGCCGGCACCCCCTGAAAAGTTCACGATCACGTTGTTTGCGAGCGTGATGTTGCCTGTCGTGCCGGTACCGAATCCCGTAAACGTGTACGATCCAGACGTAAATGACGCGACGCCCGCGTTGCCGAAGGCGCCGTTGTAAGAGCCGCCATCCGTCGTACTCCAGCGGTTAGTCATCCATTGCCCGGTCGAACCAGTGCCCGTGAAATATGTGGTCTGAGCGGACGCCGGCGTCGGCAGCCAGACCATCGCGGCGATGCTCACGAGGCTCGTGGCGACGGTGCGGGCGAAGCGGCTGACGTGCCGGTCCATCGACGGCCTCCTTGGGTTGGTGTTCGCCGCTGTGTTCTTCGCGATGCTGATGCGGGCGATGCTCATGGGCAGCTCTCCGTGTGCTCTTGGGCGAGAGACCTGTGCGGGCGGTCGCGGTCGTCGCGACGGGCGAAATCATGCCCGGGGCACGTTAGGGCTTTCGTAGCCCAGCGCAAGAAAAGCGCTAGAATTGCGTGAGCAGACGGTGGCCAGAAGGGGCTTGTGTCAGCCGCCGGACGACCAGCTCGAACGCGTTGAAAGGCTTGTTTCTAAGGACGGAAGTGAGTTGCTGAAGGGCCGGAAACCCTCTCCCTCAGGCGATCGGGATCGCCTCGCTCATCAAATTTTTACAATCCGACCGTTGACGCGCCGCCTCCACACGCCCCATCCAGCGGCCGCCACGCCGAGGCCAGCGAGGGCCAACGCGGAGGGCTCGGGCACCGGGGCGATGTCAACGCCGCGGAAAACCTGGTTCGTACCGGCTGAGGCGAGTGTGGAGAAAGCGGTGGACGTGGAGAGAGAGCCGGAGTCGAGGAAACTGATCAGGCGATTGTTGCTCGCCTCGGTCGTCGTGGCGAACAGCGAGGCCGTGCTCGTCAGCGAGTCATACGTGCCCGCAAGGCCGCGGATCGAGACGACATTCGCGCCCGACGTGCCGCTCGTCAGCAGGCCGCTCGTCGTGTCGAACCGGAGAGCCGATGTCCGCGACCACGCTCCGCTGCTGAAGTCGAAGCGGTTGATGCCGCCGTTCAGCGCGGTGGTTCGGTCGTCGGCGACATAGGCGCGGTCGAGCACGTTGTCGGCGTTCGTGTCGAACATCACGAAGCCGTAGGGGCTGCCGTTTGTGCCCAAGTCGATCTGGAGCGTGGCGGACTGCCCCGCCGTGGTCGGCAGACCGGTTCCGAGCGAACTCACGCCGAGAAACGCGCCTGACGACGACGAGAAGTAGAGCTGGTTGTTGTAAATCTCGACGTTTCGCATGTTGTTCACCAGGCCGGAGCCGGTGGCGCTGACCTGGATGAACGAAGTGCCGTCGTTGTACCAGATGCCCCCTGTGTTCGAGTTCCCGGTGCCGGCTGCGTAGAAAGTGCTGCCGCTCGTGGCGATGCTCGAGCGATAGTTGTTGGTGGTGTAGGGCATCGTGCCGCTCGTCGGGAACAGCGTGCGGGTCACGACCGTGCCACTCGTGTCGAGGATCGAGTTCACCTTGGTGTTGGAAGACTGGGCAGAGGCCGTGCCGGCCGCCAGATTTTGGCCCGGCACCGAAAGATAGCCGTTGTAGGTGTTGATGTAGCCGTTTGACGAGGCGCTGGCGCTGTCGGTCTGCTGGTTCGCGCCCGACGAGGGAAACGAAATCGTCTGCACGCTGCTGCCGGACTTCGTGTATTCCAGGATGTTGATCGGGGTGGCATTGGCCGACGTGCCCGTGAGTTGCTCGACGACGAGGTTGCCGTAACCGAAGTTGCCGGCGAGGGCGGGAGCGGCTGCAGTGCTTGTGATCGCGGCGATCGCGAGCGTGAGCGAGCGAAGGAATTTCGACGACATGCGGGACTCCTGCCAGGTGATCCGACCGAGACGCCCGGAATCCCGAGCGACGGCGCATGCAGAGGCGAATGGCAAACCAAGGACCGTGAGAATTCTGTGAGATCTCGAAAACATGTGTTTTTCGCTGGAAAATCAACGCTCAGCGTTGTCTGGACGGCCTGCGAAACGGTTCGAGTTCCCAGCATAGAAAGCCTGTTTCATAATTTGTGTGAAACAGAATTTGTGAAACTCGGTCGGAGTTCACCGATTCAGGGAGCCGGCAGGACGGCGGCACCGCAGGATGGCGGCTGGAAAGAGGCCCTCACCCTGCCGCATCAGCGGGGGCGGCGGGGCCGGCCGACGTTGCGAACCGGCAGGTCGTCGGTGCATGTTTCGGCGACGAACTTCGTCATCGTGTTGAGATGCACGCCGAGCAGGGCGGCCGCCCTGCCCTTGTGGCCGTCCGTCGCCGCCAGGGCCTGTCGCACAGCCATCCGCCGCAGTTCGTCGAGGTTGAATACCGGCAGGGCCGGTTCGCCGGCCTCTGCATCGCCACGGTGCGGCTCGGCCACACCAGCCGTCGGCCGCGACGGCACGGTCGCAGGGTCGTCGGGCAGGTCGGGAACCGCGCCGAACACATACACCCGCTCCACGAACTGGGCCAACTGCCTGACGTTGCCCGGCCAGCGAAAGCGCATCATCCGTTCGAGCGTCGCCGACTCGGGCAACCAGGCGGGGCGGCCCAGGCGGACTGCCAACGACTCGGAAAAATGTCGCACGAACACCGGGATATCCGCCGCCCGGTCGCGTAGCGCGGGCACGTGGAGCTCGATGGTGTTGAGGCGATAGAGGAGATCGTCGCGAAATCTGCCACGCTCCACTTCCGCTTCGAGATCCCGGTTGGTGGCGGTGATGATCTGCACGTCGAACGGAAACACGTCGGTCGAGCCGACGGGCGTCACTTCGCGCTGCTGGATCACGCGCAGAAGCTTGGGCTGCACGTCGAGCGGCAGTTCGCCGACTTCATCGAGAAACACCACGCCGCCGTTCCCCGCGCGAAACACGCCGAGGGCCGTGCCCACCGCGCCGGTGAACGCGCCTTTCACGTGCCCGAAGAGCTGGCTTTCGGCGAGCGTGGTGGTGAGGGCAGCGCAGTTGATGGCGACGAACGGCTTGTCGGAGCGGGGCCCGGCCGCGTGGAGGGCCCGGGCGACGGACTCCTTGCCAGACCCTGTCTCCCCGCTCAGAAACACGCAACTGTCGAATTGGGCGGCCCGGGCGATCTCGAACTCGAGCTTTTGGGCAGCGGGGGACGCACCGATGATCCGCGGCGGCGCCTTGCCCCGACGCGGCGACGCCCCCATCGAGGCGACCGGCGGAGACACAACTGGATTCATCGCTCACCCTCGATGCTCACGCCACTAGGCACGTTTCCCGAAAAGTGTGAAACGGGCGGTGTCGAGCGTCAATGCCGGGAACGATGTGTTTTTGATGAGGGGGCGAGGGGGCGGTGATTCGACCGTCAGGCTGCCGCCGAGCGGCGTTGGCGACGCCTGTTCCAGAGGGCGATACCGCTGAGGATCAGCCCGGCACCACCGAGCGTGATCGCCCCCGGCTCGGGCACCGCGTTGATCACCATCACCTGGCCGTCGACGTTGCCGGCCCCGAAGTCGGCCGACCGGGCGACCGTGCCGAGCGACATGCTGAGGGCAGGGTCGCCGAACGAGGCATTCCAGTTCGCGAACGTGTAATAACCCTGGGCACCGAGGAACTTGTCGGTGCCGGCGCCGTTGCCGAGCACGTAGATCGTCGTCGTGGCTCCCGAGATGCTCGTCGTGAAGTCGGCGGCTGTGTTCGTGAAGAACCCGCCCTCGAAGGCGTTGCCCGATGCGATCGAAGACACGCCCAGGAAGATGTCGATGGCGCTCGAGAGACCGAAGGCAGAGCCGAAGGGCGTCGCGGCCGTGAGCCTGATGACGTCGTTTACGCTCGCCGACGCGTTGGAGTAGGTCGGGGCAAAGCCGGTGAATTCGAGCGTGACGTCGAGGCCCGCGCTGGGGTCGAGCGAGGCGGCCGTGAGGATGCCGGGGCTGTTGCCGGGAAGGATCTGGCCGGCGCCGGAGATGCCGCCCGTGATCACGCCGGAGCCACCCAGCGTGTTGCCCGCGCCGAGCACCACGCCGCTCGAGCCAAGGGCGTTGTTGACGATGAGGCCGACGCTGTCTTGAAGCGTGATCGTGTCGATCAGGGCCGCGGCGTTGCCGGAGAGCGTCAGCCGGCCCGTGCCGCCGACCGTGACGCCTGATGCCGTGCCGCTGCCGCTCGTGGCACCGATGACGCCCGAGAGCGTCGTGGCATTGTTGACGTCGAGCCGGAGTTCACCCGATGTGCCGAAGGCCCGATAGAAGCTGGACGAGCCGGAGAACGTGGTGGCGCTCGTGCCACCGACGACGGCGACGGCGCCGGAGCGGCCGCCCACGGAGAGGCCGTTGGCGAACGTGAACGGCGCGGTGGCCTGGAGCATGCCGTAGTTGAATTGCAGTTGGCCCGTGCCGCTTGCGGCAGCCGAGCCGAGGATCAGCGTGCCGCCATTGGTGGGGGCTGCGCCGCTCACGCCGAGCTGGTAGCCGCTCGTGGAGTTGGAGCCATTCACGACGAGCGTGCCGGCGCCGCTTTTGGCGATGCGGCCAGTTGTGCCGGCCACGTCGCCATTCAAGACAAGCGTGCCGCCGGCCCCGACGTCCACGGACTTGTTGCCGTTGCTCGAGAACGTGATCGAGGGGGTGACTACCGCCGTGCCACTCGTGACTCCCGTGGCCGTGATGCCAGCGACCGAGAGGCCGCCAATGCCTGTCACCGTGGCGGCTGTGGAGAACGTGAGGTTGCCCACAGCCCGCGTGCCGCCCTGGAGGTCGAGCGTTCCCGAGTTGGCGAGCGCGGTGGTGCCGAGGTTGGCATTGCCGTTGATCGTGAGCGTGGTGCCCGGGGCGATGTCGAGCGTGCCGCCGCCGGTGACGTCGCGGCCGGCGCCGAGCGAGATGGCCGCGGTGGTCTTCAGCGTGCCGGCGAGCGAGATGTCGTTGGCCGCATCGCCGAAGGCGGAATCAGACGCCACCTGCACCGTGCCGGCGTTCAGGGCGAGGTTGCCCGTGAACGTGTTGACGCCGCCGAGGACGAGCGTGCCGGCGCCCGCCTTCGTGAGCCCGCCGGAGCCGGCGAGAACGGAATTGATCGTGGCGGTGACGGTGTTGTCGGTGCCGGTGGTGATCTGATTGCTCGGCGACCCGCTGAGCGTGATCGTGCCGCCGGAGAGCGTGTAGCCGGTCGTGCTGAAGGTGAGGCCGCGGGCGGCCGTGACGGCTCCGGCCGTGACCGTGCCGGCCGTACCGGCGAAGTTCGCCGTCTTGGTGGAATCCCACGAGCCAGAGCCGTCGGCCCAGGTGCCGGTGCCGCCGGAGCCGGGGGCCGTGCTAGTCCAGCCAGGGCCATTCCAGTAGAGGTCGTTCGAGATGCCGCCCGCCACCGTGGCGTTCATCGTGAAGTTGTCGATGCCGAGGCCCTGAGCGTTGGACCAGCTGCCGGTCGTGACGTAACTCCACCGCATGTAGTAGGAACTGAAGTTCGCAATACTGAGGCTGGGAATCGAGATCGTCTTGGTCGTCGATTCGGGCGTTGCGTAGACGACGCTCGTGCTGGTGCCCGAGTAGGTCTGGTCGCCCGAGGTGTTGGCCGTCCAGTTGGAGCCATCGGTGGATGTGTAGAAATTCCAGCTCTGGGTGCGCGAGCCCTGGCGATAGCGCTCGAAATCCCAGGCCACGTCGAGGTTCGTGATCGTGCCGCCGGTGTTGTTGGTGAACCCGAAGAGCACCGCCAACTGCTGTCCGGGCGCCGCCGGGGCGGTTGGACCAGGGTAAGAGGAAGCCGAAAGAAAGCCGATCGACTTGTCGGTGCCGGAGGCGAGCGTGCCGCTCACCCAGAGTACCGCTCCACCACTGCTTGAACTGCTGACGGCGCCGGTGCCAGCCGTGCCGTAGTTTTGCGAAACGGCAGTGGACGTGGAGCCGGATGAGAAGACCGGCGGCGATGAGGACGTGCCGCTTCTGAAGAATCCCCAGCCCGTCGGGATCGAAGACGTTTGCCCGGTCGTGATCCCGTCGAAGTTTTGCGAATACGCCGTGCCCGAGAGCCCCACCACCGTGGCCTGGGCCGAGGCTGTTTTGGCCTGCGCGACGACCAAGCCCGCAGCGAGCAGGATGGCGAGCGAGACGGCCCCTGCGGACCGGGATCGCGTGTTGGCGGCCCCATCGAAGCGGTTTCCGTTCCTGCGTCGGTCCATGGTCTGACTCCGTGTCGCTGTGCTGCGGCTGTAATCGTTCGTGGACGAGATGCTCGCCCGAGTTCCAACGGTCGTCGACCCATGCGAACCGCGCGCCAGCCGACGTGAGGTTTGCGTGAGAGACGGCAAACAGCGAAGAGGGGCTGTTTTGCAGGCGATTCGCTCGCAATGCGAACGGTTTCAGCGAAAGACTTTGACCGCTGTCGATGCGGAGGATCGCCAAGATCACAGAAATGATGTCACAAAAAAGGTGAGGACTCACCATTTTGGTGAAAGCGCACCGCGGTCCCACGACGAACGGAGATCGGGAAGCGACCCTTGAAAAACGACATTTTGCTCGCGAATTGCTCACGAAGAGCCGTTCGCGCGCGGCCCCGACATCCTCCGCGCAACGGCGAACGGCGAGGCAAAGGGGATAACAACGCACGTGCCGTGCCAAACCCGCTGCGATTCCGCAGTTAGCGGCTTTATGCAGCGGTGGTGACGGGCAGATCGCCGGGTGCTGAAACCCGGATGATCCGCCGCCTGTGCTGCCAGGCCAGCACGGCGAGGCCGCAGGCGGCCAACAGAAGTGAACCGGGCTCCGGGACGGCCGTGATCTGGCCGACGTAGCCGTTGACCGAGCCGGCCCCAAAATCGGCCGTCGTCGCGACCATGCCGAAGGCGATCGACAGCGGCGTGCCGCCCACGAGCGTGTTGTAGCTCGCCAGGGAGTAGTAGCCCTGGCCGTTAAACGTGATGTCGGTGCCGAGGCCGTCGCCCTTGATCCATGCCTGGAAGGCGGCGCCGGCGAGGGCGGAAGTCTGGTCGGACAGTGTGAAGAACCCGCCCTGGAACGCATCGTTTTGCGCAAGCGACGTGACGCCGAGGAAGAGATCGATGACGTTGGCGCCGTTGATCGTGCCCGTGAGAGGCGTGTTGCTCGTGAGACGCAGGACGTCGTTCACGCTCGCCGCTGCCGCGTTGTAGGTCGGGGCGCCGGTCGCGCTGAACTCGAACGCGAAGTCGATGCCCGAGGCGGCGTCGACGCTCTCGGCCGTGAGGATTCCGGGGCTCGTACCCGGCGACACGGTGCCCAGGCCGCCGATCGACTTCACGCTGCCGTTGCCCTCGATGCCGCCGCCATTGAGCAGGACGGCCGTCGTGGAATAGTCGCCGTTGAACCGGCCGTTCATGTTCTGGCCGACGCTCACGGTGCCCGCGTAGGAATTGCCCGTCGCGTTCGTGAAGAGCACGCGGCCGGCATCGGCGCCGGGGGTTTGGTTCGAGGCCGTGAGCGAGAGGATCGTGCCGGCCGAGCCCGTGAGCACGCCCGAGAGCGTGACTTCTTCCGTGGTGGCCGGCACGACGGGGGTCGTGGTGTTTTTGATGTAGATCGCGCTCGAGGTGGCCACGTTGACGGCGTTGGCGAGCGTGACGTCTTCGTCCTGCTCCTGGCCGATCGAGCCGCCCTTGAGCGTGACGACGGTGCTGGGGCCGGCGCCGATCGTGTAGGTGGCGTTGGCGCTCGTGAGCTCGAGCCGTCCGTTCGTCTGGATCTCAACGCCGCTGGTGGCGTTGGGCACGCGGTTGAGTCCGTTGGCGATGGCGAGGACGCCACTGCGAACGATCGTGGCGCCCGTGTAGCTCTTCGCGGCGCCGTCGGCCTCGGTCTGCGTGGTCGAGTTGAAGACTTGGCGACCGCTGCCCGACGAATCGACGATGAAGTTGCCCGTGCCGGAGAGCGTGCCGTCGAACCGGACGTCGCTGGCTCCGGTGACGTTCACCGTGAGGCCGCCGATATTCACGATCGAGCCGAGGCCGGAAATGCCGCCGACGGTGTCGGCGTTGCCGTTGAAATCGTAGGCCGCGAAGCGCGCGGCCGCGAGCTGCGACGCGTCGGGGATGACGTTGGCGGCCCCGGATTGCATGGTGCCCGACACGACGCTCGTCGCGCCGGAATAGCTGTTGGCGGTGTTACTCACGATGAGCAGGCCGTTGCCCCCCTTCGCCAGTCCGCCGCTGCCTACGACCCGGGCGGAGACGGTGGCCGTGTCGCCGGCCGTCGTGACATCGATCGTCGGCACGTTGAGCGATCCGCTGCCGCTGCTGGCGAGGGTGTAGCCGGTGGTAGAGAACGTGACGCCGCCGCCGGCGACGGCCGAAGTGAGCGTGACGGTGCCCGCCGTGCCCTGGAAGAAGGCCGTCTTCCCATCGGCCCAAGTGCCCCCCGAGACGCTCGACGCACTGGCCGACCAGTTCGAACCCGCGGTGTTCCACGTGCCGGAGCCGCCGAGGGCGGAACCGTTGGCTGTCCAATACAAATTCGGGATGCTGGCGACCACCGCCGACCCGGGCGAGCCGACGTTGGCGTTGGCACCCCCGGCGCTCGTCGTGTAGGCCCCACCGGTGCCCGACACGCTGAGCGTGCCGTTGGCAGTTGTGCCGAGCATGCCGGTGTTGTCGTATGACCAGTAGAACGACTTGTTCGCCGTGGCAGTGCCGAAGCTTACCCGGTTGATCTCGGTGCCGCCCGAGGTGTAGATGACGACGCCGTCGCCTGCAGAGGAGAGCCCGATGCCACTGCCGCTGTAGTAGCCGACCTGCACGTTAGAACCAAGACCCCAGAACGTCTTGAAGTCGCCAACACTGACGCCGCCCGCGTTCTCCGTGAACATGACCGACTCGTTCGCGGCGATCGACGTGATCCCGTTGAGGGCGAGCGATGACCCGAACGAAAACGAGTTGTCATCCACCTTCCAGCCGGTGATGTCGACGCTCGCGTCACCGTAGTTCGTGAGCTCGAACCAGTCGCCGTTGAACACGCCCGTGGTGTTCGTGACCAGCGAATTGCTCATCGCCTCCGTGATCCGGATGATGCCGGCGGCATGGACCGGGGCGGCGATGGGGGCGAGCAGCGACGCGATGGCCAGCGAGGTCACAAGCAGGGAACTGCGAAGGCGGCGAAGCATGGGTATGACCTGAGAGGTGTCTTCGGAAGATTGCAGACGCTACGACCTCCGGCAGGCTAGGCGAAAACCATGAGCGGAGGGCGATGATTCTGTGAGAAAATGATGAAATTTTGCCAGAAATCGACGGGCGTACCTGCGATCATCAAGGCCCGACGCGGCGCTCACGAAATCCTCATCAAACGCTCGCAAACTACTCGCCTTCTTTGGTTACACCGTTCCACGGCACCAGCACCGCGGAAAACCGAAGTAGGAGGCTCGAAGTCCATGGTGTCTCTCGCACGCGAGCAGCGCGATCATGCTCGACCGGGCTTTACGCTGGTCGAACTGTTGGTCGTGATCGCGATCATCGGCGTCTTGATCGGGCTCCTGCTGCCGGCCGTCCAGTCGGCCCGCGAGTCGTCCCGACGCAGTTCCTGCCAGAGCAACGTGCGCCAGATCGGCTTGGCGTTTCAGACCTGCCAGGATGCGAAGCGATGGTTTCCCGCGGCCTGCTACACCACCGCGACCGGCACCGCCACCGTGAAGCCGGTCGAGAACCCCGCCGGCAAAGAGCACTCGTGGCGGGTGCTCGTGATGCCCTTCATGGAGGATCAATCGATCGCGTCGCAGTATGACTGGACGAAGAATTGGTATGACGCCGCCAATCTGCCGGCCGCTGCTCGGAGCGTGCCGGTGTACCGCTGTGCCTCGACGCCGCTTCCCACGTCGCCGGTCAACGTTCCCACGTCGCCCGACTCCGATAGTGCCCGCGGGGCCCTCGGCACGCAGACGCTTGGCACCAGCGACTATGAAGTTTGCACGGGAGTGAAGAAAAACGTGGTGGCGGCACCGGATCCTTACGCGACAAGCAACAGCCCGCCGAGCCTCGGCGCACTGGACAAGGATAAGACGTCGGCATTGCGGATTTTTACCGACGGCCTGTCGAAGACGGTGCTCGTCGGCGAATGCGCTGGGCGGCCTGATGTCTACCGAGGCGGCCAGAAGATCACGGTATCGGGAAGCAGCGTCAACCAGTGCGTCGGCTGGGCCGACAGTCTGGGACCGTTCAAGATCGACCCAATGACGTCTGCCGGTGTAAAGGGCGCGACTGCAGGAGCGGGGGTGCCCATGAACGTCACGAATGACGGGGAGTTCATCTCCTTTCATCGCGGTGGAATCTCGTTGGTATTTTGCGACGGATCGACGCGATTCATTTCCGAGACTGTCGATTTGAGGACATTTTGCGCTCTCATCACGCGTGCCGGCTCCGAGTCGATCGGAGAGATTCCCTGATGACGGGGAGGGGCTGCGGGCGGCTCCGTACACTGCGTTGCTGCGTGAGCGCTGCCTTTCTGGCGTATGGAAGCCACGGGTTTGCAGCTGAGCCCTGTTCAATCGACTGGGTTGCCGTGATTGCGATGCAGCAACCGGCGGGCATCGCCTTTGGCGGCGTGAGTGATCTTGCTTCGGCTGCCGATGGCGGCGGCCGGCTGTGGGCGACGACCGATCGCGGGCCGAATGGCACCGTGAACATCGGCGGGAAGAAGGTGCGGACGTTGCTCCACCCGGGCTTCGCACCGGAAATCATGGAGATCGAACTGCCTGGCGACGCCGCGGGCCACGCCGCGCGAGTCGTGCGCACGATCCCCCTCTCGGGCCGCTCGGGCACGCCGCTCTCGGGCCGCCCGAACGGCGTCGGCCGCGACGTACCGATTCTCGACGCTGACAGCGGGACGCCTCTGCCAGGCGATCCCAACGGAGTTGATACCGAAGGCATCGTTCAGACGAAGGGCGGCTCGTTCTGGATGGTCGAGGAGTATCGCCCGTCGCTGCTCCACGTGTCGGCCACGGGCCGGGTGCTGATGCGCTTCGTGCCCGAGGGCACGAAGCTCGACGGCGCCGACGCCGAGGTGCTCGATGTCCTCCCCGCAGCCTACGCGAACAGACGCGACAATCGCGGGTTCGAGTCGATCGCGGTGTCGCCGGACGGGTCTCGCCTGTGGACGATGCTGCAAAGCCCGCTCGACAACGGCAAGGCGAAGAAGGTCGCAGAGGCGGGCAACGTGCGCCTGCTCGCCTTCGATCCGGTGGCGATGAAGCCCGCGGCCGAGCATGTGTATCGGCTCGGCGACCCGGCGGACCGCGGCTATCTCACCACGGGGGCCGCGGTCGACGACGGCAAGCTCTGCGCGATGGCGACGATCGACGCCGACTCGCTGCTCGTGATCGAGCAGGACGACAAGGCCCGCGTGCGGCTTTACCGTGCCGATCTGGAGCGGGCGACCGACACCCTGCAGCGGGACGCCGGCAGCCATGGCCCGACGCTCGAGGAAACCCGCAACCTCGATGCGGCCGGGATTCGTCCGGTGGGCAAGACGCTCGTCGCCGACCTGACGCCGCTCGTATCGGAGATGCGGCGCGACGTCTACGGCAGCGATGGGGCGACGATCGACGACCCCCTCAAGCTGGAGGGAATCGCGATCCTCGGCCCCGACCGGGTCGCGATCGTCAACGACAACGATTTCGGGGTGAACGTGCGGCCCGGTGCGACCTGCCGGTCGTGCCTGTGGGTGCTCCGGGTGGCGCCGGGGCTGGGCGCTGAAAAAACGGCCGCGGCCCGCTAACGGCAAAATCACACGCGTTTGGTAGGCTTCGGTCGTCGGAGAACGTCGCCACCGCAGGGGGAACGTCGATGCCGGTGATCGTGTTCGTCATCGTGATCCTGACGGCCGCCAGCGCCCGGGCCGGTGGCGTGATCGACTTCGGCGACGCCGACGAGTTCACGATCTCGCAGCCCACCGTGCAGACGCAGGTCGGCACGTTCGACACGTTCCTCAACGAGTATCTGCTCGATACCGGCGCGAGCGGGATCCTCGTCGGCTCGAGCGCCTCGGATGAGCTGACGGGCCTCGGGCTGCAGACCGTCGCAACCTACACCGACTACGGCGTGGCCGGACCGGAGACGACACGCGTCGCGGCCCCGTACGACTTCCACTACGCCGGCAGCGACGGCGTGCCGCTCACGCTGCCAAACACACGCATCCAGACGTCGAAGGGTGATTTTTCGTTCTATTCCGGGATCGCCGGGATGCCTCTGATGATGAACCGCACCGTGGGCATCAATCTCGCGGCCCAGGCCGACATGAACGCACTGCAGATCGGCGTGTCGTTCGGCGCCGGGCCGCCGCCGACGGCCGGAAGGCAGTACTCCGTCCCGCTGAACCTCGTCGAGTTTCCCCAGTCGGGGCAGACGAATCCGGGCGATCCCCTGCCCGTGTCGGCCCCCCTGCCCTTCGTGCCTGTGCAGGTCAGCGCCGGATCGCACCGGCTCGCGGGCAGCTTCCTGCTCGACACGGGCGCCCAACAGTGCATCCTCTCGAGCCAGGCGGCGTTCGACCTCGGCCTCGACACGAACGGCAACGGCACGTTCGACGACGAGGCGACGTCGTTCCAGACGGTGGCTGGCGTGGGCGGCTCCGTGCAGATCCCCGTGCTGGCGGTGGATGCCGTGGCGCTGCGGGCCGCCGGCGGGGTCGACCTGTCGTTCGGTCATGTCGCCGTCGGCATCGTGGACATCGACCCGTCGATCAGCGGCGTGCTCGGCATGAACATGCTCAACACGGGCTGGGAGATGTACGCGCTCAACACCTTCCTGGGCATGGACCCCGGACCACCGGGTGTGTTCGACCGTGTCGATCTCGACTTCCGCAATGCGGCGGCCACGATGCAAGGCGAACTCCGGCTCACGATGAACGGCGAGCGGTTTGCGACGAGCGGCTGGGCGGTGGCCGCGGGCACCACGCTCACGCTGGGGCCGCAGGTGCCCGCGACGGTGGCGTCGCTCGCGAACAACGGCTTGATCGACGTGGGGACGGCAACGCTGACGGTGGCCGTGGGCCTGTCGGGGCTGACCCTTCAGAACCAGATCGCCGCGGGCTTCGGCGACGGCTCGTGGAACGGCACGAGCGGGATCACGTCGAGTGCCGCGGCCGCGATGCCGTATCGGGCGGTGGGCTGGGTCGACAACGACGACGGCTCGGTGACGGTGGGGTTCGCGGCGGAGGGCGACACGAACCTCGACGGCCTCGTCGATCTCGGCGATCTGCAGAACATCCTCGCATCGGGAAAGTACGGCACCGGCACGGGCGCCGTCTGGTCGGATGGAGACTTCAATCTCGACGGCGCCGTAAACCTGTCGGACCTCCAGGACGTCCTCGCCAGCGGACTGTATGGCCAGGGCGGATATCGGTCGAGGTCGCTGTCGCGGCTGGCGCTCGCCGATCCGTCGGGGGCGGGCCTTCTCGCCGGGGCGATCACGCCCGTGCCGGAGCCAGCACCATGGATGCTCGGGGCGACTGCCGCCGCGTGGCTGGCGTCGCGCTGCCGACGTCGTCGTTGAGAAGCGTGCCCACGGCGGTCGAGATTCCGAGCGTCGCGTTGACCGGGTTGAAGAGTTCGATCTGGAACGTCTCGTCGGACTCCACCGAGGTGTCGCCGTAGACTTGGACCACGATCGTGGCCGTCCGCTGGCCGACGCGGAAGGTGACCGTGCCGTTCGTGATTCCCTGGTAGTCGGAGCCGGCGGTCGCGGAGCCGTCGGACGTGCGGAAGCTGACGGTCGTCGTGACCGCGGCGGGGGCGGTGAGCGACACGAGGAAGGCCAGGGTGCGGCTGCCGCTGTTGCCCTCGAGGATCGACGCCGAGGAGATCGAGACCGAGGGCGTCGTGGGCGTCGATGGGCTGGTCACGGCGAGCACGAACGAAGCGACGAGACTGCTGGTGTTCGCCGGATCGGTGGCGACCGCGTAGTAGGTGTAGGAGCCGGGCGCGAGGCCCGCGGTGGTCGTGGCCAACGTCCAGGTCGTGCCGCTGCGGGTGCCGGATCCGACGACCGCGTCGCTGCCGACCTGCAGGCCGGCGCTGCCGCTCGTCTCGCGGTAGAACGTGACGCCGCTCACGGAACCGCCCGTTTCGGTCACGTTCGAGGCCGTCAGCGTGATCGAGCCGCCGGCCGTGACCGATGCCGGGCTCACCGTGAACGAGCCGATCACGGGCCTGAGCGGGTTCGTGACGGTGAGCACGGCCGAGACGGCGGCGCTGCTGGCATTCGCGGCGTCGCTGGCGACCGCGTAGAAGGTGTAGGAGCCGGACGCCAGGCCGCCGGTGGTCGTCGCGAGCGTCCAGGTGCTGCCGCTCTGCGTGCCGGTGCCGACGAGCGTGTCGGAGCCAACTTGGAGGCCCGTCGTGCCGTTGGTGTCGCGGTAGAACTTCACCCCCGTCACCGACCCGCCCACTTCGGCGACGCTGTTGGCCGAGAGCGTGAAGCTGCCGCCGGTGACGACGCTGCCCGGGCTGACGGTGAGCGTGCCGATCGTCGGCAGCGGCGCGGAGCCGGGCTTCCAGAGCGAGACGAAGCTCGAGTAGTGGTTGCCGGTGAAGTAGGTCGTGCCATCGGTGTTCAGGAGCACCCGCATCGGGCCGGGGAAGGCAACGCCCGAGAAACTGCGGTTGGTGCCGGTCCTCGGATCGACGACGAACTCGAACCAGGTGCCCGACCGCGGCGAGAGGGCGCCGTTGCCGTTGCTGTAGACAGAGCCGTCGTTGGTGTCGATCGACTTGCCGAGCGCCCGGATCCGGTTGAGCGTGTTCGTGACGTCGAGGCTGCCCGTGTAGATCGTGGTGCCGAAGTCGACGATCGAGACACTCGTGAGCGCCCCGACGCTCGTCGGCACCTTGGCGATCGCCGCGGCGATGGACGTGTTGTTGGAGCTGAACTTCGGCGTGAACAGGGCGCCGCCGTCGTCATTGAGGATCGTGCCCGTGGCCGTGATCGACGTGCCGAGCGTGCAATTGACCGGGCTCGAGAGCGTGATGGTGAACGTTTCGTTCGCCTCAGCCGTCGTGTCGCCCTTGATCGTGACGACGATCGTCGCCGTCCGCTGGCCGGCGCGGAAGGTGACCGATCCGCTCGCGGCGAGGTAGTCGGTGCCGGCCGTCGCCGTGCCGTTCGCAGTGGCGTAGGCAACGGTCGTGGTCGCTTGCGCCGCCGCTGAGAGGGAGACGACGAAACCGAGCGACTTGGTGCCGAAGTTGCCTTCGGAGACGCTCGCGCTTGCGATCGTCACGGTGGGCGGCGCGGTGCTGATCGGGTTGGTCACCGTAAGCACCGCGGTGGAGGCGGCCGTGGAGACGTTCGAGGAGTCGGTGGCAACGGCATAAAACGTGGAGGAGCCCGCGGCCAGACCCGACGAGGAAACCGTGAGCGACCACGTTGTGCCGCTCTGCACGCCGGTTCCGACGAGCACGTCGGCGGACGTCTGCAGCCCGGCGGAACCGTTGCTCTCGCGGTAGAACTTCACCGTCGAGATGGTTCCGCCGGTTTCAACGACGTTGGTGGCCGTGAGCGTGAACGACGCGCCCGCGACGATCGACACGGGGCTGACCGTGAACCCGCCGATCGACGGCGTGGGCGTGGGGGCCGTGCCGCCCAGGTCGGCGGCAATCTTCGGGCCGATCGGCGTGCCGCGGCCGGTGACCATGTCGTAGCCCGCCGCCGCCGCATAGCCGTTGTTGCCCGTCGTGACGTCGTGGAAGTCGGCCGCCGAGAGCGTGTAGAGCGACGGCAGGAACTCGGTCTTCCCGTCCATGCTCGCCAGGTTGTTGGCGACACGGCCCTGATTGAAGACGGCCATCATGCCGGCCCACATCGGCGACGAGAGGCTCGTGCCGCCGACCGTGAGCCAGGGCGTTGATGCCCCGTTGTCGTAGGCGGAATACACCGGCGCGCCCGATGCGGGATCGGCGTCGGCGGCGATGTCGGGAATCGTGCGCTTCGGAGTCGACGAGCCGCTCATGCTCGTGGGCACGACGCCCTTTTGGTAGGAGGGCTGGGCCGCGTATCTGCTCACGCCGCCGCCGGAGCCGCCGTTCGTGTAGCTCGTCGTGCCGTTGCCCCAGCCGACCTCACTCACCCACGTGCCCCCGGTGCCGGTGGTGAGCTTGGTGCCCCCCACGGCGACAACGTTCGGCGAGACGGCCGGATAGCCGGCGATTACGGTCGTCGTGCCGGCGCTTGCATACTTGCCGTTGTCGCCGCTCGACGCGAAGAACGTCACGCCCGTGTGGCCCGTGGGCGTGGTGAAGTGGTAATCGGTGGCGCTGTCGGACGACGTCTCGTCGCCGCCCCAGCTCATCGAGACGGCCGTGACCCCGGGCCAGTTGCGGGCCGTGTCGACGGCCGTGTAGAGATCGGCGTCGCTGGCCGAGTTGGCCTCGACGAGGAGGATCGTCGCCTTGGGCGCCATCGCGTGGGCCCACTCGACGTCCATCGCCGTTTCCAGTCCCCAGCCCTGCTTCGTGTCGGCCGCGGGAAGGCCGGTCGACGAGCCCGTCTGGTTGACCTTGATCAACGTGCACGAGGGGAGACTCATCGCCGTGTTGAATGCGGCGAGGTCGGAGGCCATCGTCGGCTCGTCGTAGGCATCGACGATCGCGATGATCTGGCCGGTGCCGTCACCCGTGACGCTCCCGAACTTGATCGCGTCCATCCCATAGGCAGTTCGCATCGCCGCCGCCGAGAGTCCGCTCGGGCTCGCAGAGGCGAGCGGGGTCATCGTGCCGCCGCTCGGATGGGGAAAACTTAAGGCCGGCACCATGACGGCGAGGACGGCACGTTCCTCGAGCCGCTCTGCACCGACGATGACCTCGCGCATCCGGCGGCGACGAGGTCGCTGCCGGCCCTGCTTCGTGCCGCTGGATCGAAACGGAAACCACGCCATCGTGAGGAATTCTCCGAGAAGCCCCAGGCGGCCAGTCTAGCGATCCAGGCGGGACGGCAAAGGCGAGCCGCGCAACTTTGACCCGCTGACCCGGCGGCTCACACGATACTCATCAAAACCTCACACGATCCACGGAACATTCCTTTCCCCCCGATTCGCATGGCATGCCCGCCCGCCGCAAGGAAACACGCTTGCGATCAGCTCTTCCCCGTGTCGCCGCGAGCCTCGCCTGGTGGTGCCTGGTGGGAGCGTGCGCGTGTTCGGCACGGGTGGCCCACGCCCAGCTCCGGATCGTCAATTACAACGTGAATCTGAGTTCGGGCGAGGCCCCGCGGGCCGGCACCGACACGATCCTGCAGGCCATCAACGCCTCGACCAAGGGAGGCTTCGCCAAGCCGATCGACGTGTTGATCCTCGAGGAGGCCGACAGCGTCGCGACGACGGGCGTCGCGTTCGCCAACCTCCTCAACACGGTCACCGCCGGGACGTCGTATGTGCGATCGACCGTCGATGCCGGGAGCACCGGCTCCGGGCGGCCGATAGTGATCTACAACTCGACCGCGCTTCAGCTCGTCGGCGAGAGCCGGATCGGCTCGACGAGCGGCATCGCCAGCCAGCCGCGCCAGACGATGCGATACCAATTCCGGCCGGTGGGCTACGACTCGACGGCTGATTTCTACGTGTACGCCAGCCATATGAAGGCCTCGACAGGCACGGCGAACGAGACCGAGCGGAACACCGAGGCGAAGGCCAATCGGGCCGACGCCGATGCGCTCGGCCAGGGCGCGCGGATCATCTACACCGGCGACTTCAACCTCTATTCTTCCTCGGAGCCTGCCTTTCAGACGCTCACAGGCACGGGCAATGGCCAGGCGTTCGATCCTGTGAACCGCGTCGGATCCTGGAGCGGTGCCGCGAGCTTCAAGGATGTCCACACGCAGTCTCCGGCGACCGTGTCGGCGTTCCAGGGCCAGGTGCTCGCGGGCATGAATGACCGGTTCGACTTTCAACTCGTCACCGGCGAGGTTCTCGACGGCCGCGGGTTCGATTATGTGACGGGGTCCTACTGGGCATTTGGCAACACGAACACGCACACGCTCAATCAAGCCGTCACCACCGGCAGCGCCGCAGCCCTGGCATCGGTTCTTTCGGGGTTCACCACCACTCAGGCGTCGGCCGTGCTGACGGCACTCGCGCAGGTCACCGATCACCTCCCGGTGGTGGCCGACTACCAGTTGCCGGCGAAGATGTCGGCGAGCCTGGCCGCCCTGCCCTCGCAGGTGATCAGGGGCGCGACGGTCAGCGGGACGCTTTCGGTGGCCAACGTGGCACCGGTGACCGTGGCCGCGGGGGCCGATCGGCTCGAATATTCCTACGCATCGAGCGGTGTGTTCACGGGCAGCGGAACGGGCAGCGACATGGCGCTCGGCACGACGAATGCCCACACGCTGACGGTGAACACCGGCACTGCCGGGTTGCGATCGGGCACCGTGGGCGTGACGGCGACGAGCCCGCAGGCGATGGCGGCCACGTTTACGGGAACCTATTCGCTCGGCGTGCTCGACCACGCGAGCGGCTCGTTCGTCTCGGCCGCGACCACGACCACGCTCGACATCGACTTCGGCACACTCATCCAGGGAGCGGCGGCGGCCACGCGGTCGTTCGATATCTTCAACCGGGCCGGCACGCTCGGGAATCTCTGGACGGCGAAACTCGATCTCGACGGGATCAGCGCGAGCGCGCCCGCATCGGCGTTTTCCACGACGCTTTCCCCCTTCACGAATCTCGCGTCGGGGTCTTCACGGTCGTTCAACGCAACGATGGCGGCGACCATCACGGGCTCGTTTGCAACCACCTACACGCTCGCGGCCTCCGACGAAAATCTGCCCGGTGCCACTTCCCAGACGCTCACGCTCACGCTCCGCGGCATCGTGCAGGCGGTGGACACGATCCGCAACGTCGCCGGCGGTCAGGTCGTGCAGGATGCGGCCGCGATCGCCGGCGCCGGGCGCCTGATCAAGCAGGGCGCGGGCGAGCTCGTCCGCGGGGGAACGAGCTCCTACACCGGCGGCACGGTCGTCGAGGCGGGCGTGCTCACGGTGACCTCTTCGGCGGCACTCGGCAGCGGGCCGCTCACCGTGTCGAACAGTGCCGCGCTCTCGCTCCAGACTGCGACGCTCGCGGTGACGGCCTTGAACGTGGCGAACGCGGGCAGGATCGATCTCGGCACCGGCCAGCTCACGGTGGCTCCCGGAGGGATCACCGAGGCGGCGTTGCGAGCGGAAATCGTGGCCGGACGGGGTGACGGTTCCTGGAACGGCACGAGCGGCATCACGTCGGGCAGTGCGGCGCTGCTCGTGGGCCGCGCCGTCGGGATGGGCACGGCGGCCGACGGAAGCCTGATCGCGGCCTTCGCCGCCCAGGGCGACAGCAACCTCGATGGCGCGGTCGGTCTTACCGACCTGCAGGACATCCTCGCCGCCGGAAAGTATGGCACCAGCGTGTCGGCAACCTGGTCGGACGGCGACTTCAACTACGACGGCCTCGTGAACCTCGACGATCTTCAGGACGTGTTGGCGAGCGGGTTGTACGGGCGCGGCTCCTACCTTCCCGCCGCGAGCCGCGGGCTCCTCAGGCTGGCGACACCGACCGCGTCGCTCGATCTTTTATTCGCAGACGCGAGCGGCCCCGCCGGGGCTGTTGCCCGCGGCGAGGCCGCTGTGATCATGCCGGTTCCGGAACCAGCCGGGTGGGTGCTGCCCGTTCAGGCGCTCGCCGCCGCTGCGGCGTGGCGGCTGCGACGTCGCGTGCGGGCGACTCCCGCCAGCGCGACGCCAAGCCCGGCAAGGATGAGCGTCGAAGGCTCAGGCACCGCCTGCACGGGGATCACGGCGCCGAGCCCCTTGCCCGACACGCCGTTGACGGTGTAGTCGAACAGGCCCACACCGTTGCCGTAGCCGAGGTAGTTCCCCGTGAAGCCGGACGTCAGTCCGCCCGTGGACGAGCGGAAACCCTCGCCGCTCGTGCTCGAATCGACGAGGGCGTTCGTCCACGTGGCACCGCCGGTCGCGGTCGGCGCCACGATGCCGAAGCTCCACGGCACGTCGAAGTATCCCGTGCCCGACGACGCATTCGTGCTGCTCGTGCCGCTCGTCAGCGTGTAGAACGCACCGCCAAGTTGTGCCTTGTCGGTCGTCGGTGCGAATGGCCAGGTGCCCGCCGGAACGACGACTCCCACCGCGTTCGCAGCCGTCTGCGTGTAGACGAACGGGCCATTGGTCGTGCCCGACACCGTCGAGGCACCGTACTTGAACGAAAAGCTCGTGAGGGCCTTCCCCTTCGGATCGAGCTGGAGTTCGCCCGTGGAGATATTGAAGTAGGCGACGGGAATGGTGCCGCTCGACAGCGCCGCCCACGAGGTGCCGTTGGGTGTCGTGCCCGAGGGGAGCGAGAGGTTGGCGATGCTGAACATGCCGCCGAACACGGTGTTGGCGGTGAGCATGCCGCATGCGAGGAGCGCGTGAAACACGAACGTGCGACCGAGGTTTCGCAGGGTCATACAGGGTCTCCAAAAAAAGATCCGAGGATTCGAGACGTGGCGTGGGGGCAAGGCCGCCGGAACCATCCGGATTCCGGCGACGGAGGTGTGCGTTGGAGACCACGCACGACGACCCACTGCGGCAGATTTCAGAGACCCGGGAGAAGACGAGCTTGGGAAGCGTCGCTTTCCATCAGGGATTCACCGAAGAGATCGGCGAAGAAGATGGAAGCTCCAACCTCGAACTCGTCTCGCCGGCACCGCTCCACGTGAGCCCGGATGGGCTGCACGCGGCGATCCGCCGCAACGTCGTTCGTACGAGGTCAGTAGCTTCCCTTTCGAACTTGGCGATGCCCGAGAATTCCCGGGCCCGCGATTTTTTTGCCAGGAATTTCTTCCCGACGCCCCGCAAGGTAGCCGAACGGGGCCGGGCCTGCAAGAGCCTGTGGATGAATATTTGATGAGAAATCCATGAGAAATCGCGCAGAAATATCCGTTTCATTGCCGCTCAATTTTTCGCGCCCCCACACACGGGCCTAACGTGCGACTGCCATAGTCTTCCCGGTGAAAGTTCGACTCATCTTTCGAAGGGATGCCGAGATGCGACGTGCGTCAGTTGGCAGCCGGTGCCAGATAGGATGGATGTCTCGCGCCATCGGATGCCTGGTGGCATGGCTGGCTGCAGTCGGTGGGGTGGAGGCTCGGGCGCAATACAGTCTCACCTCCGGCTCATATTTCCAGAGCTTCGACGCCCTCGGCACCACGACGGGCAGCTATGCGGGCGGGAACCTCGGCACGCTCGGCTCCGGGACCACTTCGATGCAGGGCTGGTTTTTTGGCGAGGGCGGCTCGTCGGCGAACACGACGATCACGGCCGGAAACGGGTCGTCGAATTCGGGCGACACCTACAACTTCGGCGTGACGAGTGGCTCGGACCGGGCGCTTGGCGGTCTGCTCAGTAGCAGCGTCAAGCCCTACTGGGGTTTTTACTTCACGAACAACACCGGCAACACGATCACCGGGCTCGCGCTGTCGTACATCGGGCAGGTCTGGCGGACGGGCTCCACCGGCCGCGCCGACAAGATCAGTTTCGGCTACAGCACCTCGGCCACCACGCTCTCGAGCACGGCGACGGGGTGGACGAATCTCACGGCGCTCGACTACTCCTACACGCCGACGGCGGTCGCAAGCGGTTCGCTCATCGCATCGAGCCTGGTCAGCGGCACGATCGACACGTTGAGCCTGGCGAATGGTTCGTCGATCTTTTTGCGGTGGGTCGATTTCGACGTCACTGGTGCAGACGACGGCCTGGCGATCAACAACTTCTCGCTGCTCGGGCTCTCCGGGACTTCGTCGCCGCCCCCTCCGGCGACGACGGGCCTTTTCTGGGACACCAACAACGCCACTGCGGGCGTGGGCGGAAGCGGCACGTGGACGACGAGCGGATCGACGTTCGCCACGACCGTCGATGGCACGGCCGTCGGCACGCTCGCGTCGTCCGGCAACGTGACCTTCGCCGGGTCGGCCGGCACCGTGACCGTGAGCGGCACCGTCTCGCCACCGGCGGGGATGCAGTTCTCGACGTCCGGCTACACCGTCACGGGCGGTGCGATCGCGCTGTCGGGTTCGGCGGCGAGCACATTCACCACCGAGAGCAGCGTGTCGGCCGTCGTGAATTCAGCACTCTCGCAGGCTTCCGGATCCGCCGCGATCGTGAAGGCGGGCGATGGCACGCTCGAACTCGGCGGCAACAACACCTTCGCCGGTGGGGCGACGGTCTCGGCCGGCACGCTGATCGCCGCCTCGAATACGGCGCTCGGCGGCGGTGCCGCAACCGTCTCGGGCAGCGGCAGCCTGCTGGCTGCGTCGGGCGTGACGCTGTCGAATGCGATCACGGTGAGCGGCAGCGCCGGCGGCGGCTCGGGCGGGGCTGCCGCCCTGCTCGCGGGCTGGGATTTCCAGACGACGACCACGGGCGGAACCGCGATCGCGGCGGCGCCCAGCACGCCGACCGTGTTCCAGGCGAACTTTGGCTCGGGCGGCCTCTATCTCGACGGCACACTCGGCTCGAGTTCGTGGGTGACGGCGACCTCCGGCAACGAGTTGAGTGCCTTCGGCGGCAGTGCGGTGAACGCGGGTCCCGGTTTCTCGACGGTGACCACGTCGCCGGCGGCGCTGGCGCTCGTCTCCGGTAGCACGACAGCGGGTGGTTTTTCGGCCAACGGCAAGTCGGCGGTCTTCGCCATCGACATGACAGGCAAGCAGGATCTCGCCATCAGCTACGCGACCCAGCGGACGAGCACGGGCTTCACCACGGAAGACTGGTCGTACAGCACCGACGGCACCAACTGGGTGACGCTCCAGTCGATCTCCGGTACGGCGATCCCGACGAGCTTCGGCGCGGTCACGCTGAGCACGATCACGGGCTTGAATAACGTGGCGAATGCCTACGTGCGGCTCACCGTCTCCGGGGCGACGAATGGCGGCAGCAACATTCGGCTCGACAACATCCAGTTCAACACGGTGGCCGGCGGCACGGCGACCGGCCCGGTGGTGGCGACGGCGACGCTTGGCAGCGGCGTGGCCGGGGGCGTGAGCGAGTTTGCGGGGCCGGTGTCGCTCGGCGGCAATGCGAATCTCACCGCCGCCAGCCTCGGCACCGTGACCTTCTCCGGCACGATCTCGGGCGGCGGCGGCATCCGCAAGACCGGCGACGGCACGGTGATTCTCTCCGCCGACGAGAGCTACACCGGCGGCACGACCGTGGAGGCCGGCCAGTTGCGGCTGGGGGCCGGCGGCGCCACCGGCTCGGTGGTCGGTGGCGTGCAGCTGCTCGCCCCGACGGCGTCGCTCTCGCTCGACCGCTCCGACGACTTCACGTTCGCGAACGCGGTCAGCGGGTCCGGCGGCCTCTTTAAGGAAGAGGGCAACACGGTCACGCTCACGGGCAGCAGCTCCTACACGGGCGGCACGACGCTCTTCGCGGGCACGCTCGTGGTCGGTAACGGCGGCACGCAGGGCTCGATCGCGGCGACCGGCCCGATCGATCTCTCGGTCGGCACGCAGCTGGTGTTCGATCGAACCGACGACGTGGTGCTTTCCGGCTCGGTGACGGGCGACGGCACGATCGTGCAGACGGGCCTCGGCACGCTCACGCTCTCGCAGGCCGGCCAGCTCGGCAATGCGGCCCTGCGGCTCGAAAGCGGCGTGGTCGATCTCAACCGCGGCGGCAGTTCGCTCGTCGGCATCCTCGGCGCGGGCAATACCGTGCAACTCGCCGGCGGCACGCTCGAACTGACGAGCGATGCGGGCGAGGAGACGAAGCTCACCGGCGCCGCGATCACCGTCGAGTCCGACTCGACGCTCGCGGTCAACAAGATCGGCGCGGCGGGCAATCACACCACCACCGGATTCGATGCCCCGATCACCATCGGCAACTCGGCCACGCTGACGTTCGATTACCGCGGCGCGTTTTCCTCGAACACGGTGCCCGTCGTGCAGTACAAGGGCATGACGACCTACACCGGCACCGTTACGCTCGACACGTCGGCGAGCGTGGGCGTGACCAACTCATCGGGCGGCACGGCCGAGGTGGTCTTCGCCGGGCCGGTGGTCGACGGCGGCAACGGCTTCGATCTGACGAAAGTCGGCGCCGAGCGGCTCACGCTGGCCACCGCGAACACCTACGGCGGCGACACGATCATCAACGAGGGCACGCTCGCGCTGGGGGCCGTGGGATCCATCGCGAATTCTCCCGTCGTGGCGGTGGCCGCGGGGGCGACGTTCGACGTGTCCGCGAAGTCGGGTGGCTATTCCCTGGCGGCGGGCCAGACGCTCTCCGGCCCGGGCAGCGTGGCGGGCTCGATCACCCTGGGCACCGACGCCACGGTCGCGCCGGGCGCCGGGATCGGCGCGCTTTCCGTGACCCAGGGCGTCACGTGGGCCAGCGGCGGCGACTACAACTGGCAGATCGCCAATGCCACCGGCAGCGCGGGGGCCGCGGGCGGGTGGGATCTCCTGAACGTCGGTGGCACACTCGATATCCAGGCCACTTCGGCGAGCCCGTTCGCGATCAATCTCTGGAGCCTCTCGTCGGGCACCGGCCTGCCGGCGAGCGGCTCGATCACCAATTTCGACGCCACGCAGAACTTCACCTGGAAGATCGCCGTCGCCACCGGCGGGATCACCGGCTTCTCGGCCGACAAGTTCCAGATCAACACGACCGCGGCGAACGGGGCCGCGGGCTTCGCCAATGCCCTCGCGGGCGGGTCGTTCAGCGTGGCCAAGAACGGCAACGAGATCGACCTCGTGTTCACGAAGGCGGGCGGGCAGGCCGGGCCAGTCACGATCACGGTGGCATCGGGATCGACGCAGCTGCAAGCCACGACCCTTTCGGGGACGACGCCGGTGGTGAAAGACGGCGCCGGCACGCTCGTCCTCGACCGGTCCAACACGCTGACCGGCCCGACGACCGTGTCGCAAGGCACGCTGCAGCTCGGAAACGCGGAAGCCCTCGCCTCGAGTGCGGTGACGGTGGCTGCCGGAGCGACGCTCTCCGTGGGCCCGCAGGTGCAGGCGACGGTGCCGTCGCTCGTGAATAATGGCCTCGTGGACGTGGGGCTGGGCATGCTCACGGTCACCAACGGCCTGACCGGCGATGGCGTGGCGAACGCGATCGTCGCGGTGCTCAACGGTGGCACGACCGGTATCACGTCGAGCGATGCGGTCTCGATTCCGTTTCGTACGGTCGGCTGGATCGACAACGGCGGCGGATCGGTGACGTTCGGCTTCGCCGCGGAGGGCGACACGAACATCGACGGCATGGTCGACCTGGGCGATCTGCAGAACATCCTCGCGTCGGGCAAGTACGGCGGCGGCGCGGGTGCCGTGTGGTCCGAAGGCGACTTCAATTACGACGGCGTCGTGGATCTGTCCGACCTCCAGGACATCCTCGCCAGCGGCTTGTATGGACAAGGGAGCTATATGGCCACGCCGCTCGCGCGGTTTGCGATGCTCGCCAACGGCGGATTGGGAAGCGGCGGGCTGGGTGACCCCATGAGCGACCCGTCGCTGTCGCTCGGCGCCGTCACAGCAGTGCCCGAACCTTCGACCTCGTGCCTCGCCGCGGTTGCAGCGGGAATGGTGGCCTTGCTGAACCGGGGCCTTCGGCGTACAAGAAACGTCAGAAATCGTGGGGTAAGATCGTGACTCTGGAGCGAATCCGATGAGAAAGCTCGTCTTGAAGCCGCACAGGCTGCGAGGGGCGGAGATCCTCGAGGGCCGGGCACTTCTCGCAGTCGCCGCCGTGCCGACCGTCTCGATCGCCGACGCGAGCGTCATCGAGGGCAATTCAGGCACTCGCAACCTGTCGTTTGTCGCGTCGCTTTCCTTCACGTCGAGCCAGACGACAACCGTTCAGTTTCAAACACGGGATGGCACCGCCACCGCCGCCGACGTCGATTATCTGGCCGCCTCCGGCACGCTGACGTTCCGCCCGGGGCAGCGCACGGCGATGGTGACGGTTCCCGTGCGCGGCGACACGAACATCGAGCAGGACGAAACGTTTCAGGTCGTGCTTGCGAATCCGACCAACGCCACGCTCGGCCGGTCGACGGCCGTGGGAGCGATTCTCGACGATGACGCGGCGCCCCGTACGGTCACCGTCGCTGGCCCCGTGGTCGCGGTGAACGAGGGAAGCCCGGTGACCTTCACGTTCACGCTGTCCCGCCCTGCATCCGCGGCCGTGAGCGTGTCGTACGCGACGCGCGACGCGACGGCGGCGGCCGGCTCCGACTACTCGGCGGCGATCGGCACGTTCTCATTTGCGATCGGGGAGACGACCAAGACAGTCGTCGTGCCCACGCTGACCGACGCCGTGGTCGAGTCGGCCGAGACGTTCCAGATGCGGGTCACGTCGGTGACGGGCGCCGTGATCGGGATCGAGTCGGTGGCGAACGCGACGATCGCGGATGTGCCGCCCGTCACCCCGCCGCCCCCGGCGACCGGCTCCTGGACGATCCTCGTCTACATGACGGGCGAGAACCTCAACACCGACGCCAAGAACGACATCAACGAGATGGAAAAGTTTCTCGTCGGTGCCCCGGCTGGCGTTTCCATCGTCGTGTCGTGGGACCAACCGAAATCGAGCGTGGGCACCGCCTACGCCACCGGCGGTGGCACGCAGTCGGCCTGGCGGACGTATGGCCGCTCCGTGCTCAAGGCCGATTCGAGCACGACATCGATCGCGTCGACGTTCGATCTCTCGTTCGGCGAGAAGAACACCGGGGCGCCGGCCACGCTCGTCGACTTCGTGAAGTGGGGCGTGCAAAAGGCGCCTGCGCAGCACTACGTGCTCCAGATGTGGGGTCACGGCGGCGGTCTCGACGGCTCGCAGTTCGACAGCGAATCGGGCAGCGACGCCCTGACGATCGGCGAGATGGGCACGGCCCTGGCCACCGCGGGGATGCCCACGTTCGACATCGTGTCGTACGACAACTGCCTGATGCAGATGGCCGAGGTCAGCGCTGCGATCGTGCCGAATCTCGCCGCGGGCGGCGCGTTCGTCGCGTCGGAGGAGTCGATCAACGGATCCGGGCAGGACTACACGACAGCCTATTCCGCGCTCAAAGTCGCCGACCCGACCGCGGTCACCGTATCGCAGATCGTGGCGGGCATGACGACGAGCTACTGGAACCAGTACAAGACCGACGGTATCTACGACACCTTTTCCGGCACACTCGCGTCCGCCTCCGCAGCGCTGACTGACGCGATCAAACAATTCGTCGATTCGACGGTGGGGCTGAGTTCCCCCAATCGCACGACCATCCTCAACGCCGCCAAAGCCGCCACCGGCTTCGACGTCACGTCGTTTCGGGATCTCGGCAAGTTCATGACTGGCGTGGCAGCGGCGACGAGCCTGCCGCAGACGGTGCGCGACGCCGCCACGGGCGTGCGGAGCGCAATCACCGCTGCCGTGTCGTCGAAGACTCCTGACGCCCGCGGCACCACCGGAATTTCGATCTTCCTGCCGACGACGTCGACCGATGGCTACCTGCCCTCGTATGCGACCGATGCGGCCGTGTTTTGCCAGGCTACGGGCTGGAACAGTTTCGCCAATTGGCTGGCGACGGGCACGCGGGCTGCTCTCACGGCGACGACCTTCAGTGGGACAACGACAGGTCATCATGCACATCGAAACCTCCAGGCTGCTGCGATTCAGGCCGCCGCGTTCCGGGGCTTCGGTGATGCCACGGGTCACAATCTGGTCGGTCAGTCCGGAGCTCGGCACCGGGTCCGCGCGTGGGCATGAGCCAAGCCAAAAACCTGACGCACACGCGGCGTGACTTCTTGGCCGGCACGGCGGGTGCCGGGGCGCTGTGGATCGCCGGCGGATCTGTCGCCGCGGCACGGGATCTCGGGAAAGCCCGCACCGTCTCGATCTTCCACACGACCGATCTCCACGGGCGGATCCTGCCGACGAGCACCTACGAGGGACTCGACGACGTGGGCGGCTTCGCCCGCTGCGCCACCTGCATCCGCCAGTGGCGCCGCGAGTCGCCGCACTCGCTCACCGTGGACGTCGGCGACGTGGTGCAGGGCACGGCCGTCAGCCTCGACACCGGTGGCGGGATCATGATCGACCTCTTCAACCAGCTCGGCTATGACGCCTGGACGCTCGGCAACCACGACTTCGACTGGGGCCCCGAGAAGCTCGAGGCCAACCTCGCGCTCTCGAAATCGCCGGTGCTGACGGGCAACCTCGAGCGGGCCGGCGCGGCGCCGGGATCGTTCACGGGGGCCTGGGGCGGCGTGAAGCCGTGGATCGTGAAGGAGGTCGGGGGCTTCAAGATCGGCCTGATCGGCCTGATCACGCCGGGCCTGCCCTACTGGCTCGCCCCGGAGACGCTCGGCGGCGCGGCCGCGACCGATCCCGCAGCCACGCTCGCGGCGAGCCTGCGGGAGATCCGCGAGGAAAAGCCCGACACGATCGTGGTGATGGGCCACATGGGCTGGCGGTTTCAAGACGACTACGCCAATCCCGTGCGCGAATTGCTCCGCGACGCCAAGGACGTCGACATCTACCTCGCCGGCCACTCCCACCAGGACCAGCCCGCCTGGACGCTTCACGACGTGCTCTGCTCGCAGGCCAGCTACCACGGCATCCACTGCGGCCGGATCGACCTCACGTTCGACGTCGACAGCCGCCGGCTGATCGAGCGGCGGGCCTTCACGCTGCTGATGGACGATCGCTTCGACCTCGACCCGGCGGTGATGGAGCGGGCCCGGCCCGACCTCGCCAAGGCCGACGAGCAGCTCGCGCGACGCGTGGCCACCGTGGCGCAGAAGATCGACGGCAAGGGCCGCGGCAGCGACCTCGCCACGCTCCTGTGCGAGACCTTTGCCGGGGCGCTCGCCCGGCAAAAGATGCCCGTCGAGGGCGTCTTCCACGGCACGTTCGCCACGGGCGACGTGGCCCCGGGTGAGCTTACCGTGGCCGACTGCTGGAAGATCATCCCCTATGAAAACATGCTGGCCACGGCCGAGGTCTCGGCCCGCGACCTCGTGGAAATTGTGGTGGAGGACGCCGGCGACAAGAAGTCGGACCGCATGCTCTGGCCCTTCGAGGTGGTGCGGGGCGACGGGGGCCGGCCCACGGCGATCCGGCGCGACGGCACGGAAGTCGATCCCGACCGCCGGTTCACGATCGCGTTCAACAGCTACGACGCCCAGTCGGGCGGCCGGCGGCTCATGAAGCTGCGCGAGATTCTCCAGCAGCCCGAGGCGAAACTGCGGACCACGTCGCTCGACACCCGCTCCGCCCTCATCGACGGCCTCCTCGACCGCGGCACGATCGGCTGATTCCGTCCC
Source organism: Planctomycetia bacterium (assembly GCA_037129475.1). Lineage (GTDB taxonomy): Bacteria > Planctomycetota > Planctomycetia > Pirellulales > UBA1268 > RGVT01. Next base: position 1,014 of record JBAXUY010000013.1, on the reverse strand, counting down.
CCCGGGCTGGAGGGCGCCCTTGGCTCGCTTGTGTGCGGATGGCTACGATACTCGCATGAAATGTGAACGGCGCGCATGGAAAGGTGTGCTTTCAGCGATGGTGCTTGCCACGGTTGGCGGGCTCGCCGGGGCTGCATCGCCCGAGCCACCGGTCACGTGGCGGGTGGTGGGAGTGAGCGACGGCGACACGCTCACGGCCCTCGACGAAAACAACACCAAACACAAGGTGCGGCTCCACGGGATCGACGCCCCGGAGATCGGGCAGCCGTTCGGCACGAAGTCGCGTGAGGCGCTCGGTCGATTGACGGTGCGAAAGACAGCCACCCTGCATCTCAAGGGCCGTGACCGCTACGGCCGCGACCTCGCCCGGGTGGAGGTGGATGGCCACGACGTCAATCTCGCGCTCGTGAAAGACGGGTTGGCCTGGCACTACGTCCGCTACGATCAGAGCCCTGAGCTCGCGGCCGCGGAACGCGAGGCGCGGGAGGCCAAACGCGGCGTGTGGGCCGACACGGAGTCGGTGCCTCCGTGGGAGTGGCGGGCCACCGAGCGGGACCGCAAGAGCCAGCCCGCCGGGCGGTAGCCGGTGCACACGGTTCGACGAAACGTGTCTGGGTTTACGGTGCCCTCTGCGATATGCTGGCCCGGCGGCCGTTCATTTTGAACGCGTATGCATCACACTTGAGGAGACCCGATCAATGGGCAAGGGCAACAACTCGCGGAAGAACGACAAGAAGAGCATGAAGCCGAAGCAGGACAAGGCGAAGCCCGCTGCGAAGAAGTAGTTGCCAGGCGTGCCATCACGCTGGCGGTGCCGCGCTTTCATGCACGGTGCCCCCCGAGGGCGCTGCCTGCTGGCGGCCACGCAACGGGTGCACCCGTTCCAGGCCCTCGGACGGCAGTGTAGAATCGTGGCTTCATCGCGCGGTTTCCGGGCCCCAGCGTCTGGAAACCGTGTGTTGGAGGGTAAGCGAATGGCTAGCGGCGACACTGGAAATGTCGTGCCCCGAAAGG
>JBAXUY010000129.1:0-8242 GCA_037129475.1 Planctomycetia bacterium | reverse complement strand
TCGATCGCGAACTGCGACATCCGCAGGAGCGTGGCGTCGTCGAGGGCCGGGCACGGGATGTGGCCGGCGATGGCGTCGGTGTGCCGCCGATCGAAGACGGGGTCGTTGCGGAAGTAGCTCTGGTAGACGTCGAGTTGGCTGCGAAGGTTGTCGGCGAACCACTGCTCGTCGCAGAGATCGGGATCGTCGGGCGACGCGGCCACGGAAAACGTCTCGACGGCCTCCTGGATCACCCGGCCGACGGTGTGCATCGAGAGCGGATCGGGATGGGTGAGGTGGAACGTCCGACCGCGGGCCTCGGGAGTCTGCAGCGCGTGGGCGATCACCTCGGCCACCCAGTCGACCGGCACAAAGTTCTTGTGGTCGGCAAGATTCACGCCGAGCAGCGAAAGCAGGGCCGAGCCGCTCGTCGACCCCTTCACGACCCGCGTCAGCAGCGTGTGACCGAGCCGCAGGCCGGCGAAGAAGCCGTGGTAGGTCGAAGTGTAGCCTGTCTGGGAGTCGCCCACGATGATCGAGGGGCGGTAGACGGTGGTCGAGGTGAAGCCAGCCGCGCGAACCATCTTCTCGGCTTCGCACTTGCTCGTCTCGTAGTCGTTGCCGAAAGCCTGGCCGACGTCGAGGTCCGTTTCTCCCACGGTGCCGGTCCGCAGGCCGCAGACGTAGGCGGTGGAGACGTGGTGGAAGTGCTCGATGCCGACCTCGCGGGCGAGTGCGAGCGTGTTCCGCGTGCCGGTGACGTTCGTGAGCCAGGGCTCGGCGGCCCGGTCACTGCCCCGGAAGCTCAGCGATGCGGCGTTGTTGAGCAGTTCGGAACAGTTCCAGTGCATCCAGTGGCGGTCTTCGTCGGAGAGGCCGCACAGCGGCTCGGCGAGGTCGCCCTCGAGGACGACCGGTCGGGGCAGGGCCGTGTCGAGCGAATCCTCCCAGCGACGCACGAGGTCATCGACGCGCGTGGCGGCCGACTTCTTGCGATCGCGTCGCACGATGAGGGCGAGGTTGCGGCCTGCCAGCAGCAGGTCGCGCACGAGGTAGGAGCCGAGCAGGCCTGTCCCGCCGGTGATGGCGAGGAAGGGCGAGGTGTCGGTGGATTCGCGAGGTGCGGCTGCGTTCATGCGGCTCGGGGAGAAGGGCATTCGGGCCAAAAGCCGGGGCAGACTACCCCTGGGTAGAGCGCCCTTCAAGGGTCGTGCGGCCGCGGCGGCGAGGCACCCAACTTGAGCCGGGGCGGCTGCATCTCTACATTTGCGCTGGCGATTCGGAGGGTAAGCGAATTGGCCAGCGGTCTGACTCGAAATCAGATGCCCCGAAAGGGGTTGTGGGTTCGAATCCCATGCCCTCCGCTCCATGATGGCACGTGCACCGTCACGCCGACGACCAATCTGATTCGTCGCCGGGGCTGAGGCTGGCCCGGGATGTCCCGCGGTCGGCAAAGCTCATGACCGGTCCCTCGAACCGCGGCCGAAACTTCACAAGCGCGAGGTAACGTTTGTCTCGGCCGACCGCTTCGCGGCTTCGAGCACCCTCATCGTGCCCACGCCGTCGGGGATCGTCGGGTGGATCGGCTGCTTCGAGACGACCGCCTTCACGAAGTCGGCAACCGCGTGCGTGAACGTGTGTTCGTAGCCAATGACGTGGCCCGGGGGCCACCAGGCGGCGATGTAGGGGTGCTCGGCCTCCGTGACGAGCACCGTGCGGAAGCCCTGTTCGGGCGAAGGCAGCGTCGCGTCGAGGAACTCCAGTTCGTTCATCCGTTCGAGGTCGAACGCCACCGCTCCCTTCTCGCCGTAGATCTCGAAGCGGTTCGCGTTCTTGCGGCCCGTCGCGAACCGCGTGCTCTCGAATGAGCCGATCGCCCCGTTCGCGAACGTGACCGCCATGATCGCGGCGTCTTCCACCGTTACCTTCCCGCGGGCCGCGGTGCTGCCACCGCCGGATTTGAACGTGCCTGCGCCTGAGCCAGGCAGCGGCCGCTCCTCGATGAACGTCGTCGTCAGCGCCTGGACGCTCGCGATTTCGCCCACGAGATATCGGGCGAGGTCTACGGAGTGGCTGCCGAGGTCCCAGAGCGGACCGGCGCCGGCATGCTCCGCCTGCAGGTGCCAGGTGAGCGGGAACTCCGGGTCGATAATCCAACTCTGCATGTAAGCGCCCCGCCAGTGGAAGATCCGCCCGAGCCGGCCGGTGTCGATGAGGTGCTTGGCGTAGGCCACGGCCGGCACGCGGCGATAGTTGTGATTGAGATAGCTCGTCACACCCGCCGTGCGGACGGCCTCGGCCATCCGCTCGGCCTGGGCCACGTCGAGGGCGAGCGGCTTCTCGCAGAAGATGTGCTTGCCAGCCTCGGCGGCGGCGATCGCCATCTCGCAGTGCAGTGCCGTCGGGGTGGCGATGTCGACGATGTCGACGTCAGGCCGCGTGACGACGCTCTTCCAGTCGGTCGCCGTCTCCTCCCAGCCCCAGCGGGAGGCGAACTCGTCGAGCGACGGCTTGTCGCGGCCGACCGCAACCTTGAGCACGGGCTCGGCTGGCAAATCGAAGAACTTCGCGGCCGAGCTCCAGGCATGGCTGTGGGCCTTGCCCATGAACTTCGTGCCGAGCAGGGCGACATTGAGCGAGTTTTTCGCCATTCGAGTTTTGCCTCCTCAGGTCTCAGGCACAGAGTTCATCCACGGCCAGGTCGAACACCCGGCCGATGAGCGGCAGGTCGGCCGTGTGGTCGCCGACCATCACGAGTGCATGGTGCGAGGGCAACCGGGCCATCATCCGCCGGCCGTCCTTCACGCGGATCACGCCGCCGTTCACGCAGTCGCTGCCGGGCCAGCCGGCGTAGCCGGTCAGTTCGGCGGCGGTCGCCACGAGCGTGTCGAACGTGGGCATGAGTTTCGCCATCGTGATCGGCCCCTCGGGCAGCCGGGCGTCGATCGCCGTCGCGTTGTCGTCGACGATCGCCAGCACCTTGGGCTTGAGCGTCCACGACGTGCTCATCGACCGCGGGATCACGCCCATGTAGCCGCAGTGGGCCACGAGGATGTGGTTCTCCGGGTCGGCCGCCGGTGGAAAGGCCTCGATCCGCTCATGCTTGAGCGCCGCCTGCCCCATCAAGAACGGATACAGGTTCGTCATGATCACGGCCGCGCCGGTCGATCGCCGGAGGATGTGCTTCGTGAGCATGGCGACGGTGTCGGCCTCGCAGCCCCAGATCAGCCCCCGCTCGTCGTGCAGCAGACTCCAGGCGAGGCAGGGCGTCGTGTCGGAAAACATCGACTCGTTCAGGCAGTTGATCCCCATCGCTCGGATCGCCGGATCGGCGTCGAGGTCATCGCGCAGGGCGAGATACATCTTCATGGCGCTCGTCACTGGCTTACCCGCGCAGCCCGCGATCGGCTGCTGCTTCTCGCGCCAGGCGGCCTCGGCCGCGGCGTCCGGGATCGCCTTCGCCCGGGCACCGAGGTCTTTGAAGCTCCGCTTCTCGATCCGCAGGCCGAACTGGTCGAGGATCCGCTGCGAGCACTCGTCTTCCCACCAGTAAAACCGCTTGAAGATCGGGGCCTGCATGCCGTCGCCGGGATCGTCTTGGTACACGACGAATTTCCCCGTGGCGAGTTCCCGCTTCACCTGCAGCCCGGCGCACACGCGGCGGGCCTGTGCAAGGTCGTACGGCGCAATCGCGTGCACGCCCTCTCCGCGTAGCCAGGCGAGGATCTCCCAGTCCCACATCGAGAGCGTGCCAAACTCGCTCGTCACGACGAGGATCGGCACGTTGATCGCCTTGATCGCGTCGAGCCGGCGATAGGCGTCGCCGAGCACCTGCGGCAGGATCACGGCGTCGCACTCGGGCAGGGGGCTGCCGAGCACGGCGGAGGGCAGGAGATCGATCCGGTCGCCGAGGAGCCGGCGAATCGCGCCGCACTGCGCGTGAAACCCGTCGTCGGGCGCGGCGCTAAACGCCAGCGGCACGACACGGGCCTTCGGCATCTGCGGTGGTTCGTGGGTGGTGGTCATGCGGCGGCGGCGATCTTCTTGAGGGCGGCCACGCTCTGCGCCACGGCGGCGTCTTCGTCGGCGTAGTCGGGGTGGAGGAAGTCGGTCTCGACGGCGAGGAAGCCCTTGTAGCCGGCCTGCTTGAGCAGCCGTGCGAGGGCCAGATTATCCACGAAGCCGTCACCCACGGGCGTGGATGAAAAGAAAAACCAGTCGTCCACGCTCGCCCGCGGATTCACCTTGAGGTCCTTAATGTGGGTGGCGAATACCCGCGGAGCGAGTTTTTGCATGCCTTTCACCGGATCGTCGAGCAGCCGCGCGAAGTTGGCCGTGTCGAAGTTCACGCCGAAGTGATCGGAATCGACCTCGTCGAGCAGCTGCACGATCTCGTCACTCGTGAAGTCGATGTGGTTTTCGATCGCGAGCTTCACGCCGTGGTCCCGGGCAACGGCCACGGCCTTCTTGAACATGCCGGTGAGCCGCTTGATCTGCTCCTGGTGGTTCTCGAACCGAAACATGAGGCTCGAGCCCACCACCCGCATCACGTCCGCCCCGATCCGCCGGGCATGCGGGATCATGGCGATCAGTTCGTCGAGCGCGGCGGCGTTCTTGCCACCTTCGAGGCCGTCGGGGTGGCCCCAGGCAAACACCCGCATGAGCCCTGCGGCGTCGAGCTTCACCTTGAGCGAGTCGAGATAGCCCGCGTCGAAATTCGGGAAGAAGCAGCTCTCGAGCGACACGCCATCCACGCCGAGTTGCTTGGCCCGATCGATGAACCACTCGATCGTGATCCGCCGGCCCGGATCCTTTTGCTGGGCATAGACCTCGCCGAAGAACCGGTGGTAGCAGTAGTTGTCGATGCCGACTTTCATCGGGGCGGTGGTCATGATCGCGACTCCGTTGACGGTTGAGAGGGCGTGAAGACGAGGTGGTGGTCGAGGTCGGGGACGATCACGCGGGGCGTCGTGCAGCCGCACAGCAGGTCAAGGTCGTCGGTGCTCGCCGTATTGAACGCGAACATCCCGAAGTGATGCGGCACAAGGAGCGGAAGTCCGGCCATACGGCAGAGCGCGACCGCCTCTGCGGCACGCATGTTGCCGGGCACGCCACGGCTGGCCCGATATGCATCACGTCCGTTGACGGGCAGGAGCGCGCAGTCGATGCCGAGCCCCGCGAGCAGCCCCGGTAACTCTGGAAACACGACCGTGTCGCCGGAGTGGTAGACGGCGAGGCCGCCGGTCTGCACGACATAGCCGAGAAAGCGGCAGCGGCCCGCGGCATCCCGCTCGAGCGACTCATGGGCGGCCGGCACCGCTGTCACGCCGAGATCGCCGCTGAGCGACACGTGTTCGCCGGCATCGATCGGCACGATCCGATCGGCGGGCAGGCCGATCGCCACCGCATGATCGGCCTCTGCCGCCGGCACGACGAACCGGCAGTGGGGATGGCTCGCCACAATCGCCGTGAGCGTGTCGGGATCCATGTGGTCGGAATGGCGATGCGTGCAGAGCACCGCATCCAGCTGGGGAATCTCCGTCACTGAGAGCGGAGCGGTCATGAGCCGCTTGTGCGCGAACTCGCGGCCGCGGTACTTCTTCGCGAGAAAGTCGGAGAGGTAGGGATCGATCGCGATCGTGCGGCCGGCCGCCCGCAGCAGAAATCCCGCCTGCCCGAGCCAGGCAAGGCCGAGCGTCCGGTCGGCAGGCGACGATGCCGCCAAGCGTGGCGGGCCGCCCTCGGCGACGACGACCTGCGGGCAGGCACGCGGAGCGGTGGCAGTCAGCATGGGGCCCCCTTGCCGGCGGCCATCGCCCCGGCATCGCGGGTGCGTGCGGCGATCTCGTCGAAGCGGCCGGCAGTGAGGTCGTCTGTCTTCGCGAGCCAGGTGCCGCCGATTGCCGCCACGGCATCGCAGGCCAGGTAGGCCGCCAGATTCGCCGGGCTCACGCCGCCAGTGGGAATGAACTTCACGCCGGTGTGTTTGTAGGGCGCGTAGATCGCCTCCAGCATCTTCACGCCCCCGGCGGCCTCGGCGGGGAAGAACTTGAGCGTCGTGCAGCCGAGCGACAGGGCAAGCTCCACCTCCGACGGCGTTTGCACGCCGGGCACGAAGGGCAGGCCGATCGCGCGAGCGCGCTGCACCGTTGCCGGCGAGCAGCCCGGCGCGAGTGCAAACCGCGCCCCGGCCTCGGCCGCCGCATCGACCGTCGCCGGATCGAGCACGGTGCCGGCGCCGACGAGCAATTGCGGCCGCTCGCGGGCGAGCAAACGAATCACGTCGATTGCCGCCTTCGTGCGAAACGTCACCTCGATGATCGGCAGGCCGCCGGCGAGCAGCGCGTCGGCGAGGGGCAGGGCATGGGCCGCCGACTCGATGGCGATCACGGGCACAACGCGGTGCTGCGCGATCACCGCTAGCGGATCGATCTGGCCTGCTGTCATGTCTTCACCGCCTCCCGTCGCCCGGCGGGAGCCGCGGCGAGGGCCTCGATCAGGTTGTCCACGGCCACGTCCACCGCCCGATCGACGCTCTCGTCGGTGAAGCCGCCGACATGGGGCGTAGCGATGATGCGATCGCTCGCCAGGTGCTTTCGGTCGAGTGGCGGCTCCGCGTCGAAGACGTCGAGCGCCGCCCCCGCGACCTGTCCGCGCTCGATCGCCGCCACGAGTGCGTGGATGTCGATCAGCTCGTACCGAGCCGTGTTGACGATGAAGACGCCCGGCCGGGTGAGCGCCAGCCGCCGGGCATCCAGGAGCGGGCTGCCATCGGAGGGCGGCGGGCAGTGGAGCGTGATCACGTCGCTCGCGGCGACGAGGTCGTCGAGCGGCACCAGTGGCAGGTCACCGGAATCCTTCGCAAAGGGATCATGCCCCACGACACGCATGCCCAAGCCCCGGGCGAGCCCGGCGACGATCCGGCCAATCTTTCCGCAGCCGACGATGCCGAGCGTCTTGCCTTCGAGCTCGATCCCCTTGCGGCGCTCCCAGCCGCCGGCCTTGATCCGAGCGTCAGAGAGCGGGATCGACCGTGCAAGCGCGAGCACGAGGCCGATGGCGAGTTCCGCGACGCCGCGGGCATTCGCCCCTTCCGCCCGCCGCACCTCGATACCACGGCGTCGGGCGGCCTCGAGATCGATGGCATCGACTCCGGTGCCGTTGCGGGCGATCACGCGGAGGCCTGGGGCGGCCGCGAGCACGTCATCGGTGATCTTTTCCACGCCAGCCAGCCAGCCCACGCAGCCCGGCAGGAGCCCCACGAGGTCGTTCGCCGTCGGCATCTTGCCGCTCGGGCCGAGCACGACCTGATAGCCCGCGCCAGAGAGCCTCTCGAGGGCCGGATGGCCGCCGGCGGTGAGCGACCGGGGTGTGACGAGAATTTTTTTCATGATCGGTTCTGTCGAACGCTACTCGATCACCTCGCGACCGCCCCGCATGAACACCCGCTTGGGAAAGCCTTGGGCGGCGATGTCGCCGTAGTTATGCCCGGCCTCTGCCGGATAGACGCAGAACGAGATCAGCGGGTCGGAGCCCGTGTTGATCGAGCGGTGCCCCCAGTGCGGAGGCACGTAGACCATCCGGTTGCGCCGCATCGGCTCCGCCCGGCACGAGCCATCGGAGAGCTTGCACATCATGTAGCCCGTGCCGGCGATGCAGAGATAGGTTTCGGCCGTGCCGCTGACGGTGTGATAGTGCCCCTTCGTCATGAAGCACTCGTCGCCCACGCGGCCCGGATAGAGCTTCGAAATACAAAACAGCAGGTGGCCGTAGGTTTCCGGGACCACCTTTTCGAACACCTCGTAATGGACAGGGTCGCCGGTGGCGATCAGGCGGTCGAGGGCGGCGGCGTCCCTGTAGTAGCCCTTCATATCGCTCGCTCGGCGGACGAGCACGCGATCGGGCTCGGCCATCGCGCCGGTGACGAGGTCGATATCGACGCCAAAGGGAAGGTCGGCATCGGTGATGGGGTGATCGGCCACTGCGTGTGCCATCGGCAATGAACTCCTTTCGAGGTGTGGTTCTCAGGTGCGGGTGCTCGCGGCGATCTGGCCTAGCGCGTCAAACCCCGGCCCGCGGGCAGGGATCTCGACGTGAAACACTTCCTCCATCACGCGGGTCCAGCCGTGGAGGAAATAGACCCAGCCGTCTTCCACATGGAGGTGGCGGGCGGCGGCCTGGCGACGGGCCTGCACGAGGAAGTGCAGATCGCCGCGGTAGTTGAAGTCCCAGGCGAGGCCGTGCTCGGGAAACACCGCCGCAT
>JBAXUY010000128.1:0-8288 GCA_037129475.1 Planctomycetia bacterium | reverse complement strand
AGGGGTTACCCCTGCCGTTGAGACGGCGTATGTGACCAGCGCAGCCATGGATGGCGTAGCGCAGGCACATCCGAGCGAGCGGAGGCCAGGATGGCCGGAGTGAGCGTCCGGCGAGACGGTACGGGGTAACCCCGAGCCGGCGCGCGCGGCGACAGTCACATGCTCATTCCTGTGAACCCGCCGTCGACGTAGATGCTCGTGCCGGTGATGAAGCTGCCGGCCACGGGGGCGCAGAGGAGGATCGCGGCGCCGACGAGTTCTTCGGGATTGCCGAAGCGGTTCATCGGTGTCTTCGACATGATCGTGGTCACGCGATCGGGCGAGAGGATCTTGCGGTTTTGCTCGGCGGGGAAGAAACCGGGGCAGAGGATGTTCACCCGCACACCCTTGGGGGCGAGTTCGCGGGCGACGTTCTGCGTGTAGTTGAGCACGGCCGCCTTCGACGCGGAGTAGATGAAGACCTTCGAGAGCGGCTTGTCGGCCGAGACGCTGCCGATGTTGAGGATCGCGCCGCCGCCCGTGCCGGCTGCGTGGTTCGCCGCCATGTGGGCGCCGAAGATCTGGCAGCCGATGTGTGTGCTCTTGAGGTTCGTGTCGAGCACCCTGTCGTAGTCGTCGTCGGGAATCTCGAAGTAGGGCACCGACGAGTTGACGCCGGCGCAGTTTACGAGGATGTCGGCCCGGCCACGCGCGTGGATCGTGGCCTCGAGGAGCGCCTTGACGCTCGTGCGGTCGACGGCATCGACGCTCACGAACGTGCCGTCGCCGCCTGCCGCCTTGATCGCGTCGACGCGGGCGGCACCGCGATCGGCACCACGGCCGGCCACGACGACGAATGCTCCGGCCTTGGCGAGCCCGTCGGCGAGAGCGCCGCCGAGCACGCCCGTGCCGCCCACCACCACCGCCGTCCGGCCGGAGAGCCCGAAGAGATTCCCGAGAAACCCGTTCATGCCTGCCTCCGGAGGTCGAGCCATTCGGTGTGGAACGTGCCGGGCTTGTCGGTGCGTTCGTAGGTGTGGGCGCCGAAGTAGTCACGCTGGGCCTGGAGCAGGTTGGCCGGGAGGGTCGCGTGGCGGTAGCCGTCGTAGTAGGCGAGCGCCGCCATGAAGCCGGGCACGGGAATGCCGATCGTGGCCGCCGTCGCCACGACGTGCCGCCAGGCCTTCTGCGACTTCGCCAGCGCATCCCTGAAATAGGGCGCGAGCATGAGGTTTTCGAGGTCGGGCTGGCCCTTGTAGGCCTCGTGGATTCGCTCGAGGAACTGGGCCCGGATGATGCAGCCGCCCCGCCACATCATCGCGATCGAGCCGTAGTCGAGCGGCCAGTCGTGCTCCTTGGCGGCGGCGGCCAACTGCACGTAGCCCTGGGCGTAGCTCGCGATCTTCGACGCGTAGAGGGCCTGGCGCACCTGCTCGACGAAGGCCTTCGGATCGTCGTGGGTGGGGAGATCGGGGCCGGTGAGCACCTTGCTGGCCCGCACCCGCGCGTCCTTGAGCGCCGACAGGCAGCGGGCATACACGGCCTCGGTCACGAGCGTGCTCGGCACGCCGAGATCGAGGGCGAGCTGGCTCATCCACTTGCCGGTGCCCTTGGCGCCCGCCTTGTCGAGAATCTTGTCGACCATGAAGTCGCCGGTGTCGGGGTCCTTGACGGTGAAGATGTCGCGGGTGATCTCGATCAGGTAGCTGTCGAGCTCCCCCTTGTTCCAGTCGTCGAATACCTTCGCGAGGTCGGCGTTCGAGAGCCCGGCCCCGTGCTTGAGCAGCCAGTAGGCCTCGCAGATCAGCTGCATGTCGCCGTATTCGATGCCGTTGTGCACCATCTTCACGTACTGCCCGGCGCCCCGCGGGCCGACCCAGTCGCAGCAGGGGATGTCGCCTTTCGGGCCGACCTTGGCGGCGATCGACTGGAAGATCGGCTTCACGAGCGGCCAGGCGGCCTTCGACCCGCCCGGCATTAGGCTCGGCCCCTTGAGCGCGCCCTCCTCGCCGCCGGAGACGCCGGTGCCGATGTAGAGCAGGCCCGCCGCCTCGACCTCCCTCGTGCGGCGCTCGGTGTCGGAAGGCAGCGTGTTGCCGCCGTCGATGATCACGTCGCCCTTGGAGAGCAGGGGGGTGAGCGTCTTGATGAGATCGTCGACCGCCGGCCCCGCCTTGACCATCATCATCACCTTGCGCGGGGCCTTGAGGGCCGCCACGAGGTCGGGAAGCGTGTGGCAACCAACCACGTTCGGCTGCTTGCCCCGGCCGCCCGTGAAGGCATCGGTGACGCTCGTCGTGCGGTTGTAGACGGCGATCGAGAAGCCACGGCTGGCGATGTTGAGGGCCAGGTTTTCGCCCATCACGGCGAGGCCGATGAGGCCGATGTCGCACGATCCTTGCTTGCTCATCCTGGGGGCTCCTTAGGCGGTCCGTGGCCGGATCCGATCAAAACGGGGGAGGGAAAACCGGCAGACTATAAAGGCGGCGGGCCTTGCCAACCAACCGGGGCCCATTTCCACCCGGGGCGGAGCACGGTCCGTTTGGCTGCCAGCCGAACAAAGTGAAGCCCCAGGCCGGCGGCGGCCGATCCTTACGCATGACCGTTGAAAACGCGACGACCGACAGAGGCGGCATGGTCACCCCGACACGCGGCGCTTGACCAGTCCACCCAGTTTTCCGTAGCGTTCTCGAAGGTTCGACACACGGCTCCGTAGCCAAGTGGCTAAGGCAGCGGATTGCAAATCCGCCATCGTCGGTTCGACTCCGACCGGAGCCTCTTTCCTCTCACGCCGCCGCACCATGTCGGGCCCTCACCGCTCTCCCGTGCTCGGCCGGGCGCTGCGGCTGCGGTGCCCGAGGTGTGGTGACGGCCTGCTGTTTCGCGGGCTCGTGCAGATGCACGATGCGTGTGGCCACTGCGGGCTCTCGTTCCGCCGTGAGCCGGGGTTCTATCTCGGATCGATCTACCTCAACTACGGCGCCACGGTGATCGTCACCGGGCTACTCTACGCGGCGCTCGTGCTCGGAGCCGGCGCGTCGCACGAGATAACGCTCGGCATCTGCCTCGCCGTGGCCGTGCTCCTGCCGGTACTTCTGTTTCGCCACGCGCGCAGCCTGCTGCTCGCGCTCGACAGCTCCGTCAACAGCCGTCAGGCGGGTGCCGTCGGCGACGCGGAGGAAGCCACGGCAGCCTCGGGCCGTGAGGTGCACTCGGCCCGTGAACTCCGCGCGCTCAGCGGCGACGACGCCCGGGCCGGCTGCCTGATGGGCATCGTGCTCGTGCTCATCATTTTGTTCGGACTGCTCATGGCCGCGGCGACGCTCTGGTTTGCTTCGCAGTCCGACGACCGCGTCAGTGCACGGGAAACGCCCGGAAGCAGAGTCCGAGGAGCACCGGCACGAGCACGAGCGTGACGAGCGTCGACACGAGCATGCCACCCAGCAGCACCGCGCCCAAGCCGCGGTAGAGTTCGCTGCCGGCCCCGGGAAAGAGCACGAGGGGCAGGAGGCCGAGCACGGTCGTGAACGTCGTCATGAAGATCGGCCGGATCCGGCTCCGGATCGCCTCGAGGATCGCCTCGGTCGGCGGCCACGTGCCGCGGTCGTCGTCGGCCTCGCCGCGCACGAGCTGCAAGGCCCGCTCCACGATCAGGATCGGATTGTTCACGACAGTGCCGATCAGGATCACGAACCCGAGCATCGTGAGCACGTCGAGCGGCTGGTAGACGCCGAAAGCCGCACCCACGCGGTTGAGCAGAGCCAGGCCGAGCAGGCCCCCCACGCTCCCCAGCGGCACCGAGAGCATGACCACGGCAGGGTAGGCCCACGACTCGAACAGCGCCGCCATCAGGAGGTAGGTGATGACGGCCGCGAGCAGCAGGTTGAACCACAGCGACCGCCACGTCGCGACCAGCTTGTCGGTCGTGCCGCCGAGGCTGATCCGGTATCCGCCGGCGAGGCTTCCTGCATCGACGAGTGGCTTCACGACCATCGCCATGATCCGCTCCTGCGCCTCCTCCAGCGGCATCCGCGTGGGCGGCGACACCTGCACGGTGATCGCCCGTTCCCGCTCGCGGTGCAGGATCTGCTCCGGACCGCTGGAGAATTCCTTCACCTCCGCCACGCTCTCGAGCGGCACGAGCTGGCCGCCTGGCGTGATCACCGGGAGCGACCGCAGGTCTTGCGTGCGTTTCACGAACCGCTCGTCGCCCTTGATCACGAGATCGATCCGGTCGTTGTCGAGGAAGTAGTCGGTCGCATACCCGCCGTCGACGAGGCAGTCGACCATGTAGCCGAGCTGACGGGCGTCGAGCTGCATGTCGGCAGCCTGCTCGAGACGGGGTACGAGCTGGATCTCGGGGCTGGAGAGATCGAGCGACGGCTTGGGCAGGTTCTGGCTGCCTGGCGTCGCCTCCGGGAGCTTGGCCATCACCTGGAGGCCGAGCTGCACGAGCGTGGCGAGGTCGGGTCCGGTGATCTCGATGTCGATCGTGCGGCCCGAGCCGATCCCCTGTTCGAAGAGGCTCGACTGCTTGGCCACGGCGAACGTGCCCGGGAGATCGGCCGCCACACGCTGGATGAGCGGTACGAGCCTGGCGGCCTGGAGCGGGTCGAGTGCGCGCACGCCGATGAACACGCTCCGCCCGCGGGCCACGAAGAACAGATCGCCGAGAATCGGGGCGTCGAGAGCGGCTGCTTCGGGCGTGCCCGGATCGACGTCCCAGTACGGGAGGAGCCGGGCCTCGACGATGTCGCCCATGCGCAGCAGCTCGTCGATGTTGTAGCCCGGCGGTGGGAGCAGGATGCCGAATACGAGATTGCGGTTGCCTTCGGGCAGGTACTCGGCCTTCGGCATGAGGGCCCAGGTCGACCACGCGGCCAGCCCCACGATCGCGAGCGACGTCATTGCCTCCCGGCCGGCGCCGCCCAGCAGGAACCGGTCGATCCGCAGCAGCGACGACGTGAACGCCGCCCCGAACCGGCCGATCACGTCGCCCACGAACCGGACCGCGCCGGTGGGCTGCGAGCCGCCCCCCGTCACCACGGCCACCGCGTCGCGGGCGTGCTGTCCTTGGAGCAGCCACGCGGCCGCCGCGGGAACCACGAGCCCCGACACCGCGAGCGAGAGCCCCACCGCGGCGGCGATCGCCAACGCGATGTCGCCGAAGAGTTGCCCGGCCTCCCCCTCCACGAAGAGCACCGGCAGGAACACGGCGACGTTCGTGAGCGTGCTCGCGAGGATCGCCCCCCAGACCTCGGTCGTGCCGCGGACGGCGGCCGTGGCCGGATCTTCGCCCTTGCTCCAGTGGACGAAGATGTTTTCGAGCACCACGACCGCGTTGTCGATGAGCATCCCCACCGCGAACGCGATGCCGGCGAGGCTGATCACGTTGAGCGTGCGGTCGAACGCGGCCAGGGCCAGGAACGTGCCCATCACACTCACCGGGATCGAGAGTGCCACGATGAGTGTCGAGCGGATGTTCCGCAGGAACAGGAGCAGTGTGCCGAGCGTCAGCAGGCCGCCGACGAGAATGTTGTCGTTGACGAGGCCGATCGCGGAGTCGATGTAGGTCGTCTCGTCGTAGACGACGGAGAGCGCGAGGCCCCGAGGGCGAAGGTCCGCGTCGATGTCGGCGGCCACGGCCCGCAGGCGGCGCATCATGTCGAGCACGTTCGTGCCCTGCTCGCGCGTGATCCGGACGGCGATGTTGCTGGCGCCGAACCGCCGTACGATTCCGTCGGGCTTCTTCGTGCCGAGCTGGGCCCGGGCCACGTCCCGCACGTACACGGGCTTGCCGCCGCGGCGGGCGATGATCACGCCCTCCACCTGCTCCGGCGAGCGAAATTGGCCGAGTGTGCGCACGACGTACCGCCGCTTTCCCTCCCAAACGTCTCCGCCGGAGGTGTCTTGGTTTTGGTTGGCCAGGGCCAGTCGCAAGTCGTCGATGGTGAGCTGCCGTGCGGCGAGTTTGGTGGGATCGACGAGCACCTGCAGTTCGTCGGCCCGGCCTCCCACCAGATCGGCGTTCGAGACGCCGTCGACCCGCTCCAGCCGGCTTTCGATCTCGTCCTCCGCCATCCGCCGCAGCGCCTCCACGTCGAGATCCGGCGGGGCGAGGGAGGTGAGTTCGGGATGCGTTGCCACGAGCGTGCGCAGGCGGTAGAGCGCCAGGTCGGGCGAGCGAGCCCGGAGCACACGATCGAGACCGGCGGAGAGGTCCGGGTGGGCCGCCTTCGCCGCCTCGATCCGGGCGGCGTCGGGCGCAGCCTGGCCGAGGATCAGCCAGGCCACGGGACGGTCGTTCGCGCTCGCGGTGCGGATCACCGGCCGATCGGCGTCGATCGGCCAGTCGCGCACCTGCTGCACGCGCGTGTTCACCTTGACGAGCGCCTGCGACATGTCGGTGCCCACGGTGAATTCGAGCTGGATCATGCCCGTGGAGTCGCTCGACTCGCTCGAGAGCTTCACGAGCCCCTCGACGCTCCGCAGCTGCTCCTCGAGCGGCTGGACGAGTTCGCGCTCCACCTCCTGGGGGCTCGCGCCGATCCAGCGTGATTCGACCGAGATCGTGGGCACCTCCACCTCGGGCGTCAGCTGCACGGGCATCGACATGATCGACAGCACACCGAACAGCGTGACGAGAATCACGCCCACGGCCACCTTCACCGGATTGGCGACGCAGGCCGCGACGAGGTTCATGGTGCGTACGACACCTGCATGCCGGGCCGCAGTCGTTCATTGCCGCGGACGACCACCAACTGCCCGGGCCGCAGGTCGCCGCGGATCTCGACGGTGCCGGCCACCGCGGCGCCCGGGACGACGGGCACGGATCGCACGGCGCCCGAGCCGGGCTCCGTGGCGGGATCAACCACATAGACCAGCGGCTGGCCGCCGCCGAGCACGAGGGCATCCTTGGGCACGACGATGGCCGGGCCCGTTTTGCCGACGGGCAACCAGGCTCGGGCGAGCAGCCCGCCGCGCAGGATCGGCTGTCCGTCGACGATCCGGTTGTCCAGGAGCACCTTCACGGGAAAGCTGCGGCTGAGGAGGTCGGCCTGCGGCACGATCCGTTCGACGCGACCGATCCATGTCTGCTGCGGGGCGGCGTCGATTTCGAGCCGGACGTCGGCCCCGACCGCGAGCGTGCCGATCGCCAGTTCCGGCACCTGAACCTCGATTTCCACGTGGTCGAGCTCCGCGATCCGGGCCACCAGTCCGCCACGGGCCACCCACTGTCCCTCTTCCGTGAACCGCTCCACGACCCAGCCGGCGAAAGGGGCCCGAATGATGTGTTTGCCGAGTTGATCATCGATCCGCGCGATTTCCGCTTCCTGGGCCGCGAGGGCTGCGGCCGCCTGGGCGATCGCCTCCTGGCGCGGGCCGGCCTCGGCGAGTGCGAGCGCCGCCGTGGCGCCGGCCAGTTGCGACTCCGCCTGGCTGGCGTCCGTCCGAGCGACGAGCAGTTCGTCTTCCGTGCTCGTGCCGCGCTCGGCGAGCCGCAACAACCGCGACACGCGATTGTGCGCGTATGCAACCCGGGCCGTGAGGCCGGCGACCGTGGCCCGCGCCTGGGCTATTTCCTCCGGACGGCTCCCGGCCCGGAGTTCCGCCAGCACCTGAGCACGGCGTTCCCGCTCGGCAACGGCCCCCGAGCGCTCGATTTCGAGCAGGCCGCGAAGCAGTTCGGCGATCGGCTCGCCCGCAGCGACCCGCTGGCCGTCTTCGACGGGCATGCGAACGACGCGGCCGTCGATCGCGCTCCCCACGTCGCTCACTCTCGCCGGGTAGACGGTGCCCACGAACGACTGGGCGGCGGCGAGTTCCACCTGCTCGACGGGGGCGACAACCACCGCCGCGCCCGGCGGGTCGGCGGTAGCCGAACTGCCCGAGCATGCGAGGAGAATCGCGCAGCCGAACCAGGCACGACGTGGAGCCGAAAAGGACATACAGCGGTTATACCCTGCCAAAAAAGCGGGCGGACCCGACGTTTTTCGCCCCTTTTTTCCCGGTGCTTGACGCCCTCCGGAGCGTCCGCTAATTTTCTTGGAGTCTTGCGGCCGATCACCTTGTGCTTGGGATCGGTTCCCGCCAGATGGCTCGTGACAAGCTCTGTCATGGGTTGAGGCCCGTTTCGGCAGCCGGATCGCCATGTGCCTTGAGCACGAAGCGGTTCGTTTCCGAAGTGAACCTCTGTCCATGACAGGTTGCGAGCCGTCGCCAGCACCCTTCGGGGTGATGTCGTCGGCTCGTGTCGTTCTTTGACAATTTGGTCGTGGTAGTTGGCATCTTGAAAAGAATGCCGAACG
>JBAXUY010000127.1:0-8476 GCA_037129475.1 Planctomycetia bacterium | reverse complement strand
TCCCTCGCCTGCGATGGCCCGGCATCGTGCCGGGCTGCCTTCACGCGAAACATCGCCCTCGCGTGACGGCTAGGCCTGGAGGGCCGGGTTGATCCCAGCCGACGGAGGTCGGCCAAGGAACGGTCGGCAGGATGCCGAGCCGTTCCGTGCAGCCCACGGCAGCCCACCGCGCCAGGCCCGGAGGGCCCGCCACTTGCCGTTGACTGGCGATGCGTCCTGTGTGAGCCTACATACGCCAGAAGTAGGTCTTGATGAACCGCCTCCCGTATCTCGTCGCGACGTTCGGAGCCTGCCTCGTGGCGGGTCAGGGATTGATCCGCGCCGACGACGCCCTCGCCACCGCCCCCCGCGAGGTCGCAGCCGATGGCACGGTGTCCGTCATCGTCGATCCGCCGGCCACGCCACCGGCAGCCAAGGCGAACGACGCCACGCCCGCCCCAGACGCTTCGGGGGCCGCCACGCTCCTCGGCACATTGCTCGAGCCACTCGCCGCCGCGACCAGCGGCTCGCTGCACGACCGACCGCTGCCCCTGCTCGAGGCGCTCGAGCGGTCCGGCGACCGCACACGGCGGCTCTGGATCACGCAGTCGTACTGGAAGGTGGCTGCTGCGTTCTCCCTCCTCAAGCAGGCCACCGCCGCCGTCGCACGTCTGGAACTCGTCGCTCCGGGAGCGGCGGAGCATGACCGCGCCGTGCTCGAGGCGCTCGTTGCGGAGGCCCGGTCGGAACGAGCCGAGGCCGAGGCGGCCCTCGTCGCCGCGCAGCAGGAGCTCGTGGACCTCGTGCGGCTTCCTGTGGGCGAGCCGTTGCCGTGGCCGGTCGACCGTCCGCTCGTCACCGCCTACCAGACACACTTCGAGACGATCTTCGCTGCCCGGGCCGCCACCGGCCGCGTGCGGGCGATCAACCGCACGCTTCCGGTCCGACACGAAGCACTCGAAACCCGGGCCTCGGCCGTGCGGTACGCAGCCGAGGCGTTCTCGCTCGCCGAGGTCGAGCATGCGAAGGGACGCCTGCCGATCGAGGCCGTCGCGGCGGCTCACGAGCGGCTCGTCGCGCAGGAGCGGGCGTTCATCGACGACGTGCGCACCTACAACAACGAGATCGCCGAATATGTGATGGCTGTCGGTGATTTCTCGGTGCCCGACGACCGCTTCGCATCGATGCTCATCGGCACGCCGATCCCATGGCGCCAACAGCCGGTCGTGATCACGGCCGGAGCCACGGCCGACGCTCCGCCGCCCGTGACCCCGACGCAGCCATCTGTCGCGCTGCCACCGCCCGTGTTCATCCCGCCTGCCGGCCTGCAGGCCGCACCGCCCGCGGTGCCGGCCGTGCCCTCGGTCGCCCCATGATGATCTCGATGCCGGCCGCCGAGCCCACGCCGACGGTGCGGCCGCTCATGATCGGCCCCGTCATGGTCGATCCGCCGGTGCTGCAAGCGCCGATGGCCGGCTATACGAACTTCGCCTACCGGCAGGTGGTGCGTGAGTTCGGCGGCGCCGGTCTCCTGGCCACCGAGATGATCGCGGCCCGCGGCGCGAGGTGGCTCGAGACGCATCGCGGCGAGAACCCCGATCGACTGTGGGGCGTGCGCGACGAACCCCGGCCGCTCGCCGTGCAGATGTGGGACAACGATCCCGACAATCTCGCTGCGGTCGGCCGGCGGCTGGCGAAAGACTTTCACGTCAGCGTGGTCGACCTCAATTTCGGCTGCCCGGTGCGGCAGGTCACGGTGAAGGCGCACAGCGGCTCGTGGCTTCTCCGTGACCCTGCCCGCGTGGGCGAGATCGTGCGCCGGGTCGTCGACGCGTGCGACGGCACGCCCGTCACGGCGAAGATCCGGCTGGGCTGCGCGGATACCTGCCGCACGGCCGTCGAGGTCGCCCAGCGGATCGAGGAGGCGGGGGCGTCGTGCCTGACGGTGCACGGGCGGGTGGCCGCGCAGTTCTTTTCAGGCCGTGCCGACTGGGACGCGATCGCCGCGGTGAAGCGGAGCGTGTCGCGGCTGCCGGTCATCGGCAACGGCGACATCGACTCGGCGGAAACCGCCGTGGCCCGGCTGCGAGACCATGGCCTCGACGGCGTGATGATCGCCCGCGAGTCGCTCGCGAAGCCGTGGATCTTCGCGCAGACTGCCGCACTCCTGCGCGGTGAGCCGAAGCCGCCCGATCCGACGCCGCGCGAGCAGTACGACCTCGTGCTCCACCACTACGATCTCGTCTGCCGCCGCTTTGGTGCCGAGCGCGGCACGCTGCTGATGCGAAAGTTCGCCTGCTCGTATGCCCAGGGGCTGCCGGGGGCACGCGAGTTCCGCGGCAAAGTGTCACGGGTGCTGTCGCAGCGAGAGTTCCTGGATGTCATGCGGGAGACGTTTCCGGGCGGCCCCGGACGGACCGATTTTTCACAGCCTAACTTGTCGAAATTCGAGGACGCTCTATAACTGAGGTATGAGCGGATCGACTCACGCCTCCTCACGAAGTTCCGACGCGGCCCTCCTGGAAGTCCTCCGGGTCGACGGCGCCGTCGAGGTTGGAACCCTGGCCACCGCGCTCGGCGTCACGGCCACTGCCGTGCGGCAGCGACTCGAGCGGCTCATGAAGGCCGGGCTTGTCGAACGCTCGGCACACGAACGGGCGACCGGTCGTGGCCGGCCAGCCCACCGCTACAGCCTCACCGAAAAGGGACGACGCAGCGGGGGCGACAACTTCCGCGACCTGGCCCTCGTGCTGTGGCGGGAAGTTCGGGGCATTCGGGAACCCGACGTGCGCCGCGGACTCCTGGCCAGGCTCGGTTCCGCCATGGCGAACACCTACAAAGACCGGGTCTCGGGCCCCACGCCCGAGGCACGGCTGCACGACGTGGCCAGCCTCTTCAGCGAGCGCCGGCTTTCGTGCTCGGTGGATGCGGACGGCGTGGCAGGTGGCTTGCCTGTGCTCACGACATACGCCTGCCCATACCCCGATCTGGCCGAGGAAGACCGCGGCATTTGCGCGGCCGAGCGGGTGATGCTCGAGGAACTCGTCGGAGCGCCCGTCAAGCTGTCGGAATGCCGGCTCGACGGCAGCTCGTGCTGCCGGTTCACCGCCGGCGAGCCGGTCCCGGCGGCGGCTTCACCGGCCCTTGAAAACGCGGGCGTTGCAGCATCGAATGCCGTGCGGTTTCCCTCGCAGACCATCCAGGAGAGTGCCCCATGACGCAGCCCCTTGCCACCCCGAAGCCTTGGATCGAAGGCCGGTTCGAGGAGAACATGGTCCTCACCACCGTCGAGCAGGCGATCAACTGGGCCCGCCAGTCGAGCATCTGGCCGATGACGTTCGGCCTGGCGTGCTGTGCCATCGAGATGATGGCCGCGGGGGCCAGTCGCTTCGACATGGACCGCTTCGGCGCGGGGGCCTTCCGGGCCACGCCCCGCCAGGCGGATCTGATGATCGTCGCGGGCACGGTCACCTACAAAATGGCCAGCCGCGTCCGTCGCCTCTACAACCTCATGCCCGATCCGAAATACGTGATCGCGATGGGCGCCTGCACGACCGGTGGCGGCCCCTACTTCAAGTGGGGCTATCACGTGGTGAAGGGCGTGGATCTCGTCGTGCCGGTGGACGTGTACGTGCCCGGGTGCCCGCCGCGACCCGAAAGCCTGCTCGAGGGGCTGATGCGGATCCAGGACAAGATCCAGGGGCAGCGGATCGCCAAGCGGAAGGACGGCGCCGGCAAGATCGACGACGAACTTCCGGTCCCGCACCACTCTGGCTACGTCGTCTCCCCTGTCGGCGACGGCGAGCTCGTGTTCGATCACCAGAAGGTTCAGGCCTGATTCCCGTCCAACCACCCGAGGAACGCACCGCTTCCATGACCGCACCTGCATCCACGGGCGAACAGCTCGTCATCAAGGGGCTCCACGTGGCCGTCGAGGGCCAGGAGATTCTGAAGGGCGTCGATCTCGTGATCGGTCGCGGCGAGGTGCACGCGCTCATGGGGCCCAACGGCTCGGGCAAGAGCACGCTCGGCTACGCGATCATGGGGCATCCGTCGTACGAGGTCACCGCCGGCTCGATCGAGATGGTGAAGGCCGACGGCAGCCGCGTCGACATTCTGGCGATGGAGCCCGACGAGCGGGCGCGGGCCGGGATTTTCCTGGCGTTCCAGCGGCCGATGTCGATCCCCGGCGTGCGGGTCGCCGACTTTCTGCGGCACTCCGTGACGAACGTCCGCAACCCCGACCGCAAGGAGGGGGAAGAGCTCGTGCCGATGCGCGAGTTTCGCGACGAACTCAAGAAGAAGATGGCCGAACTCTCGATGGACCCGGAGTTTGCCCGCCGGTACGTCAACGACGGCTTCTCCGGCGGCGAGATGAAGCGGGCCGAGATCCTCCAACTGGCCATGCTGCGGCCGAAGTTCGCGATTCTCGACGAGACCGACAGCGGCCTCGACGCCGACGCTGTTCGCCTCGCCAGCCAGAGCATCGCGAAAATCGGCGGCGCAGAGATGGGCATCCTCATCATCACCCACCACGAGCAGCTCCTCGAGCACAATATCCCGCTCCAGACGCACGTGATGCTCGGCGGGCGGATCGTGGAATCTGGCGGGCCGGAACTGGCCGCCGAACTGCACAAGAAGGGCTACGAGCGGATTCGCGCCGCCTATCCGGAAGCGGCCGCGGCCGAGAAGGCGTTGGAGAAGACGACGGAGCCCGTCGGTGCCTGATGCACGGCGTTCATCGGGAAGCCCGAGGCATGAGCCGAGGGATATCACGACCGCACACCCTTGAAAGAATGTGAAACCCATGTCCACAGCCCTCGACACCTCGTCGTCATCCGCCCTCGGCGAGATCAACAAGTACGACTTCCGCACCGACTCCCCTGCCGTCTTCAAGGCCCGCAAGGGGATCGATGCCGAGATCGTCACCCAGATCTCGGAGATGAAGGGGGAGCCGGAATGGATGCGCGAGTTCCGTCTCAAATCGCTCGAAATCTTCGAGTCGAAGCCGATGCCGTCGTGGGGCGGCCGGATCGGTGTCGATTTTCAGGACATCTACTACTACCTCAAGCCCGCCGAACAGCAGGGCAAGACCTGGGAAGAGGTGCCCGACGCGATCAAGCAGACGTTCGACAGGCTCGGCATCCCCGAGGCTGAACGAAAATTCCTCTCCGGCGTGAAGGCCCAGTTCGAGAGCGAGGTCGTGTACGGATCGCTGCAGGAAGATCTCGCCAAGAAGGGCGTGATCTTCACCGACACCGACACCGCCGTCCGCGAGCATTCCGATCTGCTCCGCCAGTACTTCGGCACGATCATCCCGCCCACCGACAACAAGTTCGCCGCCCTCAATTCGGCCGTCTGGTCCGGCGGCTCGTTCATCTACGTGCCCAAGGGCGTGAAGATCGAGTTTCCGCTGCAGGCCTACTTCCGCATCAACGCGGAGAGCATGGGGCAGTTCGAGCGGACGCTGATCATCGTGGACGAGGGGGCGCAGGTGCACTACGTCGAGGGCTGCACGGCCCCCATGTATTCGACGGAGAGCCTGCATTCGGCCGTCGTCGAGATCGTCGTGAAGAAGCACGGCCGCTGCCGGTACACCACGATCCAAAACTGGGCCAACAACATCTACAACCTCGTCACCAAGCGGGCCATGGCGTACGAGGGGGCCCTGATGGAGTGGATCGACGGCAACCTCGGCAGCCACCTGACGATGAAATACCCGGCCGTCTACCTCATGGAGCCCGGTGCCCGCGGCGAGATTCTCTCGATCGCGTTCGCCTCGGCCGGCCAGCATCAGGACGCCGGCGCCAAGATCGTCCACGTCGCTCCGCACACGAGCGGCCGGATCGTGTCGAAGAGCATCTCCAAGAACGGCGGACGGGCGAGCTATCGCGGGCTCGTGAAGGTGGAGCCCGGCGCGAAGAAGAGCAAGTCGAGCGTCGTCTGTGACGCGCTGATTCTCGACGACAAGAGCCGCAGCGACACCTACCCCTACATCGAGATCGAGGAGCAGGACGTCACCGTCGGCCACGAGGCGAGCGTCTCGAAGATCGGCGAGGAGCAGCTCTTCTACCTCATGAGCCGCGGGCTCTCCGAGGCCGAGGCGAGCACGATGATCGTCGGCGGATTCATCGAGCCGCTCGTGAAGGAACTGCCGATGGAATACGCCGTCGAGATGAACAAGCTCATCCAGTTGCAGATGGAAGGGTCGGTGGGCTAGAGCATGACCGCTGCCACCGCCACTCCCGCTGCAGCCGCGGCGTTCGACCGGGACGCCCTCGACGGATTGATCGCCGCCGAATCGCTCCCCGCCTGGGTGGCGGACAGGCGCCGGGCCGCGTTCGATGCCTTCACGAGCCTGGCGCTGCCCAACCGCCGCAGTGAAAACTGGATGCGAACCGACCTGCGGCTCTTCAAGCCGAAGGCCTGGGGGCTGCGGCCGCGGGCTGCCGCGACGTCGGTTCCGGTTGGCATGCTTGCCGAGGCGATCACGGCCGGTACAGTGGGCGCCGAAACAGGTTTCGACGAGCGGGCCCAGCCGGCCGCCGACACGTCGCTCGCCGGCCGGTTCGTGTCGCTCGACGGCCACGTGGTCCGTGACGAGTGCGATCCGGCGCTCGCCCGGCAGGGCGTGGTGTTCGGCTCGGCGGAGCGAGTGCTCGCCGAGCATGGAGCGGCTCTCGAGCCGCACTGGTTCTCGGTGATCGATTCCCGCGCCGACTGGTTCGCGGCGCTCCATGCGGCGTTTCACCGCGCAAGCGCCATCCTCTACGTGCCGGCCGGCGTGAAGGTCCGTGAGCCGTTGTCGGTGATGGCGGCGATCAGCCCCGGTGGCATCGACACGTCGCACGTGCTCGTCGTCCTCGGCGAGGGAGCCGAGGCCACGCTCCTCACGGAGACGGCCGGTGGCGGCGATGCGGCGACGCCGGCCGGTGGATTCCACTGCGGTGGCACGGAAATCGTGGTCGGCCGCGGCGCCTTCCTGCGGATGGTGAACCTGCAAAACTGGAACACGGGCGTGTGGCACTTCGCCCGGCAGAAAGCGGTCGTCCGCGACAATGGCCGGCTGCAGTGGACGCTCGGGGCGCTGGGCAGCCGGGTGTCGCAGGTCGCGCAGGACGTGGCCTTGGCCGGCCGCCATGCCGACGCCCAGGTGAACGGCGTGATGTTCACCGAGGGCCGGCAGCACCTCGTCTACAACACGCTCCAGCACCACGAAGCCCCGTCGTGCAAGAGCGACCTGCTCTACAAGGGCGCCCTCCAGGATCGGTCGCGGCTCGTGTGGCGCGGCATGATCAAGGTGGACAAGGCCGCCCAGAAGACCGACGGATACCAGCGCAACGACAACCTGATGCTTTCCCACGAAGCCCGGGCCGACTCGATTCCGGGCCTCGAGATCGAGGCCGACGACGTGCGCTGCACGCACGGCGCCACCAGCGGCCGCGTGGATCCCGAGCAGCTGTTCTACGCCCAGGCCCGCGGACTGTCGGCCGACGAGGCGGCCCGCCTCGTGGTCGCCGGCTTCTTCCAGCAGGTCTTCGACCGGATCACGATCGCGCCGGTTCGCGAGGCGCTCGCCCGCGCGATCGGCAGCCGCATCCGCCGGGTATCGTGACCGCCATGGCTGACTTCGTTCGCGTCGCCGACGTCAGCGAGATTCCCGATCCGGGCAAGACGCTCGTCGATGTCGATGGCGACATGGTGGCCCTGTTCCACGTCGAGGGGAGGTTCTACGCCCTCGACGACGTCTGCACGCACGACGGCGGCCCGCTCGCCGACGGCGAGCTGCGCGACCACAAGATCGCCTGTCCGCGTCACGGCGCGAAGTTCGACATCCGCACCGGTGCCGCCCTGACGATGCCCGCCGTGCGGGCCACGCGGGCCCACGACGTAAAGGTCGAGGGCGACGGCGTGTTCGTCAGGCTGCGGGACGACGCCACGGCCAACGGCCCGGCCGCCCATGCGACGAGCGCCCCAACGGTCGCACCCGGCTCCCCTGCCCCGCAGGCCACAGCATCGCCCGCACCGCCGCCGGGAGCAGCCACCGCCGCAGCCTCCGGGGCGCTCTCGGAAGACTCGATCCGCGAGATGCTCAAGGAGGTCAAGGACCCGGAACTGTTCGTGAACATCGTCGATCTCGGGCTCGTGTATGGCGTCACGCTCGAGCCGGCGGCCGACGCATCCGGCAAGCAGAAGATCGGCATCGACATGACGATGACGAGCCCCGCCTGCCCGGCCGGCCCGCAGCTCATCGGCGACACGAAGCGGGTGCTCGCGGCTCATGCCGACGTGGCGGGCGTCGAGGTGCGGATCGTCATGGATCCACCGTGGACGCCCGACCGGATGACCGAAGCGGCGCGGGATCAGCTGGGCATCTTTTAACGGCTGGCAACCTTCGATACGTTCGTTCCGGTTCGGGGTTGTCCCATACCATTTCGCCGGACGCTCGCTGCGGCCATCCTGGCCTCCGCTCGCTCGGATGTGCCTGCGCTCCGGC
>JBAXUY010000126.1:0-8481 GCA_037129475.1 Planctomycetia bacterium | reverse complement strand
GGCTCCGCGGCGTATTGCTGCGTGAACACCACGCTCGCCGTGCCCGAGCCGCCGGTGAACGCGCGGGCTGCGATGAAGGCGCCGTTGGTGCCGGGGCCGGCGCCGATCACGACCGTGCCCGTGGAGCCTGCATTCTGGGCGATTATCACCGGCTGATCCGTCGAGGCCGACGGCGTATTGAATTTCCAGCCGCCGAGCGCCAGGAAGGAACTGCCGCCGAGCTGGAGCGTGGCGACGTCGCCCGGGTTTTGCCCGACGATCACCTGCTGCGTGCCCTGCTCGAGCGCGCTTGCGCCCAGCACGAGTGAGCCGGCGTTCACGATCGTGGGGCCCGTGTAGTAACTGCTGCCGGTGAGCACGAGCGTGCCTGCGCCGGTCTTGATGATGCCGCCGTGAGCATTCGGGTCGTTGGTGTTGTTCGCGACATTGGTGTCGGAGAGATTACCGGCGCCGCCGAGCGAGTTCACTGAGATCGTGCTCGTGGGGCTGAAGACCACGTTGCCGCCAAGGAACAGGTCGGCACCGTAGGCCGAGCCGTTGTTGCCGCTGCCACCGCTGCCGCCGGTGACCGTGCTGTTCGAGAAACTACCGCTGGTCACGGTGACGCTCGCCCCGGCCATCACGAACACCGCCCCGCCCGCGCCGAGGCCGCCGCCAGCGGCGCTGTCCTGGCCGGTGCCGCCGGTCGCGGTGGCGCTCGCGGCCCCAAACCCGCCGGCGCCCGGGCTACCCATGCTGGCCTTGCCGCCGCCGCCACCAAAGCCACCGTTGCCGCCGCTTTGCAACGACGCACCGCCACCGCCGCCGAAGCCACCGTTGCCGGCAGAACCATACCCACCGGCGTTCCCGCCGCCGCCCCCGCCGAAGCCACCGTTGCCGCCGTTGTTGGGAGGGTCGCTGTTGGTGAAGTAGCCGCGGCCCGCGCCCACGCCACCGCCTCCGCCCGCGCCCACGGTTTCAAGCCCTCCCCCGCCGCTGCCGCCACCACCCCCATTGGCACCCCCTGCCCCGCCATTGCTGTCGCTACCATTGCCGCCGGATCCGGCCGCAAGCGTGTTGCCGCTCGTCGGACTGACGTTGACAAACGCCCCGGCCGCGCCGCCGCTGCCCGTTCCGCCACCGCCCGCTGCCGAATTGCCAAACCCGCCGCCGGCCCCGCCGGTGCCGTTTCCACCGCCGCCAGAGCTATTGCCCCCCATCCCGCCGCCGCCAGAGGCGAAACCATCCGCGAAATAGAACGTCGATCCGCCGCCGATGGCCGCGTTGTTTGCGAACGATACGCCGGCGAGCGTGACGGAAGGCACGCTCAAGCCCACAGCAGCGACGATCGGCTGCGGATTGTCGTTGGTCGTCCAGCCTGAATACGTGCCGCTGCCCACGAAGATTGCCCCGCCGAGCCCGGCCCCGCCGCCGCCGCCGAGCCCACCGCTGCCGCCCGCGGCCCGGCCGTTTTGAATCGAAAGGTTGTTGATTTCCACCGTGCCACCAGCAATGAAGAAGGCACGGTCGGTGCTGTTCATGTTGATCGTGTTGCCGTTGCCCAAAATGTTCACGTTGGCATTCACGATCCACTGACTCGTGCCCGAGATGCTGCCCGAGAGCGTGATCGTGTTGAGCAGGCTCGGATTGGAAACGTTGTTGTTGAACGCGCCCTGCAGGGCGGCCGTAAGGTCGGCGGCGGACGAGACGCTCCAGCTCGTCGTCTGCGCATGGGCGGGGCGAGCGGTGGCAGCCACGGCGACGAGGCAGCACACGGCTGCGGCCAACCGCACGCGGCCAAAGAACCATGCCAGCGGGAAATGCATCGGTAAGCTCTCGAAAGGGCTTTAAAGGGCGGCGCCGCCACGTCGCTGGCGGGTGCGACGAATCATGAGGCCGCCGGCGGCGAGGCCGGTGAGGGCCATGGCCCAGGTGGAGGGCTCGGGCACGGCGGCCACGTTGTACGTCGTCACGCTCTCCGATCCAGGAGTGCTGCCGACCGAAGGCGAAGCACTCCGCAGACCAAAATAGATGTCGTCGAGGCCGAGGTCGTTGCCTCCGTCGCCGCCATTTGCATTCTTGAGGCGGACGTAATAGGTGCCGGCGGCAGCGAACTGCCCGTCCGCATACGTGAACAGCCACTCGCCCGGGTTCACTTCGTCCAGCGAGGCGGTCGATCCGAGATTCGTCCAGTTCGTGCCGTCGCCGATCTGGAACGCGAGTTGCGGGGGGTTGCTCTCGAACTGATAAATCTTGGAAATCCAGGCCTCGAATCGGTAGGGCGTGTTTGCCTGGCTCACCGTGATCGAGTTCGACTGCCAGACGGCAAGATCCGTGTCCGATGAGGCATTCGCGACGAAATAGCGGCCCGACGACGTACCGAGGGTGTGGTCGTAGAAGTCGTCCAACCATGCGAAGTGCACGCCACCCGCCTTCTCAACGACGGAATAGGCGCCCTCAACCAGTTCCGGTTCAGGGTTCAGCGTGTTGTACGAATAGTCGCTCGTAAACCCGGTGTTGCCCGACTGGAAGTCGCCGTTGACGATCAGGTTCGTCGCGCCGGCATGCGAAGCGAGCGCGGCCATGAAGGCGGCGGCGATAACGAATGAGAATCGTCTCATGACTGTCCCTTTCTGGAGCGGCGTATCTGTGAAGCGAGCAGCATCCCGCCAACCGCGAGCAGCATGACCGTCGAGGGCTCGGGCACGGCGACGAAGTTGAGCATCACGTCCTGGCCGGAGAGCGAGGTCGTGAAGTAGCCACGCTCGGTCGGCGAGAGTGCATTGCCCACCGAGTCGAGGAGCGAGCCGCCGAGGATCAGGTTCGAGAAACTGGTCGTCGTGCCACCCGACAGGTCGTAGACCGTCCACGCGCGATTGACGTTCCAGAACGCATTCGACCAGTCGACCGTGCTGCCCGGGCTATTGAACGCGAGGGCAAGCGTCGTCGAGCCCGAGAACGTGAGGTTGCCCGTGGGCATGATGATCTGGTCGTAGTTCACGCCAGCGGAGCCCGTCGTGTTCGCGATCAGCTCCCAGTTCACGACCGCACCCGGTGAGTAGGTGAGATTGCCGTTGAACGTCTGAGTGCCCGGTGAGTTGCCCGGCGAGTGGGTGCCGATGATCGTGGCGTTGCCGCCGACCGTGCCGGTGCCGCTGAGAGTCGCGATCGCCGCGACGTTCAGCCCGCCGGCGATCGAGCCGTTGAGTTTCAGGCCGCCGGCATTCACCGATGTGAGCCCGGTGGAGGAGTTGCTGCCGGAGAGCGTGAGCGTGCCATTGCCGACCTTCGTGAAGCCGCCCGAGCCGGAAAGGATGCCGGAGTAGGTCGTGCTCTGGCCGTTGCCGCCGACCTCGAGGGAGTTCGCACCCATGGCGAAGGCCTTGGGGCCCTTGAGGCCGCCGAGGACGTAGGTGTTGGTGCCCGCGGCGGTCAGCGAGAAGGAGCCAGAGCCGCTCGTGTCGAGCGTGGAGCCGGCGAGCGCGAAGCGGCCGCCGATGTTGAACACGCCCTTGGTGACGAGGGTGTCGCCAGAAAAACTGTTTGAGCCCGAGAGCGTGATCGGATTATTGATGCCGTCGCTACGGATCGTCAGGCCGTAGCCCGCGCCGCCATCAACGATGTTTCCCGACAGCGTCATCGAACTGACGCCGATATCGTTTTGGGTGAACAACCCCGCGTTGCCCGTGAGCGTGACGGGCCCTGTGAAGACCGTCCCATTTCGTATCGACCGCAGGGCGCCGTAGTTCCAATTAGGCTCGCTCCCGAAGCCCGCGATCGAAAGCGCCTGGGAAAAAGTCGCGGAAAATCCGGTGACGAGCATCTGCGCTCCCGACTGAATCGTCACGGCCGAGGCGTTGCCGAGGGCCGAGGTGCCGCTCACGTCGAAACGGCCGGCGTTGTCGACCTGAAGCGTGCCCGTGAATCCGCTGGGCAGCGCGATGGAGCCCCAGTTGCCGTAGGCGGAGCCGCCGTCGAGCTCGAGCGTGCCGGCGCCGGTGATCGTGCTCCAGCCGGCGGTGAGCGAGTAGGCCGTGTTGGAGATCAGCAGCCGGGCGCCCGCGGCGATCGCCCGCGGCCCCGAGAGGTTGCCCGTGGTGGTGCCGTTGCCGACCTGGAGCGTACCCTGGGAGATCGTCGCGCCCCCGGTGAGGGTGTTGTTGGCGGTCAGCAGGAGCGTGCCCAGGCCGAGCTTGGCGACCGAACTCCCGTTGCCCGCGAGCGTTGAAGCAAGCGTGACGTCCTGGCCGTTGGTGTCGATCGAGTACTGCTGGCCGGATGCATTCGAGAACCGGCCGGAGTAGTCGGTCGTGTTGCTCGCTGAATATTGCAGCGTGCCGCCACCGAACGAAATCACGCCCGAGGAGCCGAGGGCGTTGGCCGAGCCGACGGCCAGCGTGCCCGCGTTGAGCGCCGCTCCGCCGGAGAACCCGTTCGACCCGGTGAGCAGGATCGCTCCGGCGCCGCTTTTGGTGAGCACGCCCGAACCGGTCATGCTGCCGGCATAGGTCCCGCTCGTGGCCTGGGCAAACTCGACGGCGGCGTTGTTCGTGATCGCCCCCTGCAGGCTCGAGGTCGTGCCCACGAGCCGGCCCGCCGACACGAGCGTGCCGCCGTTGTAGGAGTTGTTGCCCTGGAGCGTGAACGTGCCGCTGCCGACCTTCGTGAGGCCGCCCGCGCCGGACATGCCGCCGGAGTAGGTCGTGCTCTGGCCGTTGCCGCCGACGGTCAGCGTGCTCGAGCCGAGAGCCACGTCCAACGAGCCGGCGAGCGAGGCGATCGTCTCGTTGCCGCCGAGCGCGAACACGGCGCCGGCGGAGCCGGTGACCGCCGACGAGTCGGAGAGCAGGTTCGTGGCCGCGAGCGAGAGCTGCCCGGCGCTCACCGTCGTCGGTCCTGTGTAGCTGCTCGCGGCCGAGAGCGTGAACGTGCCGCTGCCGACTTTCGTGAGACCGCCCGAGCCGGAGATGCCGCCAGAGTAGGTCGTGCTCTGGCCGTTGCCGCCGACCGTCAGCGTGCTCGAGCCGAGGGCCACGTCGAGCGATCCGGCGAGCGAGCCGATCGTCTCGTTGCCGCCGAGCGCGAGCACGGCGCCGGCCGAGCCGGTGACCGCCGACGAGTCGGCAAGCTGGTTTGCCGCCGAGAGCGCGAGCCGTCCGGCGGCCACCGTCGTCGCTCCCGTGTAGCTGCTCGCGGCCGAGAGCGTGAACGTGCCGCTGCCGACCTTCGTGAAGCCGCCGCTGCCGGTGATCGAGCCGGCATAGGAGGTCGATCCGGCATTACCGGCAGTGAGCGTGGCGCCGGAGGCGATATCGACCGTGCCGCCGGAGCCGGCGAGCGAGGTCACGGTGTCGCTGCCGCCGATCAAGAGCCTGCCGCTGTTGACCGTGAGGGTGGCCGTGTCGACGAACGTGTTGGCCGACGTCGTGGCGACCGTGCCGCCCGCGACGACGATCGCCGACGAGGCGAGCGCGACGCCATTGGCCGTGATGAACGAGCCCGAGTTCACGGTCGTGGTGCCGGCCCACACCTGGCTGGCGTTCACCTGCACGTTCGAATTGCGACCGCCCGAAACAGTGAAATCGACAGCGGACTGCGGGTCGGCGTTGGTGCCGAGGGCGGTGTTGAGCGTGAGAGTCGTGGTGGTGCTCGAGGTGCCCCCCCAAACCACGTAATCTTTTTCGAAATCGTTCCACAGCGTGCCGCTGAAGATCAGGCTGCCGTTAACGGGGTTGAGTTGGATATCGGGGGCTCCGTCCTGACCGCCCGACACCTCCATGGCCACGGTCTGCGTGAACGAGCTGTTGTTCTCGATCCGCGTCTTGAAGCCGATGCCGCCGCCATTGCTTGCCGAGAGCGTGCGGGACACGGGGAACGACGTGTCCCAGACGATGTCGTTGGCCGACTGCCAGGACCCGTAGTTGTAGTTCAGCCCGGTCACGTTTGAGTTCAGGTTTTGGCTGAACTTGAGGCTGTTACCGTAACCCCACGAGGGAAGCACGTTGCCCTGCCAGTTGCCGGAATTGGTGAAGTTACTGGTGTTTTGCGAGTCGCCCCCGACCCACACGTTGTCAGCAGCCAACGCGGGCAACGATCCCGTCGTCACCAGTGCCGAGATCAACAGTGCGACGGCGCGGCACGCCGACGCGAACATGGAAGATTTGCGCGATGTGGGATGCATGGTCACGACCCTGTTTCAATGGAGCCGGACGCATGCCCGGCAACGACTTGCACCACCCGTTTCTACTACGATTTCAGGCTCCAACAACGTTCCGATCGCGCAAAGTGACGAATCGGGATCGAGCAGGGACGAATCGGGCGCGCCCTGGGACGAAACGGGATTGAGCAGGGACGAATCGGGCGCGCATCGAGTGGCGCCGATACCGCGGGGCCGGTCGTCAGACCGCCGCCGCAGACTCCTGACGGGCCTTCCTGGCCCGGCGGATCGCCCCCGCGCCCAGCGCGAGCGCGGCGACGCCCGTCAGGGCGATCGTCGTGGGCTCGGGCACGGCGACGAAGTTGAGCATCACGTCCTGGCCGGAGAGCGAGGTCGTGAAGTAGCCACGCTCGGTCGGCGAGAGTGCATTGCCCACCGAGTCGAGGAGCGAGCCGCCGAGGATCAGGTTCGAGAAACTGGTCGTCGTGCCACCCGACAGGTCGTAGACCGTCCACGCGCGATTGACGTTCCAGAACGCATTCGACCAGTCGACCGTGCTGCCCGGGCTATTGAACGCGAGGGCAAGCGTCGTCGAGCCCGAGAACGTGAGGTTGCCCGTGGGCATGATGATCTGGTCGTAGTTCACGCCAGCGGAGCCCGTCGTGTTCGCGATCAGCTCCCAGTTCACGACCGCACCCGGTGAGTAGGTGAGATTGCCGTTGAACGTCTGAGTGCCCGGTGAGTTGCCCGGCGAGTGGGTGCCGGCAATCGTGGCGCTGCCACCGACCGTGCCGGTGCCGCTGAGCGACGCGATCGCCGCGACATTCAGCCCGCCCGCCATCGAGCCGTTGAGCCGCAGGCCGCCGGCGGAGACGGTCGTACCGCCGGAGGTGGAGTTGCTGCCCGACAGCGTGAGCGTGCCATTGCCGACCTTCGTCAACAGGCCGCTGCCCGACAGGGTGCCGGAGTAGGTCGTGCTCTGGTTGTTGCCGCCGACGGAGAGCGAGTTGCCGCCGAAGGCCAGGCTGCGGGCACCCTGGAGGCCGCCGAGGGAGTAGGTGTTGGTGCCCGCGACGGTGAACTCGACCGTGCCCAGGTCGCCGGCAGCCATGTCGAGCGTGGCGCTCTGGAGGGCGTTGACGTTGGCCAATTGCAGCTTCGTGATCCTGCCATTCGAAGAACCGCTCACGCGGACGGTGCCCGTGTTCGCACCCGTGCCGGAGAGGACATACGTCGGTCCGTCACCAAAACCGCCGGCCTGCGTGAAGAGCACGTCGCCGGAGCCGGCCAGGCCACCGGAGAGCCTTATCGTGTCTTCATACCGCGACGAGATCGTGCTCGTGCCCGAGGCCAGCGTGACCTGCCCAGAGAAGGTGTTGTTGCCATCCTCGCTGTAGAGCGTGCCGCCCGAGAGCGAGAAGGCGTTGGCGATCGTCTGCGTGCCGGAGGTGCTCAGCCAGTAGGTCACCTGGCCGCCCGAGCCGATCGACACGGTGCCCGTGCCCAGGCCAGCAGCACTGCCACCGACCGAACCGCCGGCCGAAACCCCGACGATGCCACCCGTGACCGTCGTGCCGCCCGAGTAGCTGTTGGATCCCGTGATCCAGACCGTGCCGACGCCGAGCTTCGTCAGGCTGCCGGAGCCGCTCATCAGGCTCCCGTAGTTGCCGGTCGTCGCCTGGTCGAACGCGACGGAGGCGTTGTTCGTGATCGCCCCCTGCAGGCTCGCGGTCGTGCCCACGAGCTGGCCTGCCGAGACGATCGTGCCCCCGGCATACGCGTTTGAGCCCGAGAGCGTCATGGTCCCGGCGCCCGTCTTCGTGAGCGAGCCCGAGCCGGTCATGCTGCCGGCATAGGTGCCGCTCGTGGCCTGGGCGAACTCGACGGCGGCGTTGTTCGTGATCGCTCCCTGCAGGCTCGCCGTCGTGCCCACGAGTCGGCCCGCGGAGACCACCGTGCCGCCGCCATACGAGTTGTTGCCCGAGAGCGTCACGTCGCCGGCGCCAAGCTTCGTGAACGAGCCGCCGCTGCTCGTGAGGTTGGAGCCGAGCGTCACGTTTTGGCCGTTGGTGTCGATCAAGTACTGCTGGCTGGCTGCGTTCGAGAACCGGCCCGAGTAGTCGGTCGTGTTGCTCGCCGAATATTGCAGCGTGCCGCCGCCGAACGAGATCGTGCCCGAGGAGCCGAGGGCATTGGCCGAGCCGACGCCCAGCGTGCCCGCGTTGAGCGCCGCCCCGCCCGTGAACCCATTCGAACCGGTGAGCAGGAGCGTCCCGGCGCCGCTCTTCGTGAGCGAGCCCGAGCCGGTCATGCTGCCGGCATAGGTGCCGCTCGTGGCCTGGGCG
>JBAXUY010000125.1:0-8515 GCA_037129475.1 Planctomycetia bacterium | reverse complement strand
CGTCCTCGTCGACGGTGCCGGCGAAGCGGGCCACGTGGTGCGCCCAGACGCCGGCGAGGAAGTCGGCCTGCAGCTCCATGCGGACGGAGAGCTTGTTGTAGTCGCGATCGGAAAGGCGGGGCCGCATCGACTGCACCTTGTTCGAGATGCCGAGCTGGTTCTGCACGTGATGGCCGATCTCGTGGGCGATCACGTAGGCCTGGGCGAAGTCGCCGGGAGCGCCGAACCGCCGCTTGAGCTCGTCGTAGAACGCGAGGTCGATGTAGACCTTCTTGTCGAGCGGACAGTAGAAGGGCCCGGCGGCGGCGCTCGCCATGCCGCAGGCGCTGCGCACCTGGCCGGTGAACAGCACGAGCGTGGGGGGCGCATACCGTCCGCCGAAGTTCGGTGGAAAGAGTTTGCTCCAGACGTCCTCGTTGTCGGCGAGCACGACCCGCACGAACTGCGAGAGTTCGTCGTTGAGTGGCTTGGCCGGTGCCTTCTGCGGGACCGGCGCCGCGATCTCGGGAGCCATCTTGGCGACCTGCATCGGATCGACCCCGAGAAACATCAGCGCGATCATGAGGATCAGCGTGAGCAGCCCGCCCCCCACCATCATGGGCGCCGCGCCCTGGCTCCGACGATCCTCGACGTTCTGGCTCTGCCGACGGCCTTCCCAACGCATGGACGACTTGCCTCCGATGAATGATGAAACGGACCCCGGCAATGTACCGCCCGTCCGGCGGGATTGCATCCGGGCGGTGCATCAGCCTGCCGCGCCGCCTCGCATGCGTCCTGCATTACTCGGGCAGCGGACGGCCCTTCGTCTCGGGCAAAAACGGCAGCACGGCGAGGCCGAGCAGGAAGGCCGCGCACATCGCGATGCCGGCCGGCCGCATCGGCTCCCGCATCCATTCCGGGTTCTGGATGCCGGAGAAGACGCTGCTCGACAACTGGCCGAGGAGGAACGGACCGCTCGCGGCCACGAACCGGCCGACGTTGTAGCAGAAGCTCGTGCCCGTGCTGCGCAGCCGCGTGGGGAACAGCTCGGGGAAGTAGATCGCGTAGCCCGCGAACAGCGAGAGCTGGCAAAAACCCATCAACGGCAGCATCCACCAGATGTCGCTGATGTCGTCGAGATAACGGAACACGATCGCCGTCGACACGAGCGCGGCGGTGAACGCGAGCGCGAAGAAGGGCTTGCGACCGATGCGCTGGCAGATGCGGGCGGCGAGCATCATGCTCGTGAACGCCCCCACCTGGATCATCATCATCGCCACGCCGGTCCAGATCGTGAGCCGTCCGGCGAGGTCCTGCCCGGACAGCCCCTGGGCCTTGAACGTCTTCTCGAACACGCTGCGTTGCAGGTCGATCGAGAAGAAACCGATGCCCCACAGGCCGATCACGCCCGAGCAGGCGAGGAGCATGCCCAGGATGGCGTTCTTCCGCCAGCGCGGGTCGGCGAAGAGCGCGCCGTAGCCCCCGAGCTTTTCGCCGGTCTCGGCGGCGCGGGCCTTCATCTGCTGCCACTTCTCCGGCTCCTTGAGCCCGGCCCGGATGACGAGCGCGAGCACCGCCGGCAGGGCCCCGATCACGAACTTCCACCGCCATGGCTCCCAGCCGTAGAGCTTGCTGCCCATGTGGAGCTGGGCCTGCCCGAGTCCGATGCCGATCAGCGCCGCGGCGAAGTTGCCGACCGCGGAGAGCGCCTGGAGCAGGCCGAGCGCGTAGGGCCGGGCCCGATCGGGCATCACTTCGGCGACGAGGGCGACCCCCACCGCGAATTCACCGCCGACGCCGAGGCCGGTGATGAACCGGTAGAAGGCGAAGTCCCAGAAGCCGTACGACAGCGCCGAGAGCCCAGTGCAGAGCGAGTAGATGACGATCGTGATCATCATCGTCTTCGCGCGGCCGAGCCGGTCGCCGATCACGCCGAAGATCAGGCCGCCGGTGGCCCAGCCGAGCATGAAGATGCAGGTCGAGAGGCCGCCATAGAAGTTCACGGCTTTCGGATCGATGCTGCCGTCGGCCGCGGCGAGGAGCGTTTCCATCGCGGGCTTGCGGGCCAGATTGAAGAGCTGCTGATCGAGGCAGTCGAACAGCCAGCCGAGGGCGGCCACCATGAGCACGAACCAGTGGTAGCGAGTCATGCCGCGATACCACGGCCCGTCGGCCGGCGACGATGGAGCGGATCGTGATTCAAAGTGGGGCAGGTCGGCCATGACGTGGGTTTCCCTCTCGGTGATTCGGTGTCAGGACACGTGTGCCGCCCGCCCGGTGCGGGCCGAGCGGTAGCATGCCTCGATGATCGCCACCGCCTTGCGGCCTTCGTGCCCGTCGAGTTCGGGACGGCGGCCGGCCCGCACGGCGGCCAGAAAGGCCTCGAAGTTCCTGGTGTGGCACGAGAAGTTGATCGCCATCGGGTCGGCCGCACCGCCACTGGTGGCGCTCGTGCCGCCGAACCGGTCGCGGGTGGCGACGTCGTCGGCCACGTCCGTGCGAAACCGCCAGGCCACGAGTTGTTCCTCGAGGATTTCGGCCGTGCCGTCGCGGCCGCCGAACAGGAACCGCCGGAGTTGGCCGGGGTAGAGGCTCGTGGCGGCGAGCAGTTGGCCGAGAGCACCGTTCTTGAACCGCAGGATCGCGACGCAGGTGTCCTCGACCTCGAGCCGCTCGGCATCGTGCGACCGTACGGCGGTGAGGGCCATCACGCTCTCGACCGGGTTTTCGCCCGGCGCGAGGCCGGGCATCGTGGCCCCGACGATCCACTGCAGGGCATCGACGCCGTGGATCGACTGGTTCATGAGGGCGCCGCCGCCGTCGAGCGCTTTCGTGCCCTGCCAGCGGCCGGGGCCGTAATAGGCGTCGTCGCGCCACCAGGGCACGTAACTCGCCGCGATGGCGAGGCTTCCGAACCTGCCCGCGGCGGCAGCCTCGTGCACCTTCGCCACGACGGGGTTGAACCGCTGCGGAAAGATCGCCCCGAGCGTGATGCCCGCCTTCTCGACGGCAGTCAGCATCCGGTCGATCCGCTTGAGCGTGATCTCGAGCGGCTTCTCACAGATCACGTGCACGCCCCGCCGCGCGGCTGCGAGCACCGCCTCGAGGTGGGCCCCCGACGGCGTCGCCACCGTCACGAAGTCCGGCTTCTCGCGCCGCAGCATCCGCGCCGTGTCGCCGTGCCACGCACAGCCGAACTCCTCAGCGTATGCCCGCCCCTTCTCCTCGGTGCGGCAGGTCGCCGCCACGAGTTCCACGCCAGGAATGTCTGCGAGTGCCCGCGCGTGCAACCGTGCGATCGCGCCGATCCCGATGATTGCCGCCCGCACCACGCCGCTCCCTTCACGCCAGGAAGCGCAGAGCGTAGCAGGTTACTTCCACTTGTAGAAATGATCGAAGAAACGGTCGTGCAGCCGGTGGTACCACGCGAACATACCGTGGTGCGGCGTGCCGGTGCGGGGCTCGCAGGGACCGCCGTAGATCGGTCCGCCGGACGGACAGCCCGTCGCACCGACGAGGTCGTAGGGCTGAGGCGGCTCGCTCGGGTGGCACGGCGGCGGCGGCACGCAGGGCGGAAGGGCCCGCGGCTCGCAGGGCTCGTGAAGCGGTTCCGCCGGTGCATGCCAGTCGTACGGCGTGTCGCTGCGGCCAGGGAGCAGCGTCGCCAGCACCTGCATGGCATCCTCGCCCGTGGTCTCAGGCTTGATCGCCGGCGTGCCTCGCAGCGGATCGGGCAGCGTGTCGGCCGACGCCAAGGCGATCACGCGCGGCACGCGGCGCGGCACCGTGAGCGGAAGCGCCACGTTCGGCGCATGCTCGAATGTGGCCGGTTCGTCGGCCCGGGCCACTCCCCAGCCGATGCCCGCGACCAGCAGGCAGGCGAATCCAATCTCGGTTCGCGATATCATGGTGATGCCCTTTCACCGTTCCCATCGGCTGAAGGCACCGGGCTGCTGGAGCGGTCCAGCCGCCGGCCGGAGACCGTCTGGGAAGCGGCGCAGACACGGCGAACCAGGGCATTCCGACGTCTGGTCGCGTGCCGGCAGGGTCGACCACACCTTCCTGCACCCCCACGACCATGCAGACTCCGGATCCGGTCGACCTGATCGCGACGCTCTCCGCCACGGGATCGCGGGCCGTCGTCGTCGCGACCGGTGGCGGCTCCCGTGCCATCTCGCGCCTCGTGACCACGCCCGGGGCGAGCGCCGTCGTGCTCGAGGGGCTCGTGCCCTACGCCCGCGAGGCCGTCGACCGCTTGCTCGGCGGCCGCCAGGAGTCGTACTGCTCGCCGCGGGCCGCACGCCGTCTGGCGATCGCGGCGTGGCAACGCTGCGTCGGCTACGGTTCCCCGACCGAGCGGGCGGTGGGCGCCGCCGTCGTCGCGAGTCTGCGCACGGTCGTGCCGAAGCGTGGCACGCACCGGATCATCGTCGCCACGCAGACGCTCGCCGCCACGACGGTGGCCATGCTCGAACTCGAGAAGGACGCCCGCAACCGTGACGACGAGGAGGAGCTCGCCGCCGCACTCCTGCTCGCGCGGCTCGAGGCGGCGGCGGATGCCGCACCCCGGACGCGCACGATCAACGGCCTCCGGTCGGGTGAGCGGGTCGAGTTCGAGCACACGGCGGCTCCGCCGGAGTGGCAGCGGCTGCTGGCGGGCTCGAGCCGCGCGTTGTGCCTCGCCGCAGGCCACACCACGGAGAGCGACACCGGCGCGCCCGCGGCCGATCGGCTGCTCTTTCCCGGGTCGTTCGACCCGCTCCACGACGGCCATCGCACGATGGCCCGGATCGCCGAAGAGATCGCCGAACGGCCGGTCGACTACGAGCTCTCGATCGCCAACGTCGACAAGCCGCTGCTCGACTACCACGAGATCGCGACGCGGGTCGCGCAGTTCACCGACCGCACGCTCTGGCTCACGCGGGCGGCGACGTTTCTCGAAAAGGTCGCCCTCTTTCCGCAGAGCACGTTCGTGCTCGGGGCCGACACGTACGTGCGGCTCGCCGACCCGCGCTACTACGGCGGCTCGGGAGAGGCCGCAGCCGCGGCCGTGCGCACGATCGCCGAGCGGGCCCGGGGGCTGCTCGTGTTCGGACGCGTGCGGGACGGCGAGTTTGCCGACCCGGCCAAGCTCGACGTGCCGCAGCCACTCCGCGACATCTCGTACTTCGTGTCGCAACGCGAGTTTCGCATGGACGTGTCGAGCACCGCCCTGCGCAAGGAGTGCCTTCCGTGCGACGCGTCGTGACCACCCTGGCGCTCGTCTGCGCGATCGCCGCAGCCTACGCATCGGCGGACGACACGGCCGAGGACCTCGGGCTTCGGCTCGCTCCTCACGTCGGCGCCGTGATCGACCTCGTCGAGCTCGGCACGGGCAAGCGGTTCGTGCGGCCGACGCTCGCGGGCGTGACGGAGCGGAAGGGCGCCGTCGCGGCCCTGCGACTCACGCCCGAAGGGGAGACTCGCACGGTGAGCGTGCCGCTCGCCGGCATCGCCAAGATCGTGGCCGGCCGCGAGACGGTGTTCGAGAAGGATGGGTCGGGCGGCGGCGCGCCCGGCCTGCGTGGCCGCCGGGCTCGCGATCTCGCCGAGAAGCAACGGCAGCAGTCGACCGGGCGGATGCAGGCCAACGGCGTCGACCCCTGGCCCATGCTCACGTCCGACGAGCACGCCGAGCAACGTGCGGCGCTCGAAGCGTTCGTCGCCGACGCGCAGAAGGCGTTCCCCGCGCTCCAGGTCACGCAGACCCACGAGTTCATCGTGGCCACCGACATTCCGGCCGGCCAGATGGCCCCGTTTCTCGCCAGCCTCGACGCGATGCACGACTTTCTCTGCGATCTCTACGGCATCCCGCGCGGCGAGCCGGTGTGGCTCGGCAAGTGTCTCGTGGTGGCGTTCGTCTCGGAGGACGACTTCCAGGCGTTCGAGGGTCGATTCTTCGACGGGGCTCCGCGCGGCGTGCATGGCCTGTGCCACCAACGGAGTGACGGTCGCGTGATCATGGCCTGTCATCGCGGTGACGACGCGCCGGCGTTCGCCCACATGCTCGTGCACGAGACGAGCCACGGGTTCAACCACCGCTGGATGTCGCCGGTGCGGCTACCCAACTGGCTCAACGAGGGGATCGCAGAGTGGGTCGGCACGCAGGTGGTGCCCGCCTGCCGGCAGGTGCCGCTCAAGGAGGCACGCGCGCTCGACCTCATGCGCACCCGCCGCACCGTGGGCGATGGCTTCTTCGATCCGGGGCCCGACGCCCACATTCAGCCGGATCAATACGGCACCGCGTCGAGCCTCGTGCGGTTCATGGTGGCCCGCGACCGCAAGAAGTTCGCGGCTTTCGTGCAGGGCATCAAGGAGGGACTCGACGTGGAAACGAGCCTGAAGGAGTCG
Organism: Planctomycetia bacterium; assembly: GCA_037129475.1. Lineage (GTDB taxonomy): Bacteria > Planctomycetota > Planctomycetia > Pirellulales > UBA1268 > RGVT01. The sequence goes on along the minus strand of JBAXUY010000125.1, from coordinate 2,146 downwards.
TTCCGCGCCTCGCTCGATGAACTGCTCCAGGCCTACGGCAAGGCGATCGGCGTGCCCGATCTCGCGCGGTAGGCCCCCGGCCCGGGGCTGCCCGTGCCCCGTCGCATGGCTCCGGTCGATCGCTTCATCGGTCCACCATCTTCGGACCGCATCCGTGCCGACGTGACGTTCCACGCCCGGCAGAGAACCCCGGGCTGGCGACAACTCTACCATCCCCCTGGGGGGCAGGCTCACCCGGCCCGCTGGGCCAGTCCCCGGCCGATCCGGTCGAGTGTGACACTTCGGTCGTCGACGCCGATATGGACCCGAATCAGGCTCATGCCCGACTCGTCGGCGAGAGCCTTCGTGAGGGCCGCGTCGAATTCCGCTTCCGTACGCACCTCGTAGCCCGTTCCGCCGCCGAGCACCTGCGGCAGGAGTTCGTACCGCCACGGATTGATGTCGTTGAAACTCCCCTCGTGGATGATCCGCTCGGTGCCGTAGCCCTTGTTGTCGAGCACGATCACGACGACGGGCAGGCCCCGCTTCACGATCGTGGAGAGCTCCATGCCTGTCATCTGGAAGGCGCCGTCGCCGACGAGCGCCACCACCCGGTGGTCGGGCTGCGCCATCTTCGCTCCGAGCGCGGCGGGCACGGCGAAGCCCATCGACGTGTAATAGGCGGGCGAGAGAAACTCGGTCTGCCCGCGGATCACGAGTTCGCTCGAGGCAAAGAGCGAATCGCCCACGTCGGCCACGACGACCGTCTTGTCGTCGAGCGCCTCGTCGAGCCGCCGCACGAGCCGCGTGGTCGTGATCGGGGCGTCGGGCACGAGCGTGAACGCCCCCTGTGCGGCGGCAGGGCCGCGGGGTCGATCGCGCTTCGCCGCCCTCGGCCTGGCGGCCACGAGCGCCCGCAAAAAGTCCTCGAGAAGCACGTGGTGGAAGTGGTGGTGGCTGATCCGCAATTCGTCGGCCGTGGCATAGATGCTCTTCGAGGCGTCGAGCTTGGCGGTGAAGATGCCGAGGTCGAGGTCGGTGAGGAGCGTGCCGAGCAGGATCACGCAGTCGCTCTCCTCCACGAATCGTGTCACCTCCTCGCGGCCGAGGGCGCCCTCGTAGAGCCCGACGTACAGCGGATGCACCTCGCTGACCACGCTCTTGGCGAGCAGCGTCGAGGCGATCGCGATCCCCGAGGCCTCGGCGAACCGCACCACCTCCTCCTGGAGCCGGTGCCGGTGCAACTCGATGCCGGCGATGATCACGGGCCGCTTCGCCTGTTCGATCCGGGCCACCGCCTCCTTCACCGCCTCGGCGAGCGCGCTCGGATCACTCTTCACCTGCGGGGCGGCGTAGGGCCGGATCTGGTCGGGCACCACGCCCACCATGTCGCGGGGCAGCTCGAGATAGACCGGCCGCTTGAGGCGGTGGGCCGTGTCGAGCAGATGGTCGATGTCGCGGAAGGCCGTGGCAGGATCGACGATCTCGCGGCTGGCCGCACAGATCTTCTCGAACACGTCGAGCTGCGTGTGCCACTCGCGCACGCGGTGGTGGAGGAGCGGGTCGTTCACCCGCTCGCGAATCCCGGGCGCCCCGGAGATGAGCACGACCGGGCTCTTTTCCGCGTAGGCCCCGGCGATCGAATTGGCGAGGCTCAAGCCGCCCACGCCATACGTCACGCACACCGCCCCCATGCCGTTGACGCGGGCGTAGGCATCGGCCGCGAACCCCGCACAGTCCTCGCGGGTGCAGTTCACGAGATCGAGCGGGCTGTGCTCGAGCATGCTGTAAAAGGAGAGCACGTAGTCGCCGGGCAGCCCGAACACGTGCCGGATTCCGTAATCCGAAAGCCTGCGGATCAGATACTGCCCGATCGAGAGCGCCGTGACGCTCCGCTCCGTGTCGACCGGCGGCCGCCCATCGGGCCCGATCCCGAGCCCCGTATCGAACACCGACCGCAACTTGATGGGCATGAACCCTCCTTTTTCGTGGCTGAATTATACGCGTGGGTTATTCACCGGAGTGAAATACCCGCATTCGGAGCCGGCGGTAGGCATGCTCGACTACGGTCGTGTTGAGAGTACAGGACTCGTGGGTTTTGCTCAGACGCCCATAGTCCTCAACGACTCCCTTCGTCTGCGCGTGCCCACCGACCGACTCCGCCGAA
>JBAXUY010000124.1:0-8845 GCA_037129475.1 Planctomycetia bacterium | reverse complement strand
TGGCGGGCTTCGACCGCTACGTGCAGGTGGCGAAGTGCTTCCGCGACGAAGACCTGCGGGCCGACCGGCAGCCGGAGTTCACCCAGCTCGACGTGGAGATGTCGTTCGTGGAGGCCGACGACGTGATGGGCGTGATCGAGGGGCTCGTGAAACGCTCGGCCCGCGAGATTCTCGGCCTCGACGTGCCGCTGCCCCTGCCGCGGCTCACGTGGGACGAGTGCATGGAACGGTTCGGCCACGACGCTCCCGACCTCCGCTACGGCCTCGAGATCACCGACCTCACGGCGCTCGCCGGCGAAAGCGACTTCCGCGTGTTTCGCGGCGCGGTCGAGGCCGGTGGTCGCGTCCGCGGCATCCGCGTGCCGGGGGCCGCCGGAAAATTCTCGCGCAAGGATCTCGACGACCTCACTGCCGTGGCGGTCGAGGGCGGCGCGAAGGGGCTCGTGTGGCTGAAGGTGGAGCCCGACGGCTCGTGGTCGGGCCCCGTGGCCAAGAACTTGCCGACGATCGCCGATCGGCTCAAGGCGGCGCTCGGCTGCGAGCCGGGCGACCTCGCCCTCATCGTGGCCGACTCGTTCGAGACGACCTGCAAGGCCTTGCACATGCTGCGGAAGCGGCTCGGCGCGCAGCTTGGCCTCTACGACCCGAAGGCGATGCACTTCTCGTGGGTGGTCGACTTTCCGATGTTCGCTCGCGACGCCGAAAGCGGTGGCTGGGCGTCGATGCACCATCCGTTCACGGCGCCGCGGCCCGCCGACCTCGACATCCTCGAGAGCGACCCGGCGGCCTGCCGGGCCGTGGCCTACGACCTCGTGATCAACGGTTCGGAAGCCGGCGGCGGCACGATCCGGATCCACGACGGCGCCACGCAGGAGAAGGTCTTCAAGCTCCTGGGAATCACCCCTGAGGTGGCTCGGGAGCGGTTCGGCTTCCTGCTCGACGCGCTGCGGAGCGGCGCCCCGCCCCACGGCGGCATCGCGCTCGGCATCGACCGCTGGGTGATGCTCTTCGGCGGGCTGGAGAGCATTCGCGACGTGATCGCGTTTCCAAAGACGCAGAAGGCGAGCGACCTCATGACCGGCGCCCCGTCGCCGGTGGAGACGAAGCAACTCGTGGAGCTCGGCGTGCGCGTGGTGGTGCCCCCGCCGAAGCCGCCCGCGGGCGGCTGAGAGCGGCCCGCCGTCATCGTCGACCGCCTGCACCGTCGGGGAGATACGCCGCCCTGCCGACACAACGGGCGATCCCGCAGATGGACTACAACCACAGGCTGCCGCACTATCCGGTCGCGTCCCCCCGCGCCGTCGCGCGGGGGCCGTCCGTGCCGATGGCCTGAGGACTTCCGTCGGCATGGCCTGATTCCAACGCTCGGGGAACATGCCGAAGCTGCGGATGGTCTGGCTCGTTGCGCCGCCATTCGCGGAGCATGCCGCCAAGTTTCGCCGAGGTCACCAGGGGGCCGCTCCACGAGAACCCCGACGCAGCGTCCGCCAGCCGAAGTTCCCGCGACAGCTGAGCGATGTCCGCATGCCGGCAGCGCTTCAAGAATCGCTCGAGCATCGCCAGAGATAGTTCCTGATTCCGCACCCTGAATGCAGGGTACTGAATATCCCGCGGGATCGGCTGCTTGATGACATCGATGATGTGCCCCGCGTCGATGGCTTCGCTCACGAAGTGCAGCGTCACGCCGTGCTCGCGGTGATTCTCGAGCAGCGGCAGAATGTCGTAGCCGCGCCCACGCAGCATCGGCAGCGCCGGATGGATGTTCACAATGCAACCGAGTGCATGAATCTCGTCGGATGAAAAAATGTAGTCGTTGTAGAACGAGATGCAGAGGGCCCAGGCTCCCGAAAGTATCGCCGTGCGAATGGCGGCGCACGCCTCGCCGTCGCCCTGCCGCCAGACCAACACCGATCCCTCCGGCACGTATTCTCGCAGCAGTGCTTCCGCTTGCTCGCGAAGCGGTGGGCTGGTGACGAGTACGACCGGAAATTGCTTGTGCATGATGGAATCGGGTGGTTCAGACCGGAGTCGGCCGAAACAGACACGGGCGATCGATCGATCCGGCTCGTGGTGGGCTCTTCGACTCCTCCCTCCCGCCCGACATCGGATCGCCATCGACCAACAATGGGGAACCGCTCGGTGCAGAAGGCAGTCTCGAGGAGGGGTTGCGTGAAACTCCGATACTGGCGGAAGGAGGCTATCGTGGACTATCTTGCTCCCACCGGCCAGACGTGACATCGGCGCTCGAGACGACCCGTTGGTGTCGAGGCCGGCGGAATCAAAAACGCGTTCTTGTGAATCGTTGCAGGCAGAACCCGGGCGACTAGCTCAATTGGTCAGAGCACCTCGTTTACACCGAGGGGGTTGGGGGTTCGAGTCCCTCGTCGCCCACTACCGCGGTTTGCCGCGGTTTTCAGTGATCTGCGGCTTCTCGCCGCCCCACGCACTTTTCGTGACCTATGGTTGGGCACGGCCGAAAACGGACCGGCTCAGGAGTGTCACGACGATGTTCGAAACGATCGCGATGTGGGTCGTGCTGGTGCTGTTCGCGTTCGGCACGTGGCTGACCGTCGGCGCCATCTGGGGCATGGCCGCCGATTCGAGCGCCCGCCGCGCCATGCGGCTGCGGAGCCATGTGGTGCGCCCCGCAGCCGCGCCCGCCCGCAGGGGCGATGGACGGCCCTGCGGACGTGACACTAAAAGCAGTCGTTTCTGACCTCTTGGATGATCAACTCCTTGAGCCGGCAGATCGCCTGCTGCTCCTGGGCCTTGGCGTCGCGCCAGAACTGCTTGAGTTCCTCCCGCCACTCGGCGTTGGCGATGTACTGGTCGTAACGCCACAGCGAGTCGAGCCGGCGGCTCAGTTCGTGCACGAGATCGTGGTCGTGGTCGGCACAGCCGGCGGTTTCGCCCAGATGACTCAGTTCTTTTTCGGCGGCGAGATACATGGTGGAACTCCGGAAAGACACGAGGCGTGAACGGCCCGTCGCTCCATGGCCCGTCTGCCGCGCCGGTGCCTGCGCGACGCCGGAACGATTCCATCCCGCCTCCCGCGAATCAAGCCGGGGCCACCGCGGGCAGGCTGCCGCCGAGGGCCCCTGCGGACACTTCTGCCGCCCGCCCCGACCCTGACTGTCGTAGCGGTCGTGGGGCGCCGGGGGCTGCTTCCCTCACGATGAACAAGCGCCATGCCGCTTGGGGCCCCCCACCACGATCCCTACACTTGCGGTTGGCCGGCACAGGGGCCGCCTGGAACAGTTGCCATGCATCGACCCGAAGACACCTCCGCCGCGCGGGAGCCTCCCACCACGCTGCTCGAATCATTCGACAGTTGGGCGCAACTCCTCCGGCATGGGGAACCGCCGGCGCCGTCCGCCACTCCATCGTCATCCGGTGTCGCTGCCGTATCGGAAGCGGAACCCTACCGCCCGACCCTGCGGCGACCGCTCGCGCTCCTGCACGTGATCGATGACGGCCGCGAGGATGGCGAAACGATCCGCCTCCGGGGCGACCGCCTCGCGATCGGCCGCACCGACGGCGACGTGACGATCCCGCACGACATCACGATGTCGACCCGGCACGCACTCCTGGAGTGCGACACCGGCACGGTCTGGCAGTTGTCCGACGTGGGCAGCGCGGGCGGGACGTTCGTGCGGGTCCTTTCGGCCCGGCTCCATCATGGCTCGTGCTTCGAGCTCGGCGCCTCGCGATTTCGTTTCGACATCGTGGACGGCGAGGGGGCCTGCCTGATCGAGCTTCAGCCGGATGGCGACGGCGTGAGGCATCCCCTGCGCGGTCCGGTCACGACGGTCGGCCGCGTGGGCTCGGCGTGCGACATCGGAGTCGTCGACCCGTTCGTCAGTCCGCTGCACGCCGAAGTGCGGTCCGCGGCAGGCGGCTGGCGGATCGAGAACCGGGGGCTCAACGGCCTCTGGGTGCGGATCACCGGACCGGTCAGGCTCGCCCACCCGTCGCAGTTCAAGTGTGGCGAGCAGCGGTTCGTGTTCGTGCCGCTGACCAGCTGAGCCGGACGACGATGTGGTGCGTTGGCTCACTCGAGCAGCCAGTCCGGCAGCCGGCGGACGCGGCCTTCGCGATCGACGCAGACGACGACGGTTCGGCCGCTGGCGATGATCGTCTTGTCGCGGATCACCTCGTAGGCGTGCTCGATGCTCGCGCCTCCGACCTTCTCGACGTAGGTTTTGACGACGAGCAGGTCGTCGTACTCGGCAGCGGCCCGGTAGGCGCACGAAGCCTCCGACACCACGAGGAACAACCCCGCCTCCTCGAACTGGCGGTAGGTGGCCCCCCGCCCCCGCAGCATTTCCGTCCTGCCGATCTCGAAGTAGGTGAGGAAGTTGGCGTGATGCACGCGGCGCTGGCCGTCCGTCTCCTGGTAGCGCACGCGGATTTCGGTCTCATGCGAGGCGAGTGCCAACGGTCTGCTCCTGGTGGCTGAAGGCGTTCGGGACGGGGCCTTCGTTGACCGCCGCCCGGCGAAGACTCTATTCTTTGCTCGCGGTCGGAGGCAAAACCGCGGCCTGGGAGCGATCGTCGTTCCGGCCAGCGTTCCGGAGGCGTACACGTGAGCATCGGCGACAAGGGCGAGGGCGGTGCGATCGGATTTGCCACGGCCCGCGGTCGCAATTTCCCGACGCTGCGCCAGTTCACGGTGTTCCTCGAAAACCGGGTTGGCCAGCTGTTGGAGCTCGTCCGCCGCTTCGACGGCTCCCGGGTGCGGATCGTCGCGCTGTCGATCACCGATTCGGGCGAGTGTGCCTTCGTCCGGTTCCTGTTGAGCCATCCCGAACAGGGACGCGAGATCCTCGAACGGGCGGGGCTCGCCCTCATCGAGAGCGACCTCATCGGTGTCGAGCTTCCCGAAGGCGACCAGCCGCTCCTGCGCATCTGCACGGCCCTGTTACAGGCCGAGGTGAACATCATCCAAGCCTATCCGATCCTCGTGCGGCCACGTGGCCGGCCGGCGGTCGCGCTGATGGTCGACAACACGGAGATGGGACTGGAGACCCTCGGCAGCAAGGGCTTCACGATGATCACCGAGGGCGATCTCGACGAGACCGAGTAGGCCGTTACTCGAACATCCCGTCCGGCAGCCCTTCGACCTGGCGAACGACGATCTTCTGAATCGACTCCCAGGCGACCGCGGTGAGCGTGACGGTGCCGTCGGCGGCCTGGCTGGCAAAGAGGCCGTGCGTGCCCCGCGACCACCGCGCTTCGTACCACTCCGGGAGGATCACTCCGCCACCGGCAAGGTGCAGTTCCACCACGCCGCCATGGCCCCGCTCCAGCCACAGCCGTGCAACGAGCTGCGCCGTGGGATTCTCGACGACGGTCGTCTCGTCGGGCGCGGCGAACTGCTCCGGTGCGTAGCCTGCCACCACGTCCCCCACGGCGCTTCCGCCGCCGGTAATCGACTCCTCGGCCCCTGCGTTGATGTCGATGGCCACCTGTTCGGCGGCAAGAGCGGCAACGCCCGCGCCGTCGAAGAGATCGGCAAACTGATCGACGGCGGGGGAGGCGGGTTCAGGCGTGGCAGCGGCCACGTCGCCGACGTCCGGTTCGGGCGCGGCAGGGCCGGCCACGTTGGGAGCCGACCCAGGCGCCGGTGCCGCGTGTGGCGGGCCGGCCAGCGGGATCACGACGGCGATGCCGCACTTCGAGCAGGTGCCTCGCTTGCCGGCCAGCTTCGCCGGCACGTTGATCCGATGCCCGTTCTCGCACTGGAACGTGATCGTCGCGCCGCCCGCTTTCGCATCGGCCCGCGGCACGATTCTCGTCTTCTCCTCCGACACAGATCGGCTCCTGCAGGCCTTCCAGCGACGCCGGTCCGGACGTCACGAAAATTCTACCGTGCAAAGCCGCATCTTGACGGGGCGATCGCGGCCTCTGACACTGCGGACGCACGGCGCCCTCGGTCGGCACCGGGGTCGGATTGCCACGGTTTTCTCGATTGTTCGGATGGTGCCATGCCGATCCAGGTCGTTTGCCCCGGCTGCAAGAGCCGGTTCACCGTCAGCGACCAATTCGCAGGCCGCACCGGACCGTGCCCGAAGTGCAAGCAATCGATCACGATTCCGGCCCCCGCCGCCAAGGCGGTGACGATCCACGAACCCGAGGCGCCCGTCACCAGTGCCCAGGGCGCGGGCCGCATCCCCACCGCGCCGATCACGAGCACCGACAAGCCGGTTTCGCAGCTGCAGTTCATCGTTGTCGGGGCCGGCGCCGTCGCCTGCCTGGTGTTGGCGTTCCTGGCCCGGGCGGCCTGGCAGCCCGGGCAGGCTCCGCAGTGGGCGCTGGCGACGGCCGCCGTCCTCCTCGCGCTTCCGTGCGTGGCCGTCGGCTATCGCGTCGCGCGCGACCGCGAACTGGAACCCTACCGCGGCCGCCCGCTCGCCATCCGCGTGACCATCTGCGCCCTCGTGTACGCCGCGCTCTGGGGCCTGCGGGCGCTCGTGCCGGCCGAGATGACCACCGAGATGTGGCAGTGGCTCTACGTGGCGCCGATTTTCTTCGGCATCGGGGCGCTCGCCTCCCTTGCGACGCTGGACCTCGACTGGGGGGCGGCCATCGCTCACTTCTCGCTCTACGTGCTCGTCACCGCAACCCTCCGCTGGCTGGCCGGCTTCCCGCCGATCTGACATGCCCTACGACGCCCTTCCGGAACTGTGCGCCCTCGACTCGAGCCGCGACGGCCTGCGCATCCCACCCGACATCACCGTGCCGCTGACCCAGCGCGTGCGTGCTCTTCTTGACCTGCCGCTCCTGCGGCGGCTGGCCCGGATCAGCCAATTGGGGCTGGTGTCGCTCGTCTACCCGGGCGCCATGCACTCGCGTCTCGAGCATTCCCTGGGCGTCTATCGTCTGGCACTCGAATTTCTCGCACGCCTGCGGCACGATGCCCGTTTCTCGGCCGCAGTGGACGAAGCCGACGCGGCCGCTTTCGTCGTCGCAGCGCTCGTCCACGACGTGGGACACTGGGCCTACTGTCATCCGCTGGAGGACATGGGGCTCCCCGAACTCCCCAAGCACGAGTCGTTCGTCCGCGGCCTCGTCGCCGACGGCGAGCCGGCCGACCTGCTGCGCCGCGAGTGGGGCCTCGACCCCGGCCGCGTGGCGACGCTCATCGAGGGTTCGGCCGTCGACCCTGCAGGCCGAATCTTGCACTCACTCCTCTCCGGCCCGATCGACGTCGACAAGATGGACTACCTCGCCCGCGACAGTCTTCACGCCGGCGTTCCGTACGGGCGGCACTTCGATCAGGAGCGTCTGCTGGCCAGCCTGTGCGTGAATGCTTCGGGCACCGCCCTGGCGATCACCGACAAGGGGCGCACCGCGGCCGAGCTGATGGTCTTCGCCCGCTACGTGATGTTCAGCGAGGTGTATTGGCACCACGCCGTGAGGGCGGCGACCGCCATGCTGCAGCGGGCGGTGTGGATCGTGCGCCCGGCGCTCGTGCCGGAACGACTGCGGCAGTTCGACGACCATGCCTTCGCCGACTGGCTCCTCGCCACGACGCGGGCCACACCTGCGGCGGACCTTGCGGCCGGGCTGTTTGGACCGACGCGACGGCTCGTGAAACGCGTGGCCACGTTCGACGCTCTCCACCATCCGGCCATCCACCGATCGCTCGCGGGCCGGCCATACGCCACCACCGTCGAGATCGCCGCGAGGCTCGCCGAGATGCTTTCCAGCCGGACGGGCATCCATGTCGACCAGCACACGCTGCTCATCGACGCGCCGCCGGCGGAACGCGAAGTCGAGTTCCGACTCGAGGTTCGTGAACGCCCCGCCGCGGGCCAGAGCAAGCCCGCGTGGCGGCCACTCGCAGATCTCTCGCCCGTCGTGCGCAGCCTCGCCCACGAGCAATTCGATCATCTCGTGAAGCAAGCGCGGATCTTCGCGCCGGCCGATGTGGCGGCGAGGCTGACGGCGCTCCCCGACCTCGATCGCCTCGTGCTCGACGCTTGTCAGGGCGTCGACGCATCGGGAAACCGCAGCGGCTCCCCGGCCTGAGCCGGCGCGGCGGTGGCGGGCGTCGCAGGGGCCCCTTCAGGCCGCACGAGCACGCTGTAGGTGCCATCCGCGGCAGGCTCACGTGCGGCGGGTGGTGCGGCATCGCCGGCAGCGGGAGCAGCCGGCGTAGGCACCTGTGCCTCGTATGCCGTCCGTGCCACGTCCCCGCGGGGATTGGTGGCCTGGGCGCTGCCCGCGGTGTCGCGACCGGCTTCCGCCATCCGCTCGAGCACCCGGGGCCTGGCCGGCGGCTTCACCAACTCGCGGTCGAGGGCAGCCTGCGCTCGCGCCACGCGGCGCTCGGCCCGCATGATCGGCCCCCGAGGCGGTCGCGCGTCGACCACGCTGGAAAAACCGCTCACGCATGCCAACGCCAGCCCGATCGCGGCAAGGTCCCTGCAAACCGACCGTCCGTCACGCAACCCTGCCATGTGATCCCTCACAGTTCCACGGGGTGTTCCATCACCAGGCGTCATCCGATGGGCAACGCCTACTTTGCCGCCGCACCGGGCAACTTACCCTGCTTCAACAGGTCGCCGAACGTCGGTCCGCCATCGGCACTCGGCATGGCCGCGACGGTGTCGAGCGCCTGGCGAATCTTCTCGGCGTTCTTCTTGTCTTCCTTTTTATCGAGCAGGTCGGCGAGCGCATTGCCGTAGGAGTTTCGCTCCTTCTTGCTGCTGCCGACGTGGCACACGTTGCACTTGGCGGTTTCCACCTCCGCGGCGAGCGCTTTCTCGTTGGCATCCGTGCTGTCGGGCTTCACGTAGACGGCCTTGAACTCGTCGAAGAACTCCTTGATCGCGAAGGC
>JBAXUY010000123.1:0-8866 GCA_037129475.1 Planctomycetia bacterium | reverse complement strand
GTCTGCTTCTGCGACGCCTGCCGGGCTGGGTTTCGCGACTATCTCCGCCGCGTGCACACGCCCGCGGAACTCGCCGCCCTCGGCATCGGCTCACTCGACGGCTTCGACTACCGCGAGCACCTGAAGGCCCACGGCATTCCCGATGCCGCGACCTACCGACGCAAGTTCTCGAGCCTGCCGCTCACGCCCGATTTCATTGCCTTCCAGATCGAGAGCACGCGGAAGTTTTATCGCGACTTCCGCGATGTCTTGGATGAAGCGTCGCCCTCTAAACGCATCGCCATCTCCGTCAACGAGGGCCTGCCGATCGCGGCTGCCGACGAGCGTCTCTATCATGCCGACACCGTGGACTTCTACCACGGCGAGGTCTACGACCGGACGTTCGCGGCCAGCCTCGCCGGCAACAAGTCGGCGGAGGCCCTCGGCATGCAGTTCGTCTCCACGCCCTTGCCACTGGGCACGGCCGACGGTCTGCGGACGCTGGCCCTGGCGTATGCGACCGGGCAGCTGCAGCTCGTGCCGTGGGACATCTACATGGGCTCCGATGCGATCGGCAGCCTGCCCCGCTATTTCGGCACCCGGGAGGACTATGGCGCCGCCTACGACCTGATCCACGAGCATCCGGAGTTGTTCGACGCCGCTTCGAGCATGGCCGAGGTGGGTGTGCTCGTGAATGCCGATGTGGCGACGAAGGCCCGGCTCGAGGAGGTGTGCGAGCGGCTGGCCACGCTCCAGGTGCCGTTTCACCTGATCGCCGCCGCCTCGAAGCAGGCCCGCATCCCGCTTCGCGAGGCCGACCTGCAGGCCGTGCGCACGCTCGTGCTTGTGAGCCCGCCGGAGTCGTTCGCCGCCGAAGACCGCGCCGTGCTCGACCGCGTGCTGGCCACCCGGCGGCCGCGGCTGGTGCAGGCCGACGCCGATCTGGGCCGCCTCTTCGCCGCGCGGCAGCTGCACATCCTCGGCTGGGAGGGGCCGGAACGGGTGTTCCTGTTCCCGAGGGCGTCGGCGACTGGCCCGATCATCCACGTCGTCAATTGGAATGCGTCGCCGGACGGTGGGCAGACAGACGTATATCGAAACACGACGGTCACGCTGCGACACCCCGACCGCTGGGGACCGCTCGGCCGGGTCACCTACCATCAGCCGGGCGAGCCGGCCATCGATCTCGAGCCCGAGGTGCATGCCGATGCCATCCGCATCACGCTCCCGCGGCTGGCCACCTGGGGCATCCTCAAAGTCGCGCCCGCCGCGGCGGCTCGGTGAGGCACGTGACCGTGCGGTGCTTGCGGCGTCAAGCAGTGCAACCCTCGTGATAGAAACTGGTTCCATCGGTGGGGGCAGGTCGGAAGCCCTTGGCCGGGCTATCCTTTTCCACTGGCGTCGACGAACTGCCGCGGGGTGAGAACGGTCAGCGTCCCGACGGCCGCAGAGGGAAAGTGCCTCGCGTTGCCCGACACCAAGTGACACCCGAGCGCGATGGCACATTCCGCGAACGGAGCGTCGTCAGCATCGGGAAGTCCTCGAACAAGTTGGGCCGGACGGACGACGGCGTATTCGGCCTGGGATTGAATCCGCCTCAGGACGATCAACACTTCGTGTCGTGGAAGGTTGAATTCCGGACGCTGCAGCACCTCTTCGTGTCCCGCGATAATCCGGTCATCCAGCCCAGCCCGAACCGCGCCACTTCGGAGCCATTCGACGATCTGCCCGGGGGCGCCATGCGGACTCAGAAACCCGGATACCAGCACGTTCGTGTCGAACACCGCGACACCCGGCGGGTCGCTCATGAGGGACGCTTTCGGTCGCGACGAGCCGCAGCGATCACGCCCTCGATCTCCGGGCTCGACAACGCATCAGCACCCGTGCGCCGCGCCCGCTCCCGAATTCGGCGGAGTGCAATCTGGCTGCGGGCGTCGCGTGCCGCCTTCAGCACATCTTCCGGATCGTCTTCTTCGTCCACATACATGATCACAGCCATCGGGCGGCCGTTACTGGTGAGAATCATCTCCTCCGCTGCAGCCAGTCGCTCCCGCACAACCCGCGGTCGCTTGAGCTCGTTGACCGCAATGTAGTCCATAATTGTCCCCTTTTCATGGTCATGATATGCTCCTCTCGTCGCCTCAGAAAATCGAAACGCTGCGATTCTGAAAGTTGCTCCAAAAAGGTGACGTTCTCCCCGTCGCTCATTCAGGTCGCCGCGGACCTCCGCGATCCGAAGGTGCGGGCGCGGGAAGTCCGCGGACTGATCAAAGCCGGCCACGAGCTGCGGTGCGACGACTTGCTCCTGCTCAGCTCCGATGAGCGGGGCGAGAGCCGTGAGACATGGCAGGGACGGTCGGCGATCATTCGCCGCGAGCCTGTCTGGCAGTGGCTCCTCGATCAGGGATGATTCCGCGACGCCGTCGGGAAACTCAGACTGCGGCGGCCGCTGCGGTGGCGGCGAGCAGCTGCTCGATCCATGGGCCGAGGTAGCGGCCGTTGTCGTGGTAGGTGCGGCCGCTCACGAGGTTGCCGTCGACCACGCACGGGGCGTCGACGTAGATGCCGCCGGCGCTCTCGACGTCGTGGCGGCACTTGGCCACCGTCGTGATTTTCCGCCCGTCGAGGCAGCCGGCGTAGGCGGGGATCTCCACGCCGTGGCAGACGCTCGCGATCGGTTTGTCGTGCTCGAAAAAGTGCCGCGTGATCCGCACGAGGTGTTCGTCGTAGCGGATGTATTCGGGCGCCCGGCCGCCGCTGAAGAAGATGCCGGCGTATTGCTCGGGATCGACGTCGGCGAAAGCGAGGTCGGCCGTGATCTGGTAGCCCTCCCACTCCTTCGTGATCGTCCAGCCAGGCCGCACCTCGTGCATCACCATCTGAAACGTGCGCTTCTCCGGGCCGACCACGACCGGCTCGAACCCGGCCTCCTGGAGGCGGTAGAAGGGATAGAGCGTGTCGAGCGTCTCCGACGCGTCGCCGATCACGATGAGCACGCGCGGGGGGCGGGATCGGGTGAGCTTCGACGGTGCCATGATGGAGGTTTCCTGGAGGACGGACTCTAGCTTGATCCTACGTCGCCGCAGCCTCCCCCTCATTCAGACTTCGCGGCGGCTACATTCAGATTTTGCGGCCGCTGCGGCGACAGGGTTCAGCTGGGCGTATCATGCCTGCCCCATGCGATTTCTCATAGCCATCCTTGCCGCCTTGAGCGGCGTTCCGGCGACTCTTGCGGCGGCCCCGGCGCTGCCCTTCGATCCCGCCACGCTTCATGGGTTCAACCTCATGGAGAAAGTCGGTGTCGATTGGATGAACAACGCTCCGTACCGGGAGGAAGACTTCGCGATCATCAAGGAATTCGGCTTCAACTACGTCCGCCTGCCCATGGACTACCGCTGCTACACGGTCAAAAACGAGTGGCTTTCCTTCCGCGAAGATGTGCTGCGCGACTTCGACCAGGCCATCGCCTGGGGCGAGAAGTATGGTCTCCATGTCACGCTCGCGCTGCATCGCGCGCCGGGATACTGCGTGAACCCTCCCCCGGAGGCGAAGGACCTGTGGTCGGACGACGAGGCCCTGGCCGCCTTCACCGCCCATTGGGATATGTTTGCCCGGCGCTACCAGAGCGTGCCGGCATCCCGGCTCAGCTTCAACCTGGTCAACGAACCCAGCGGCACCACCCCCGAGAACGTGGTGCGCGTCTACCGCCACGTGGTGGCGGCCATTCACCGGGTGACCCCGGATCGGGTCGTCTTTCTCGACGGTGTGGATGGCGGCGGCAAAACCCTTCCCCAACTCGTGAGCCTGCCCAACGTCGTCCAATCGGGCCGCGGCTACTTTTTTCCCGTCACGCACTACCGGGCCAGTTACCGCGATGTGTCGAGGGAGTTCATGCCCGCGCCCTCCTGGCCCGTGCAGCCGGCGGTCAACGCGTTTCTCTACGGCCCCTTCTGGAAGAAGGACGACCTCAACCGGCCGCTGGTGCTCCGCGGGTCGTTCCCGGCGCAGACGCTGCTGGATGTGCGCGTGCTCATGGTCTCCACCAGCGCCACGCTCGTCGTCAAGGCCGACGGCAAGCCCGTGTTTGAGAAACGCTTCGAGCCCAAAGAAGGCGTCGGCGAGTGGGCGCAGGCGGTCTATGCCCCGAAGTGGCGCATCTACCAGAACGTTTACAACCACCTGTACACCGTCGTGCTCCCGGTCGCCGCCAAGGAGATTACTCTCGAACTCACCGATGGCGACTGGCTGCAACTCACCGAACTCGGCCTGACGCTACCCGGAAGGGACAGGCAAGTTATCCCCGGCGATTCCACCCCGCGCCGCACACAGCAACCCTATGACCTGTCGCCCGATGGGGCGCTCATTCCTCCCCCCGACTTCGACGGCTTGGCCCCGCTGGTCGCCATCTTCGCGCCCCTCGACGAGGTGAAGGCCGCCGGGGGCGCCGTCTTCATGGGGGAATTCGCGTGCTACAGCAAAACCCCTCACGACGTCATGCTCGCCTACACGCAGAGCCTTCTCGAGCGGTGCAAGGCCGACGGGATCGGCTGGGCGATGTGGAATTTCCGCGGGGAGTTCGGCGTGCTGGACAGCAACCGCTCCGACGTGGCCTACGAACAGTTCAAGGGCCACAAGCTCGACCGCAAGCTCATGGACATTCTCAGGCGGTCCGCCGCGCCCTGACCGCTTTACGGTCAAACGCGTTCAGCTTTTCTGGCCACCGCTGCGGTAGGTGCCGGGCGTGATGCCGAAGTGCTTCTTGAACGCCTCGGCCATGTATTGCGGGTGTTCGAAGCCGCAGCGGTTGGCGATCGCGGCCAGCGACAGCTCCGTCTCAGTGAGCAGCTGCTTCACGCGGTTGAACCGCAGCCGAATGATCTCCTCCCCCGGCGTCCGCCCGATCGCCTGCCGCATCCGCCGCTCGAGGAGCGTGCGCGAGAGGCCGGCATGCTTGACGACGTCGGCCACGTTGATGCCGTGGCAGGCGTGCTCGCGGATGTAGCGGACGGCGCTCACCACGTGCGGGTCGTCGATCGCCATGATGTCGCTCGACTGGCGCACCACGAGCCCCGCGGGCGGCACGAGGATGGGGCCGGCGGGCTTCGGCTCGCCCGCCATCAGCTGGTCGAGCAGCGCGGCCGCCTCGTAGCCCACCCGCTCGCCGTCGAAGGCCACGCTCGAAAGCTGCGGCCGGGCCATGGTGCAGAGCGTTTCGTCGTTCTCGGCCCCCACCACGGCCACCTCCTCGGGCACGGCCACGCCCGCGCGGCGGCAGGCGTCGAGCAGCCAGAAGGCGAGCTGGTCGGTGCAGGCGAAAATGCCCACGGGCTTGGGCAGCGACGCCACCCACCGGGCCACGTCGGCCTGATGCCGCTCCCAGTTGGCGGGCCGCTCGCCGCGGTTGGGGGCATGATGCTCGCTGCAGGTGTGGCCGCGGGCGGCCAGATGCGCGCGGAAGTTGTCGCGCCGCTCCTCGAAATACTGCTCCGTGTCGAGGTCGAAGACGGCGAAGTTCGTAAACCCATTGTCGATGAAGTGGTCGGCCACGAGCCGTCCGATGTCGCGGTTGTCGCAGCCCACGAAGGGGAGCCCGTGGGCGATCTTCGACGCCCGCAGCTCCACGCCCGGCAGCCGGGTGGCGGCGATCGCCTCGGCCATCGCGGTCGAGCCCGTGCGGGCGATAATGCCGTCGCCCTGCCAGGACGAGAGCCAGCGGGGCACCTGCGAATCGAGCGCCCGCAATTCGAGGAACAGCGACCAGTGCTCGTGCTCGGCGAGGTAGCGATGGATGCCCTTGAGCAGGTCGCGGCCATAGGTCCGCGAGGTCTCCACGAGCAGGGCCACGTGCTTCGTCGCCCGCACGGGGCGATCCCGTGCCGTAGCAGCCCGCGACGTGCCGGCGTCCTGCGGCGTGCCCACCATTTTTTCGAGCTGTTGCATGGCCGCGTCCCCGTCCGTCGATCCTCGACCAATCCTATCCTCGGCAGCATGTCGGGGCGACTGGTCCGGCATCGTTATCGCGGCTTGGTGGCAGGCCGCGAGTTCAGGTCGAAATTGATCTCGTTTGGGCCGGCGGCGACCGTGGCCTCGAGCTGGCTCTTGGCGTGGTACTTCGCGGGCAGTTGTTCGGGGGTTTCGACGAAGTTGC
Source organism: Planctomycetia bacterium (assembly GCA_037129475.1). Taxonomy (GTDB): domain Bacteria; phylum Planctomycetota; class Planctomycetia; order Pirellulales; family UBA1268; genus RGVT01. The sequence goes on along the minus strand of JBAXUY010000123.1, from coordinate 2,739 downwards.
CATCCTTGTCGCGACCCTCGCCGCCAGTGCGGATCTCCACGCGGTGGCGGCCCACCACGGCGCCGGGGTGGTGCACCGCATACTGCAGCGTGTAACGCCCCGCCTCGTCGGTGGTGCCGTACGAACCATTGCCGCGCTCGTAGGGCACAAACGCCACCGCGGCGCGGGGCAGCGGCCGGCCATCGAGCGAGACGACGCCGGTGACCTCACCCAAGGGCGGCAGTTCGCGGCGCTTGCCGGAGCAGCCCGGGGCAGACGCCGCCAGCAGCACGCCCGCCACGGCGAGCCAGCCGAGAGGACGCCACAGCGAAAGCCGCGGCAGCCGGGCATGCAGGTTTTGCGGCGGCGGCGGGAACGACGTGGGGGGATTGCTGGTCATGGGATGCAGATCGTCGCACACCCCGGGCCAGCTTGGCATTCAGGTTCTGCATGGCCTGGATTCAGGGTTTGCGTACGGAAAAACTGATCGTTTTTGCCGCAAATCCTGAATGCGGAGGCGGCGGCTCTGACCTACTCTTGTCGCAGTGGTCTTTGGGACCGCGTTGACGGCCTTGGGCTGGGCGCCCGGTGCCAGCCAGAGTGAGGAACGAATGATGAACTCTCGTAGCGAGCGGAACGTGGGCCGGATCATCAGCACGGCGATCGTGGCGCTGGCAGTCGCGTTCGTGGCGCAGCAGGCGACGGCCGCGAACTACTCGTGGTCCAACGCCACGACAGGCACGTTCAACTGGACGACCGGCACGAACTGGTCGGGCAGCACCGTGCCGGTCAACGGCGACACCGGCACAATCTTCATCACGAATCGGGCCGCGTCGTACACGGTCACGTTCGACCCGCTCACGTCGCAGACGTTTACGAGTAGCACCAACAACTATGCACTCCAAGTCGGCGGCGGCTCCGGCAGCGGCACGGTCACGTTCAGCCTCGCGCAGGGCAGCCTCACGCTTCTCAATGGCGGTGCAGGCCAGCAGTCCAATGCGCTGCACATCAACAACGGCGGCGTCTTCAACCTGTCGGGCAGCGGCACGCTGAACACGCAGGGTTTTTACAACGCCAACGCCTGGACCTACAACCAGTCGGGCGGCGTGGCGAACCTCACGACGAGCGGTTCAGCGAACACCCAGTTTCGCTGGGGCGGCACCGGCACGGCCACCGTCTCGGGTGGCACGCTGAATTTCATTCCGTCGTCTCAGGTTCCGTTGACCATCGGCGCCGATGGCACGAGTGACAACGCCTTCTTCATCATCAGCGGCGGCACCGTCAACGTTTCAAGCTTCACGCCCGTGCAGATGTCACAACGCGGCACGGGCACGCTGCGGATCACGTCGGGCGTGTACTCCGGGTCGTCGAATATTCAGGTCGGTGCCACCGGGTTCAGCAGTACTTCCGGTATCGGCCAGACGGCTGCCCTGTTCGACATCCAGGGCGGCACGGTCACGAATACCGGCGTGCTTGACGTCGGCCAATACGTCTACGTTGCCACGTCCACCGCCCGGATCACCCAATCCGGCGGCTCCTACACCCAGTCGGGCAACGTCAATCTCGGTCTCTACAACAGCGGCTCAATGACGCTGTCCGGCGGCACGTTCGCCTTTACTGGTTCGACGTTCCAGATCGGCAGCGGAACCGTCGGGCAGACGGTGGCCGGCGTCTTGTCGGGCTCAACGACCGCCGCCGCCGGCGTGGGCGTGCTCACGCTCTCCGGTGGCCTCTTCACCGGCACCAACTCCGGCACCACCGCGACGATCAACGTGGGCCGCACGGCCAACGACGGCGCGAACACGGGCAACCTGATGTCGATTGCGGGTGGTACGGCGACAATGAATTGGGTCAACGTGTATCGCGGCGGCACGTTCTCCGTGTCGAGTGGTTCGGCCACGGTGAATCGAACACTCCAGATCTCGAGCACAGCGGGCACGGGCGGCGGCCTCGGCCAGGTGTCGGGCGGCTTTCTGTCGGTGACCAACTCCGCCACGACCGCCGCGCTCACGATCGAGAAGAGCGGCACGTTTCAGGTAACCGGCGGCAGCGTCACAGCCAACGTGTTCACCGGCACGGCGGCGGGAGCGACGCTGCTCGTGCAGGGAGGCACGATGACGGTTAGCGGCTCGTCGAGTTCTTCGCAGCCGATCACGATCGGCGGTGGCGGGGGACCGGCGAACCTCGCCCTCGTCGGGTCGAGTACGTCTTACAACGGAACCGCCTTCTTCAGCTTCACAGGGGGTACTGCGGCGGGCATCACGATCCAGAATAATGGCCTCCTGAGTTCGCAGGGCCGCCTGTCCGTCGCCTCGCCGATCGTGATCCAAAGCGGCGGCACGATGAGCCTTACGAGCGCCGCCGGCGCTATTACGACCGGCATCAACGACGGCCAGCTCTCCCTCGACACGGCCAGCGGAAGCCTCGACGTGCAGGCCGGAGGGGCGTTCTCGGCCCGCTCGGCAGTCCTCCAGAACGGGGCACGCCTCACCGTGTCGGGCGGCCAGTTCACGGTGACCCGTGTGGCGGGCGATGGCGCAAACGAACTTCGATTTACGGGAGCCAACACGGGCTTCGCGGTGTCGAGCGGCACGCTCTCGATGACGAGCACGAGCAGTCAAGCCACGATCCTTCGATTGGGCGGGAATATTGTCGGTGCGACGTCGGGCACGCTCTCCGGCGGGGCGATGAATCTCTCGCAGTTCCTCCTTGGCGACCGCGGCGGCACGTTTGCGGGCGATTCGGCGGCCGACGCCACGT
>JBAXUY010000122.1:0-8923 GCA_037129475.1 Planctomycetia bacterium | reverse complement strand
CCCAATCCGGCTCGGGGTTACCCCGTGCCGTCTCGCCGGACGTTCGCTGCGGCCCGACCAATCCGCCTGCGGCGGATCGGTGCCCGTGGGCTTCACTCACTCGGATGTGCCTGCGCTCCGGCATCCTGCCTGCGCTGGTCACATACGCCGTCTCAACGGCAGGGGTAACCCCTCACCTCCCCCGTGGCGACAGAGCTCCAGCTCTGTCGATCGACAGGCCTGGAGGCCTGTCGCTACAGCGCCAAGAACGTTCGGCGGAGTCGGTCGGTGGGCACGCGCAGACGAAGGGAGTCGTTGAGGACTGTTTGGCGCCTGAGCAAAACCCACGAGTCCTGGACTCTCAACACGACCGGAGGCGAGCGTGCCTCCCTTCGGCTCCGAGTGCGAGTGGTTCTCAGTTTCCCTGCCGCGCAGGGGACAATGGCACGCGGGACGCTGGCCCGCGATTGGCATGGGCAGCCCTTCGCCGGCTTCGGCAAACGAGCGCAAGTGTCTGACGCCAGCGCCGCGTGAATTCTTGCATCGGGGCCACTGCCTGACAGCGTGCCCCTATCGTCCAGCGACGCCCCGTGGAGCAGGCCCCATGCAAACGCAGCCGCAGATTTCGTTCGATGATCTTCCGGTCGACGACGACGTGCGCGACGCCGCGCTCGACCATGTCGCGCATCTCGAGAAGATGTGCGATCGAATCACGGGCTGCCACGTCGTCGTCGCACAGCCGCATCGGCATCACCGGGAGGGACGGCTCTATTCGGTGCGGGTCGACCTGGTCGTGCCCGGAGGGGAGATCGTCGTCAACAAGAACCATCCCCTCGACCATGCCCACGAAGACGTCTACGTGGCGCTCCGCGACTCGTTCGATGCCGCCCGGCGCAGGCTCGAAGACCACGTTCGCCACCTGCGCGGGGCCGTGAAGCGGCATGCTGCGCGGGCCGAGGGACGGGTGACGCGGATCTTTCCGCTCCAGGGCTACGGCTTTATCGAGACGTCGGACGGCCGCGAAATCTACTTCCATCGGCATGCGCTCAGCGCCGATGACTTCCGGATCGTGGACCTCGGCACACGGGTGCACTTCACCGAGGAGGAGGGGGAAAAGGGCCCGCAGGCGGCCCACGTCGAGGTCGTGCACGGCACCGCCGCACGAGGAGCAGGCACATGACGCTGACGAACGCAGTCGCCGTCGCGGACGTGGCCATCCCAACCTTGTCGGCGATGGGCTACCCGCTCGACCTGCCGGGGCGGCTGACCCTGCCGGAGTCCGCTCGAGGCCTCGTGCTGTTCGCCCACGGAAGCGGTTCCAGCCGGTTCAGCCCGCGGAATCAGCACGTCGCGAACGTTCTTCACGAGTCGTGGATCGGCACGCTGCTCTTCGACCTGCTGACCGAACAGGAGGCGGGCGACCGCGTCAACGTTTTCGACATCGGCCTCCTCGGTGAGCGGCTTGCCGCCGCGATCGCCTTCGTGCGCTCGCAGGATCGCACCGCCGCGTTGCCGCTCGGCCTCTTCGGTGCGAGCACGGGCGCGGCGGCCGCCCTCGTCGCCGCGGCACACGACCCGGGCGTGGCGGCGGTGGTATCGCGGGGCGGCCGCCCCGACATGGCCGGAGCAGCCCTCGGCCGGGTGCACTGCCCGACGCTCCTGATCGTGGGCGGACACGACGAGGAGGTCGTCTCCCTCAATCGGATCGCCTTGGAGCGCCTCGACGGCGAGAAGCAACTGTCGATCATCCCGGGCGCGACGCATCTCTTCGAGGAGCCCGGCACGCTCGACGACGCGGCCCGACTCGCGGCTGAATGGTTCGCGAGGCACCTGCACCCGAGGAGCACGCCATGAACCACTTGTTCTTCGAAAACCGCGAGCAGGCCGGCTGGATGCTCGTCGATCGGCTCCGCGCGCATGGGATCGGCACCGGCACCGACAAACCACTCGTGCTCGCGATTCCACGCGGCGGCGTGGAGGTGGGCGCGGCGATCGCCCGCGGCTTGGGCGCCGAGCTCGACGTCGTGCTCTCCCGCAAGCTGCGGGCCCCGCACCAGCCCGAGCTCGCCCTTGGAGCCGTGTCGGAGACCGGCGAGATGTACCTGAGCCACTTCGCGAGCGCGATGACCGATGCCGGCGACACCTACATCGAGGCGGAGCGCATGCGGCAGATGGAGGAGATCGGGCGACGGAAGACGATGTTCCGCGCCATCCGGCCCCAGACCGCGATCCGGGGCCGCACCGTGATCGTCACCGACGACGGTCTGGCGACCGGTGCCACGATGATCGCTGCCCTGCGCACCGTGCGCGCCGTCGGTGCCCGTGAGATCATCGTGGCCGTCCCTGTCGCTGCCCCCGACCGGCTGGATGCCATCAGGCCGCTCTGCGACCGCATCGAATGCCTCATGGAGCCCACCGACTTCTGGGCCGTGGGACAGTTCTACCGAAACTTCGAGCAGGTGAGCGACGAGCGAGTCTGCGACCTGCTTCGCGAGTTCGGACATCCCGAAACGAAGTGGACCCGCGGCGTCGCCTGACGCCCCCGCTCACACGCGATCCTGATGCCGCGACCTGCTGCGGCCGCTGCGGCAGTCGGCACAGATGCCGCTGATGATCAGCGTGTGGCTCTGCGGCCGAAACTGGTGCTGCCGCGACACGGCATCCCGAATGTGCAGCAGGTCGGCACTCGAGAACTCGATCAGCTTGTCGCACGACGTGCAGTGCAGATGCTCGTGCTGCGGATAGCCGTAGTCGTGCTCGTAGACTTTCCGCCGCCCGATCTCCATCTGCCGCAACAGTCCCGCGGCGACCATGTCGCCGAGGGCCCGGTAGACCGTGGCCTTGCTCGCCTTGAGCTCGCTCGCCAGCTTGTCGGCATCGAAGTGGTCATGCTGGCGCGACACGTGCTCCACGATCCGCAGCCGCGACCGCGTGATCTTCTTGCCCCGGGCGCGAAGATACTCCTCGAACCGCGCCTGCGGCGTGAGCGCCACCTCCACCGTGCCGAGTGAAAAATCCGTGACGGCTGCCATGCATTCATTGTAGCCAGCATTTCAGACCATGGCGGCTGCGGACGCGTCGATGCGTAAAGTCCGGCTTCGGGCTCCCCATATCCCGTCGCCGGACGTTCACGGCGTTGGGATCGCGCTGGCTCGGGGCTGCCCCGTACCGTCTCGCCGGACGTTCGCTGCGGCCCTCCAGGCCTCCGCTCACTCGGATGTGCCTGCGCTGCGCCATCCATGGCTGCGCTGGTCACATACGCCGTCTCAACGGTAGGGGCAGCCCCTCGCCTCCCCAACTCGTAGGCGCCAAGAAGTTTCGGCGGAGACGGTCGGTGGGCACGCGCAGACGGAGGGAGTCGTTGAGGACTATCGACGCCTGAGCAAAACCCACGAGTCCTGTACTCTCAACACGACCGTAGGCGAGCATGCCTACCGCCGGCTCCGAGTGCGGGTCGTTACCAGTAGCCCTGGCGCCCAGGGAACAGTGGCATGCGGGGTGCCGCACCACCATGCCGATGCTCAGGCGTGCGGCGGCTTGCCGTCGCCGCCGGCGATCTCGGCGCCGTCCTTGCGCTCCGGGAACATCAGCGACGCGGCCACGCTCGCGCCGATCAGGGCCACGATCACGAGAAGCGACACGGCGGGGTGCACGAGGTGGCCCTTCGCATGGGCGTCCCAGCCGCCCCACGCGGCGAGCCACTCGGTGTGCCGCGCGGCCTCGGCGAGCATCTTGAAGCCGACGAAGACGAGCACGGCGGAAAGGCCGTAGTTGAGGAACCGGAAGAGGTCCATCACGCCGGCCAGCAGGAAGTAGAGGGCGCGCAGGCCGAGAATCGCGAACACGTTCGACGTGAAGGCGATGAACCGCATGTAGGGCGTGCCCTTCTCGACGACGCCCAGGATGGCCGGCACGCTGTCGACGGCGAAGAGCACGTCGGTGCTCTCGACCACGAGCAGCACGAGAAACAGGGGGGTGGCCATGAGCCGGCCGTTCTCACGGACGAAGAACTTGTCGCCGACCGAGTGACTGGAGAGCGGGATGATCCGCTTGAAGAAGCGGATCAGCGCATTGTCGCCCGGCTCGTGATCCTCGTCGCTGAACGCGAGCTTGACGCCCGTGTAGACGAGAAACGCGCCGAAGAACCACATCACCCACTTGTACCGCTCGACGAGCTCGGCCCCGAGCAGTACGAACGTGAGCCGCATCAGCACCGCCCCGAGGATGCCCCAGAACAGCACACGGTATTGGTACTTGAGCGGCACGCCGAAGTAGGCGAACACGACCGCGAACACGAACACGTTGTCCATCGACAACGACCACTCGACGAGATACCCGGTGAGGAACTCGAGGGCCGCCTTGCCGCCGAGCCACCACCAGACGAGCCCGTTGAAGGAGAAGGCCAGCGCCGACCAGAAGCAGGTCCAGAAGGCGCTCTCGCGGAGCGACGGCTCGTGGGAATGCTTGTGGAAGACCGTCAGGTCGAGAGTCAACATCACGACCACGAAGGCCGCGAAGGCCACCCAGTGGATCGTCTGGATCGACCCGGCCACGCCGGTGTCGGCCAAGGCGAGCACGGGGAAGAGACAGGGGCTGTTCCAGGAAGGCACGATCGCGACAGGCTCCGGAGGGTGTGGAGAAGTGTAGCAGCCCGGGCCCAAACGGCCTCCCTCCTCGGGGCTGCCTGCAGACGGCCGCCCGGCGTCACTCCGCGAGCGACGTGACGAAGCTGGCCGTCATCGCCGCGAACACGTGGGAAACGCGTTCCCACTCGCGATCCTCGGCCTGGCACAAAAAGAGATAGATCGCGTCCGCCGTCTCGAGCGTTCGCACCGCAGCGGTGTTCGTCAGGTCCAGACAGAGGAAATTGATGTCGTAGCCGGCAAGCGTCCGTCCCGAGACGGTATCGGAGGCGGATTCACTGTCGAGATCCCGATACTCGTCGCGCATTTCTCCGACGACCGCGGCAGACAACGTGGCTGCTTCGCCTCCCGGGGCGTGCGCGCTCACCGACCAAAACGCACCGTCGGGGGAATACACGGTCACTGCCGCATGGCCACCGGCCGAGTCGGTCGTGTCGACCGACCACGAGTCGGGATAGTCGAAGGCCAGCCCAAACTGCTCGAAACGCATGACGAACGGTGTCCCTGAATCGGTGCGATCCGGGCGAATTGTAGCATTTTTCGCATCGGGAGCGGTCTGGACCGGCCCGCCGGCCACCGCTATCGTCCCGACCGCTTTCCGGCACACTTCCCCCCGTCAGACGCCCGCGCATGTCGCAGTCGATCGGCACCACCGCGCTCGCCGCTCCGGCCCCCCCGGCCCGGGTGCTCGACTACGCCGTGCCGGCCATCATCCTGCTGGCCGTGCTCGTGGTGCTGGCACCGGTGCCGCCGGCGCTGGTCGACCTGCTGCTCGCCGCGAATCTGACGGTGTCGATCCTCGCGCTGCTCGGGGCCCTCGCCGCCCGCACGCCGCTCGACATGGGCGTCTTCCCGACGTTCCTGCTCGGGTCCACACTCGTACGGCTGGTCCTCAACATCGCCACGACACGCCTGATCCTCTCCCGCGCCGCCATCGACGGGGCCGATGCCGCGGGCGAGGTGGTGCAGGCCTTCGGCTCGTTCGTGTCCGCCAACAACCTCGTGGTGGGAGCGGTGATCTTCGCGATCATCGCCGTCGTCCAGTTCGTCGTGATCACGGCCGGTTCCACCCGCACCAGCGAGGTCGCAGCCCGGTTCGCCCTCGACGGCCTGCCCGGGCGGCAGATGGCGATCGACGCCGAGGCGACCGCTGGGTCGATCACGCGCGACCAGGCCCGCGCCCTGCGGCTCGACCTCCAACGCCAGGCCGACTTCTTCGCCAGCATGGACGGCGCCAGCCGATTCGTGAAGGGCGAGGCGGTGGCCAGCGTGATCATCACCTTCGTCAACCTCGTCGGCGGACTCGCGATCGGCGTCCTACAGCATGGCATGCCCGTGCAGAAGGCCGTGGACATCTACTCGCGGCTCACGATCGGCGACGGACTCGTGAGCGCCGTGCCGGCGCTGTTCGTGTCGGTGGCGACCGGGCTGCTCATTTCGCGGTCGAGTCAGGCGATCGACCTCTCGCAGGAACTCGGCCGCCAGTTCACCTCCCGGCCGCACGTGCTGGCGATCACCGGGGTGTTCCTCGCCGTGCTCTCGCTCACGGGGCTCCCGTTCCTGCCGTTGGCCGCGATGGCGGCCATCTCGTTCGCGGCCGCCTGGCTCACGAACTCGCGCATCCGCCGCAGAGGCGTGCAGCGGGCCTCCTCCACGGGGTCCGCACCCACTCCCGACGCGCCGGCCGCGCTCACCGACGTGCTCGCCGACGAACGCCTCGTGGTCCACCTCGGCCGGGGACTCCTCGACCTTTTGCAGGGCGCGGCTCCTCTCGTGCAACGTTCCCGAGTGGTGCGGTCTGCGATCGCCGCCGACCTCGGGATCGTCGTACCGAGCATCGCGTTTCGCGACGATCTCTCGCTGCCGCCGCGCGGCTACCGGATCACGATCGCCGGTGAGCGGATCCGCGAGTTGGAACTGCCGCCCGGCGAAGGCTCCGAACATTCGGTGGACGAACTTGCTGCGGCGATCACGGCCGCGGTGCACGAACGGGCCGACGCACTGCTCACTCGCGACACCTGCGCCCGGCTCGTCGAGACGCTCCGCGAGTCGCAACCGGCGGTCGTCGGCCAGATCGTGCCCGAGGTGCTGTCGCTTGCGAAGATCCATCGCACCCTCCAGGCGTTGCTCCGCGAGGGCCTCCCGATCAGGCCCCTGGCCGAGGTGCTCGAACTCATCGCCGACCATGCCGCGGAGGCGGCCGACCCCACCGATCTGGCCGACCTCGTCCGCGGACGCCTCGTGCACGTGCTCTGCAGGCGGCTCCGTGATCCCGACGGCCGACTGATCGTCTTGAAACTCTCCGATTCCGCCGCGGCGTCCCTGCGCGGCACCGGCACCGAAGCGTCCGACCGTGGCAGTCCATTCGCGAAGGTGGTGGCGGAGATCCGTCGGGCCGCGCGGCCGCGGCTCGATCGCGGCGCAGCGGCGGTGATCGTCGCCCCGGCCGAGGCCCGCCGGGAGGTCCGCGACCGTCTCGCCCGGCTGATTCCGGGAGTGGTGGTGATGTCGTCCGCGGAGGTGGCCGGAGAGCCGCGCGTGGAGGTATTCGCCACGATCGCGGGCACCGAGGCGTCACGGGCGGCGTAACAGCAACACGGAGCGAAAAGATCTGCCGAGTATGCCGGGTGCACCGGCGCCCGAAAATTCATTCAAGCGAAGCCCCCGACCGCGCCGATGAAATCCGGTTCGTCCACGGGGAGCGTCGCCGAATTCAACGAGTCGATTCCAGTCAGTCAAGGAGGATGCCGTGGCGAATCAATTGTCTCCCGAGGAGGCCCTGGCACTGTGGAAGCAGTTCAAGGCCGACCAGTCGAATGAAGACCTGCGCAATCGCCTCATCGAGGCCTACCTCCCGCTCGTGAAGTACAACGGCGAGCGGATCTGGTCACGTCTGCCCGAGGGCGTGGAGCTCGACGACCTCGTGTCGGCCGGCACGTTCGGCCTGATGGACGCGATCGACGCTTTCGACATGTCTCGCGGGGTCAAGTTCGAAACCTACTGCGTGCCCCGCATCCGCGGTGCCATGCTCGACGAACTGCGCACCATGGACTGGGTGCCGCGGCTCGTCCGCTCCAAGGCCAGCAAGCTCAACGAGGCGGTCAAGACACTCGAGGCGAGGCTCGGGAGGGCGCCGTCCGACGAGGAGGTGGCCGAGCACATGCAGCTTTCCCGCGAGGATTTCGAGAAGTTGCTCGTGGAGGCCAACGCCGCCAGTCTCGTCAGTCTCAACAAGAAATGGTGCGAAACCGACAGTTCGAAGGACGTTCGCGAAATCGATATCCTGGAGGACAAGAAGGGGGAGGACCCCACGCGCCGCATCCAGAAGGCCGACCTCATGCGGCTCGTCACGAAGGGCCTCAACCGCAACGAGCGATTGATCATCATCCTCTACTATTACGAGGAACTGACGATGAAGGAGATCGGGGCCACCCTCGACCTCTCCGAGAGCCGCGTCAGCCAGATGCACAGCGCCATCGTCGAGCGGCTCCAAAACCAGCTCGAGCGACGCCGGCCAGAGTTCGCGATGTAAGCCCCGGCAGGCTGGGCAAGATGGAGTCGTTCAGGAAACCGGCCCGCATACCGTTCGAACGCTCAGAATGCGAAAAAAAGGCACGAAAAATTTCGGGTGAAGTTCAAGTGGCCGGCGCGCCGATGATGACAAGTTGGTCGACGTGACGATTCGCGTGACGCAACGAGGATTCGTGCGACGACTGGTGTCGCCGGAAGCCAAAAGCGCGGCAACAATATCCACAAGAGGACCCACAACACAGGCAGCACGCGATTCCGAAATTCCGAACGAACCATCGATCATGACGCCGCGTAGAAGCGATCACGACGGGGGACGCAGGGAAGCCACCGGACAATCACGACACTGTCTGCAAGGAGTGCAATCATGAATATTCTGGGTGTTTTTTCGACGCATGGTGCTCAAGCGCTCGGCGGGATCAAGGGTGTGGAATCGACCAAGGCCGCACAGGCCGCCGTCCAGCAGGGCGTCGGCGAAGTGCAGGACTCGGTGACGCTGTCGATCGACGCGGTTCGCGCCGCTGAATCGACGGCCGACATCCGCTTCGACAAGGTGAACGCGATCCGCGCGGCGATCGCCGACGGCTCGTACGACACCCCCGAGAAGCTCGACCTGGCCCTCGACCGCCTCCTCGACCGCTTGGCCTAAGCGGCAGGCCGGGTAGATAGCGTGCCACTTCAACGCTCCCGAGCCGGCTCGGGGCAGCCCCGTACCGTCTCGCCGGACGTTCGCCTTCGCCCTCCAGGCTACGGCTCACTCGGATTTGCCTGCG
>JBAXUY010000121.1:0-9073 GCA_037129475.1 Planctomycetia bacterium | reverse complement strand
CTGTCGATCGACAGAGCTGGAGCTCTGTCGCTACGGGGGAGGTGAGGGGCTGCCCATGCTCCAATCGCCGGCGTATGCAGACAAGCGCAGGCAGGATGCCGAAGCGCAGTCGAAGTCGAGTGAGCCGAGGCCTGGAGGGCCGAGGCGAACGTCCGGCGATGGAGCGTGGGCAGCCCCGAGCCGGATTGGGCGCGTCGCGCAGGCAAGCGGCACGCTTGCCCCACGACGCCTCACTCGACCGTCACGCTCTTCGCGAGATTCCGCGGCTTGTCGACGTCGCAGCCGCGGAGGACGGCGATGTGGTAGGCGAGGAGCTGGAGCGGGATCGCCTCCACGATCGGCTGGAGGAAGTCCGGGGCGTCGGGCACCTCGATCACGTCGTCGGCCAGTTCACGGACGCGCTCGTCGCCCGGGCTCGCGATCGCGATCACCGGGCCCCTGCGGGCCTTGATCTCCTCGAGATTCAGAATCACCTTGTCGTAGACCGCACCCTGCGGGATCAGGAACACGCTCGGCGTGTGCTGGTCCACCAGCGCGATCGGCCCGTGCTTCATTTCCGCGGCCGGGTAGCCCTCGGCGTGGATGTAACTGATCTCCTTGAGTTTGAGCGCGCCTTCCAGGGCCACGGGGAAGTTGTATTGGCGGCCGAGATACAGGAACGTGCTGGCATTGCGGTATTTCTCGGCGATCGTGCGGATCGCCGCATCGGCTTCGAGCGCCTGCGAGACGACGTCGGGCAGCCGCTCGAGGGCGGCGATGAATTCGAGGCCCTTCTCGTAGCTCATGTGCCGCAGCCGCCCGAAATAGAGCGCGAGCAACGCGAGCACGACGCACTGGCTCGTGAACGCCTTCGTGCTGGCCACGCCGATCTCCGGCCCGGCGTGGAGATAGATGCCGCCATCGGCCTCGTTGGCGATCGTGCTCCCCACGACGTTGCAGATCGCGAGCGTGGGGTGCCCCTTGCGCTTGAGTTCGCGGAGGGCCGCGAGCGTGTCGGCCGTCTCGCCCGACTGCGTGATCGCGAACAGGAGCGTGCCCTCGTCGATCGGCGGATTGCGGTAGCGAAGTTCGCTCGCATATTCCACCTCGACGGGCAGCCGGGCGAATTCTTCGATCAGGTATTCGCCCACGAGCGCCGCGTGCCAGCTCGTGCCGCAGCCGGTGAGCACGATGCGATTCACGTGCTGGAGCTGGGCGGGCGTGAGGTTCAAGCCCCCGAACACTGCCGTGGCGTCGTCGCGCGAAAGGCGTCCGCGCATCGCCGCGCGGATCGTCTCGGGCTGCTCGTGGATCTCCTTGAGCATGAAGTGCGGGAAGACGCCCATGCCCACGTCGGCGGCCGAGAGTTCGAGCGGCAGCACCGAGTGCTCGACGCGACCGGAGTCGCGGTGAATCACGCGAAGCGTATCCGGCGTGATCACCGCCACCTCGTGGTCGGCGAGATACACGATCCGGTCGGCGTGGCCGGCCAGGGGACTCGCATCGCTGGCGATGAAGTGCTCGCCGTCACCCACGCCCACCACGAGCGGGCTGCCGAGCCGGGCGGCCACGAGGAGGTCGGGCCTGCCCGCGAACAGCACGAGCAGGCCGTAGGTGCCGCGCAGCTGCGCGATCGCCTCGCGCACGGCCACGACCCACGGCGAATCGGCGGGCTCGTCGGTCACGCGGGAACCCGTCTCGAGCGCCCGTTTCAGGCAGCTGTCGATCAGGTGGGCGATCACCTCGGAGTCGGTCTCGGAGCGGAACACGTACCCCTCCGCTTCGAGCCGTGTCTTCAGGGCACGGAAATTCTCGATGACGCCGTTGTGGACGATGGCGAGCGATTCATGGACCGCGGTGGATTGTCCGGTGCCGCACCCACCGAGATGCGGGTGGGCATTGCCGTCGGTGGGCGCGCCGTGCGTGGCCCAACGGGTGTGGCCGATGCCGATCGAGGCGTCAGGAACGCTCTCCCTGATGAGCGACTCCAGCCGTGCAAGGCGGCCGGCCGCCTTGCGCACGTCGAGCCGGCCCTCGTCGTCGAGCACGGCCAGTCCAGCGGAATCGTAGCCACGGTACTCGAGCCGCCGCAGGCCCTCGACCACCAGGTCGGCCGCCCTCCGAAATCCGACGTAGCCCACGATGCCACACATGGTGAAAAATTCCTCCAGGAGCGGCCGAGTGCGCCGCCATCGGCAGTCTATCCGGGAGCGTCCCTGTGAACCCATCCCAAATCGCGATCATCGTCATCCCGGCCCGGCTGGCCAGCCAACGTCTGCCCCGCAAAATGCTGCTCGCCGAGACGGGCCGGCCGCTCATCGAGCACACGTGGCGGGCCGCCAAGGCGGCCCGGCGTGCGGCGGACGTGCTGGTGGCCACCGACAGCGAGGAGATCGCCACGGCCGTGCGGGGCTTCGGCGGGACGGCCGTGCTGACGTCACCCGATGCGCCGAGTGGCACCGCGCGGATCGTCGAGGCACTGCCGCGCATGCCGGATGCGAGCGTGATCGTGAACGTGCAGGGCGACGAACCCGAACTCGCAGCGAGTGCGATCGACCGGGCGATCGACCTCCTCGATCGATGCCCCGAGGCGGGCGTGGCCACGCTCGTCACCCCGCTCCGCAGCAAGGACGATCTCCTCGACCCGGCGGCCGTGAAGGCCGTGCTCACGCCATGGCGAAGCGATCCCGCCAGCGACGACGCAGTTGGCGTGACGGTGCCCGACGCCTGGCGGGCAATTTACTTCAGCCGCGCTCCCGTGCCGGCTGCCCGCGACTGGAACGACGCGCTGCTCACCGCCACGCCCCCGCTCTATTGGCAGCACGTGGGGCTCTATGCGTATCGCCGCAGCGTGCTCGAGGAGTGGAACGATCTCCCTGAATCACGACTCGCCGTGGTTGAAAGCCTGGAACAACTGCGTGTGATCGAGGCCGGAATCCCGATCGTGGCCGGCGCGATCGAGCACGCCGCCCGCGGCATCGACACCCCGAAGGATTACGCCGCGTTCGTGGCCCGTTGCCGCGCCATCGCTTGAAACCGTAGCGACAGGCCTCCAGGCCTGTCGACGGACAGAGCTGGAGCTCCGTCCCTACGCCCTCCGTCAGCCGGTCTTCTCCACCGGCACCAGGAGCACGCTCGCGTGGGAGTGCACGAGCACGGCCTCCGACGTGCTGCCCAGCAGCCAACGCGAGAGCGGGTCGGTGGGTGTGCGGCCGATGACGACGAGATCGTCCTCGTCGGCCTTCGCCGCGGCGATGATCTTCTCGGCCGGGTTGCCCTCGACGACGATCGGCGCCGCGGCATCAAAGGCCGACGGCAGCGATCGCTTGAACGCCTCGAGCCGGCCGGCCAAATCGCTCACCTCGGCCGCGTGTTCCTGTTCCCATGCCTTGGCGATCGCAGCCGTGTCGGGATCGCGAACGCGCTTTTCGAGCCAGGACGGCAGCGGTCCGGCGAGCATCGACTCGGCCACGCCGATCACGTGGCCCCGCGTCGAAGCCGGCCAGTGCAGCATGCCGAGGGTCTTGGCGACGGCCGCGGCGCTCTTGTCGTGGTGGCAGGCGAGCACGTGCATCCCCCGCCCGGCGGGCGCCGGGCTCCGGGAGACGAGCACCGGGAGGTGGGCCCCGTGCAGTACAGCCCGCGATACGCTTCCGAGCAGGAGTCGCTCGACCGTTCCCATGCCTCGAGCGCCCACGACCACGAGGTCCGCATGCCACGATCCGGCGGATTCGAGGATACCGACGGCAGCGGGCTTCGAACTGTGGAGCGACTGCACGGGCGTGGCGAGCCCCTCGGGAAGGTGCCGTTTCGCCTCGTCGATGATCGCCGCGGCCGCCCCCTCGACCATCGCCTTCGGGCTGCCGGGGAGTTTCTTCTCCAACTCGAGCGGCGAAAAGTAGACGGCGACTTCGTCGGCAGCCGGATTGACGAGCCGGCCCGCCAACGCGACGGCGTCGAGCGACGCGGCGGAACCATCGACGGCGATCAAAACTTTCATGGGTGTGCTCCGAAGACGATGATGCCAGGGCATCTTAGCCGATCCAGAGCTTGGCGGGCTCGCCGGGTAGTTCGCGGGCCAGTCGCGGGACCGCATAGCCGGACAGTCGGCGTCGGAGTTCGTCGAGAAGGCGGCGTGCGTCCGACTCGTCGACTTCGAAGTGGGCCGTTCCGCGCACCCGGTCGAGTAGATGGAGGTAGTAGGGCACGATACCGAGGTCCACGAGCCGTTCCGACAGCGCGGCGAGCACGTCGGCCGAATCGTTCACCCCGGCCAGCAGCACCGACTGGTTGAGCAGGATCGCCCGGGCCTCGGTGAGTCTGGCCATGGCCGCGGCGACGGTCTCATCGAGCTCCGCCGGATGATTCGCATGCACGACGACCACACAGGCCAGCCGCGAGCGGCGCAGGATGTCGGCCAACTCCTCGGTCACCCGCGAGGGAAGCACGATCGGCAGCCGCGTGTGGATCCGCAGCCGTCGCACATGCGGAATCGCTTCGATCCGCCCGACGAGCTCACCCAGCCGCTCGTCGGCGAGCAGCAGCGGATCGCCTCCCGACAGGATCACCTCACGGAGCGTGCCGTCCGCGGCGACGGCCTCGACCGCCGCGTCGATACCGGCACGGGTCGCACCGCTCTCCGCGTACGGAAACTCGCGGCGGAAACAGTAGCGGCAATTGACGGCACAGCCGGGGGCAGCGAGCAACAGGGCCCGACCCGCGTACTTGTGCACCAGCCCGGGCGCGGCAAGCGCCTCCTGCTCGTGGAGCGGGTCGGCGGTGAACCCCGACACGACACGGTCTTCGGCGGACGTCGGCAACACCTGGAGCAGGAGCGGGTCCTGAGGATCCCGTGGCCGCATCCGTGCGACGAACCCGCGGGGCACCAGTAGCGGAAACCCGGCCGCCGCTGCCGGCAGGTCGGCGGGTGCCAGCCCGAGCAGGCGGCACAGTTCATCGATGTCGCGCACCGCTGCGGCAAGCTCACGCTGCCAGAGTGCGGCACGCTCGGGGCCGACGACCGGGGGGCTCGACGTCGGCACGAATGTCCTTCCAACCGGGATGCGGGCGACGTGCAGGTCCATGGCGGGACGTTGACAGTTTGCCGCGGGGCGACCACTCTTGGGGGCCCGGCGGATCTCCGCCGGGCTTCAGCATTCAAGGATACGGGAGGCAGCGGTGGCGGGCTACAACACGAGCGAATTCAAGAAGGGTCTCAAGGTCCAGATCGACGGCGACCCCTACATCATGATCGAGTGCAACTTCGTGAAGCCCGGCAAGGGCCAGGCGCTCTACAAGTGCAAGCTCCGCAACCTGCTCCGGGGCACGGTCCTCGACCGCACCTACAAGAGCGGCGACTCGCTCGACGCCGCCGACATCTCCACGATCGAAGCCCAGTTCCTCTACAAGCAGGGGGAGCAGTTCGTGTTCATGGACAATGCGAACTACGAGCAGTACGAGCTCTCGAAGGAGCAGGTCGACGACTCCTGGAAGTGGATCAAGGAGGGCACCGTCTGCTCGATGCTGCTCTACAACGGCAACCCGATCTCGATGGAGCCGCCGAACCACATGGTGCTCAAGGTCGAGTACGCCGAACCCGCCATGCGGGGCAACACGGCGACGAACCTCACGAAGCCGGTGAAGCTCGAAACGGGCGCCGACGTGATCGTGCCGGCGTTCATCGAGCAAAACGACATGATCAAGGTCGACACCCGCACGGGCGAATACCTGGAACGCGTGCAGAAGTAAGTCTCACGGGTGCGCGCACGCGCCGGCTCGGGGTTACCCCGTACCGTCTCGCCGGACGCTCGCTGCGCCCATCCGGGGCTTCACTCGCTCGGATGTGCCTGCGCTTCGGCATCCTGCCTGCGCTGGTCACATACGCCGTCTCGACGGTAGGGGTAACCCCTCGCCTCCCCCGTGGGGACAGAGCTCCAGCTCTGTCCATCCGACAGGCCTGGAGGCCTGTCGCTACGGTTGAGGAGGCTTCGGGCTCCCGGGACACGGGGAGCCCGAATCCGGCGCGCGAACTCTACCACCACCAGCGGCCGGCGGGGATCTGCACGGCGGCGGCGTGGGCCTTGGCGACCGTGCCCTCTTCGTCCATCAGCAGGTTCGGCGACTCCAGCGCGATCGTCGGCTGCATCGTCACGCCGCCACCGATCGGCGTCAGGAGGCGATTCTGACGCCACACGGCGTTGATCGCCGTCTCCACCTCGAGGGGCACGGCGTGTCGCTCGATCGGATAGGCCTTTTCGTCGCGAATCGCCTCGGCGCCCCACTGAGTACGGCCGTAGGCGTCGTGCTCCTGGAGGTAGGCGGCGGCCACGGCCATGTCGACGAGGTTTCGCAGCTGTGCGTACACGGGGTTGCGGGCCGCGATCTCCGGATACTTCTTGGTGAATGCGTCGGTGAACATCTTGCTCGCCCGGTCGGCTCGGTCGGCCGACATTCGGCGGCCGTCGGGCAGGACGGCCTCGTCGGCACCCACGAGCTTGACGCCGCGGCCCACGAGTTCGATCGCAAGATCGTCTTCGGAGACGCGCACGCATTGGTAGTCGGGCACGAAGTACCACCGCTGCAGTGCGTTGGCGGCCACGGAGCCGGCGCTCGCCAGTTCGATCCACGTGGCCATCTTCACCGGCGGTCGCTCGAGGCCGATGCCGATGAGCTTCATGCGGTAGTCGGCTTCCACCATCACCTGGGCGAAGTGCGTGGCCGGCGACACGCCGTCGACCCGCACCACCTGCGTGCCGAGCGCCTGACGCATGCCCGACACGATCTCGTCGGCGCTCGAGGCCCTGGGGTTGATGCGGCCGAGTTTGCGGAGATAGGTCTGCATCGCCGCGAGGCCTTCCTGCTTGGGGTCGATCGAGCAGCCGAGGGTGTGGTCGCGCGGCTGGCCCGGAGGGAACGCCCGAATCGCGGCGGCGAGGTCCTCGAGCAGGAGCGTGGGGGCACCGGTCTCGATGCCGACGACACGGCCGGTGGCATCGACCATCCAGCCTTCCGCGGGCCCGGCGATGACGATCTCGCCCCGCTCGGAACCTTCGCCGGGGTAGATGAACACGTATTGAATGCGGGTCAGACCGGCGAGCTTTTCGAATTCGTCGGGGATGCCGCGGCCCGTTGCAGCTGCCTTCGCCACTTCGGCCTCGAGCCGCGAGAGGGCGACCATCCGCAACTTCGAGCTTGTCTGGAGATCGCCGGGGAGTGTCGCGGCGGCAGCTTTCCGGCGTTGCAGCGAGAGGCCCGCGTCGGGCACGGCGAGGGTTCGCAAAACCCCCTGGGCGTCGATCACGACACCGGCAGCACCGGCGGCACTGCCGAGGCCACCCATGCCGCTGCTCATACCGCCGCCCATGCCACCGCCGCCCATTCCACCACCACCCATGCCGCCGCCCATACCGCCGCCACCCATGCCACCGCCGCCCATTCCTCCGCCCATCTGCTGAGCCCAGGCGGGGGCGCAGCAGAGTGCCGCAGCCACACAAACGCAGCACAAGCGGAGAGCAGAACGGGGAGTGTTCATGTCGTTTCCCGGAGACAGCCCAAATGGCCTCATCCAGTATCGTCTGCGCAAGGGCCCGATCTCCACTGGGACCGGAAATGCCTCACGCAAAGGCCTTCGGGCCCCTCCGGGCAGGCTCCGCGTCCCGACGCTTCTGCCCCATCGTCACAGCCGCCCGGACCGCCCCGGGCCCGAGCAGGGCGGTCAGGTCGGCCAACAGCCCGTGCGACCAGGCCACCTTGTCGCGGTCGGCCTCCATCAGCACCCGCCGGCCATCCACCAGCTCGATCACGAGCCGCACGGACGTCTGGCCTGGATGGCGGCGAAGCACCTGCGCCAGCCGTTCAAGCGTGTCGGCGCCATGCGTCGCCTCCGTGAACTTCACGGTCACCGACCGGACCGGCCGGCTCCAGACGTCGGCGATCGGCACGAGGTCGTTCACGATCAGGTTCGTTTCATCGCTCCCGGCCCGTCGGTCGATCGACCCGCTCACCACCACGACGGCATCACCCACGATCCATTCGCCGAGCCGAGCGTAGTCCTCGGGCCAGCAGATCGTGCGCACGAGTCCCTCCATGTCCTCGAGATCGAACATCCCGTACCGCGTGTGCGTCGAGCCCTGCCGCGGCTGCTTCACGTTCGACAACTTGAGCGCGGCAACCAGCCCGCCGATCACCACCTCGCCCTTCGCCTTGACCGCACCGAGGCCGCCCGTGCCGTGCGAGCAGATGGCCTCGAGCACGGCTGCATGCTCGGCGAGCGGATGGCTGTGCACGTAGTAGCCGAGCACCTCCTTTTCGCCCGACCGCATCTCGAAGTCGGAGAGCGGCGGCACGTCCGGCAGGCTCGACGGCAGCGGCGCGGCTGTCGGCGCCGCCGCGTCTTCAAACGTGTCGAACAGGTTCTTCTGGCCGCTCTTGCGATCCGCCACACGGGCGGCGCCCGCGGCCATCGCCTTCTCGATCCCCGCGAGGATGGCGCCACGATGCCCGCCGAGACCGTCGAGCGCCCCCGCCTTGGCGAGGCTCTCGACGGCGGTCTTGTTGACCACCGACGGGTCGAGCCGGCCGCAGAAGTCGTCAAGGTCGCGATACGCCCCATTCCGGATCCGCTCGGCTGCGATCGCCTCCGCGGCCTGGCCGCCGCAGCCCTTGATCGCCGAGAGCCCGAACAGAATCCTTCCGGCGGCAACCGTGAAGTCGGCGGCCGACGCGTTGACGTCGGGCGGGGTGACTTCGATCGCCATCCGACGGCAGTCCTCGATGTGCTCGACGAGGGCGTCTTTCTTCTTGAAGTTGCGGCCGGTGATATCGCCGGAGAGCAGGGCCGCCATGAATTCGACGGGCCAGTGCGTCTTCAAGTAGGCGGTCTGCCACGCCAGGAGCGCATAGGCCGTGGAGTGGCTCTTGTTGAAGCCATAGCCGGCGAACTTCTCGATGAGCGCAAAGACCTCCTGCGCCTGCTGCTTCGCCAGCCCCTTCGCCTGCGCACCGGTCACGAACTGCTCGCGAAACGCGGCGATCGTCTCGAGCTTCTTCTTGCTGATCGCCTTGATGCAGGTGTAGGCACTGGAGAGCTCGATGC
>JBAXUY010000120.1:0-9114 GCA_037129475.1 Planctomycetia bacterium | reverse complement strand
CCGCCGCCGCCGTAGCCGCCGCGTCCGCCGCCACCGCCGCCGCTCTCACGGGGCTTGGCCTCGTTGACGGTCAGGGCCCGGCCGTCGAACTCCTTCTCGTGCATGCCGCTGATCGCCCGCTGTGCGGCGTCGTCGGATTGCATCTCCACGAAGCCGAAGCCCTTGCTGCGGCCGGTGTCGCGGTCCTGGATGACCTGCGCGCTCACGACCGTTCCAAACTCGAGGAACATCTGCTCGAGAGAATCGCTCGTCACGCTGTAGGCGAGGTTCCCGACGTAAAGCTTCTTACCCATTGCGAAAAAACACTCCTGCCAATGACCCAAAGATGCTTTCGGGGTCACGTCGAAAGGGCCAGAAAATGGCAGCCCGCCAGAGGGTCAAGGCGAGGAAGATGAGGCGTGTACGGCGAGATCGCCACCGCGCGTCGTCGAGCGTCGTCTCCAACCGACCGGTGGATGGTAGTTCACGCCACCACGAAAAGCAACGCCACGGGATGACCGCTGTTCGTTCCGGTCGCCGATGGTCGTTTTTTCACCGTGTGCTCCACGCGCTGGCCCGCTCCCGGGCGGGAAGGCCTTTCCGCTGGGATGCCACGCGGTCAGATCGGGGTCTTGAACCCCATCGCCCGCACGACACACCAGCCGTTGACGCCCTCGAAGATCATGAAGGCGCCGCCGAGCATGGCGGCGATGCCGGCGTAGAGCGCCCACGAGGGAAGCGAGCCGAGGACGGATGCCGCAACGAGCCCCGTGCCGACGAGATCTGTGACGATGCCCATGGTGGTTCGCACCGTTCTGCCGCGCTTGTCGATGTTGCATTGCATAATTGAAATGGAGGCGGCGGGAGTCGAACCCGCGTCCCGTGATGTTTCAGTGCAGACGTCTACGTGCGTATCCGGTCAATTTGGGTCTCGTTCGCGCGTCCCCGGCCGACAGGGTGCGTCGCGAACCAGCCCGGAACGTTTTTAGCCCCGGCCGTACCAGGCGGTGAACCGGGGCGAGTCGGATTTGGCGACCGATTGGGAGGCCCTTCCGACTGGGGCCATCGCTCGGGGTTGCTTAGTTAAGCAGCCAGAGAGAAACGAGCTTCGGCAATTGAAGCTTGGTCGACTTTTAACGTGGCCAGCCGACCAACCACGGCACGCAATCTGAACCTCTTGCCATCCGGTCGAAACCGGTACGCCCCCGTGAGTTGTGTTTGCGAGTCCGCCGGAGCCGCGGGGGCCACGGCGGCTCCCGGTCCGAACTGTCCGGCGGACTTTTCCATTGTAGGAAACTTCCCGGGGTGTATCGGTCGTGTCGCACCGGGGGCTGAATTTCCCTGTCTGGAGGCCTCCTTGCCGGCGCCCGACAGTTGCCGGCGTGTGATACTTGAGCAGATCGGTCGCCTCCTTGCCGTCCCTCCCAATCCCCTGAATTTGACGCACCTTCCATGGCATCCGTACGCTTCTCCCAGTCGTTTTCCCGGTTCAACCAGGCCGCCGCGGCGGTCCGAGGAACTGTGCTCATGGTCGCCTCCCGCTCGCTCGGGTCTGTCGTCCGCCCGCTCGTCGTCGCCGCGCTCATCTCGGCGTGTGCGGCCGACACAGTCCAGGCGCAGGACTGGGCCAACAAGATGTTCTCCGTGACGAGCCACAACTTCGGCACCGTGGCCAAGGGATCGAAGACCGAGTATCGGTTCGTCTTTCGCAACATGTACAAGGAAGACCTGCACGTCGTCGGCGTGAGGACGAGTTGCGGCTGCACGTCGCCCGAGGTCACGAAGCGCGACCTGAAGACCCACGAGACGGCCGAGGTGGTGGCGAAGTTCAACACGCGCACGTTCCTCGGTCAGCACGGGGCGACGCTCACAGTCACGTTCGACAAGCCGTTCTTCGCCGAGGTGCAACTCCGGGTGGCGGGCAACATCCGTGGTGATGTGACGTTCGATCCGCCGTTCGTCGATCTCGGCAATGTCGATCTCGGCAAGGGGGCGTCGCGGAGCGTGCGTGTCACGCACATCGGCTCGACGCCCTGGGAGATCAAGGACGTGCGCAGCGTGAACCCCAACTTCGAGGTGCAACTCTCGAAGCCGACGCACACGGGCAGCCAGTCGATGTATGACCTCGGCCTGAAGCTCAAGCCGGAAACGCCCGCCGGCTACGTGAAGGGGCAGTTGATCCTGGTCACGAACGACCCGAAGGCGGCCCAGATCCCGATGGACGTCGAGGGGCGCGTGGTGGCCGAAGTGACCGTGAGCCCGCAGTTGCTCGCACTCGGTGCCGTGCAGCCCGGTCGCTCGGTCACCAAAAACGTGGTCGTGCGGGCCAACCGGCCGTTTTGCGTGACGGGCGTCACGTGCTCCGACGGCTGCCTCTCATGCCCGACGAAAGAGACTCCGGCCACGGTCCATATCCTGCCGGTGACGTTCCAGGCGGGCGATGCGACGGGCAAGGTGGAGCGGCTGCTCAAGATCTCGACCGACCTCGGCGAGGGTGCCGTGCCGAGCGTCACCGTGCAGGCCACGGTGGAAGCGGTCGCCGAACCGCAGGCGAGCGCCGCCTTGGCCCCGGCCAACGGACAGGCCGCGACGCTACCTTGACGAGGCGGGAACGTAGTCGCGGGGAGCGGGGCCGGAGTAGAGCGACAGCGGACGGATCAGGCGGTTGTCGCCGATCTGTTCGATGACGTGCGCCGTCCAGCCGCTCATCCGCGCCACCACGAAGATCGGCGTGAACACCGACACCGGCAGGCCGAGGGCGTGGTAGACCCGCGCCGCGGGCCAGTCGAGGTTGGGCTTGAGCTTCTTGCGGGTGAGCATGAGAGCCTCCACCCTGTCGGCGAGTTGTTCGAGCGGCTCGGCGGCAGGATTGCCGGCAGTCATGGCGCGACACATCGCCCCCAAAAGCTTCGCCCGCACGTCACCGTCCTTGTAGACGCGGTGGCCGAAGCCCATCACGACCCGCTTCGCCGCGAACTGCTCTTCGAGCCAGGCCTCGGCCCGGTCGGCCGAGCCAATCGCAGCGAGCACTTCGAGCACCTGCTCGTTGGCTCCGCCGTGCAGTGGTCCTTTGAGCGCCCCGATCGCGCCCACGATCCCAGAGTGCATGTCGGAGCCGGTGGAGACGATCGTGCGGGCGGTGAACGTGGAAGCGTTGAACTCGTGCTCCGCGTAGAGCACGAGCGTGGTGCCGAAGATCGCCACATGGTCGGCCGGGGGCGCGCGGCCCGTGAGCCGCTGGAGGAGTGCGGAAGCGATCGGGCCATCAGGCCAGGGCCCGACCGGCCGGCCGGCGGCGAGGTCGCACCAGGCGGCGAGCATCGCCGGCACCTGACCGATCAGCCGCTCGGCCTGTGCGAGGAGCGTCTCACGCGGGCCCGGCAGCACGTCGCGCTCGATCTGCCCGAGCATGCTCACGCCGGTGCGAAGGGCATCCATGGGCGAAGCAGACGGGCAGGCTGCCGCCAGCCGCGCGAGCGAGTCGATCACGGTGGGATCGAGCGAGCGGGCCGCGGCGCTCACGCGGGCGGCGAAGGCGTCGCGGTCCGCCTTCGTCGGGAGTTCGCCGTGGAGCAGCAGGTAGGCCACTTCCTCGAAGTCGCCTGCACGGGCGAGCGGCTCGATCGCGTAGCCGCGGTAGCGGAGGTCGCCATCGAGCGAGCAGATCGCGGTGCGGCCGGCCACGATGCCGGCCAGGCCGCGGGCGAAGTCGTCGGAGGAGGGGCGGGCGTTGGTGTTCATGGAAAGACCTTTCTTTTGTACTACACGGTCGACGAATTTTTCTCGCCCAATCCGGCGAGGGGCTGCCCCGTACCGTCTCGCCGGACGTTCGCTGCGCACATCCTGTGCTTCGCTCACTCGGATGTGCCTGCGCCGGCGGGAGCGCCTCCGCTTGGGCATCCTGCCTGCGCTGGTCACATACGCCGGCGAACCGGTAGCCGCAGCCCCTCGCCTCCCGCGTAGCGACAGAGTTCCAGCTCTGTCGATCGTCAGGCCCGGAGGGCCGGGTGAACCCCAGGCGATGGAGGTCGCCCAAGCGACGGGCGGCAGGATGCCGAGCCGTCGCGTGAAGTCAGCCGCAGCCCCTCGCCTCCCGCGTAGCGACAGAGTTCCAGCTCTGTCGATCGCCAGGCCCGGAGGGCCGGGTGAACCCCAGGCGACGGAGGTCGCCCAAGCGACGGGCGGCAGGATGCCGAGCCGTCGCGTGAAGTCAGCCGCAGCCCCTCGCCTCCCGCGTAGCGACAGAGTTCCAGCTCTGTCGATCGCCAGGCCCGGAGGGCCGGGTGAACCCCAGGCGACGGAGGTCGCCCAAGCGACGGGCGGCAGGATGCCGAGCCGTCGCGTGAAGGAAGCTAGCCGCTCGTCGCCGGCAGGTGGCGTTCGGGGTGCTTGGGATCGTAGTCGAGGAGGTCGTAGAGTTCCTCGCGCGATTGCATGAGGTCGAGGAGGCCCGCCTGCGTACCTTCGTCGGCGATCAGGCCGAGGCCTGCTTCGATCGCCTTCATGGCGAGCCTGAGGAGCGTGACGGGATAGAGCACGGCCGCGAAGCCGAGGCTCGACAGTTCGTCGAGCGTGAGCAGCGGACTCGTGCCGAACTCCGTCATGTTGGCGACGAGCGGCGTACCGGAGAGTTCGCGGCCCACGCGGGCGAACTCGTCACGCGTGGCGAGCGCCTCGGGAAACAGCCAGTCGGCGCCGGCGTCGCGATAGGCCTTCAGGCGGGAGAGGCAGTCGTCGAGGTTCGTGACGCCCCGGGCGTCGCTGCGGCCGATGATCACGGTGGCCGGGTCGCGGCGGGCCGCGCAGGCGGCGGCGATCTTCGCCGTCATTTCCTCGACGTCGACGATCTCCTTGCCCGGCAGGTGGCCGCACCGTTTGGGGCGGCGCTGGTCTTCGAGCTGGATCGCGGCGGCCCCTGCCCCTTCGAGACGGCGCACGCAGTCGGCCACCGCGTTGGTGCCGCCGAAGCCCGTGTCGGCGTCGACGACGAGCGGGATCTCCACGGCGGCGGCGAGCAGCCGTGTCTGGGCCACGAGCTGATCGAGCGTGAGGATGCCGATGTCGGGCACGCCGAGAATGCCGGCGGAGAACGCAGCCCCCGAGAGGTAGATCGCGTCGAAGCCTTCGCGCTCGACGAGTTTGGCCGCCAGCGCGATCGGGGCGCCAGGAATCGCCACCGTGCCGTCGGCGACGAGCCGGCGCAGGATCGCGCCGCGGGAGCGGGGGGCGGTGGAGTCTGGAGTGGCGGGCATCGGTGGTATCCTGCTCGGAACGGCGGGCATCGGACGGCAGCTTCGTTATAGGTGCGGTGGATGACGGGCGAAAGCGACACGGACCACGGGGCGACGTGGCGGACCGTTTGGGAAATCGCGGCCGTCGTGGCTGTGTTCGTCGCTGCCGCCGTCTGGCCGGTGCCCGACGTGAACGAGGCGGTGTATCTGACGAAGGCCCGCCACGCCGCCGACCCGGCGTGGGCCGCGGGGGATTTCTTTCTGGAAACGCCCGACGCGCACGGCGTGTTTTATCTGCTCTTCGGGCCGCTCGCTGCGGCGTTCCCACTCGAGCAGGCAGCATGGATCGGTCGCGTGTTCGGATGGCTCGCGGTGGCCGTCGGGTTCCGGCATGCCGTCGCGCCGGTCGTGGCCACGACATGGGGCCGTGTCGTCGCTGCGGCCCTTTTCTCGCTCGCGCTCCGCCACACGACGATGGCCGGGGAGTGGGTGCTCGGCGGCTGCGAGGCGAAGGTGTTCGCGTGGGCATTCGTGTTCGGCGGCGTCGGCGAGTGGCTGCGCGGCAGGTTTGCCACGGCCTGGCTGCTGTGCGGCGCGGCGACGGCGTGGCATCCGATCGTGGGGGGCTGGGCGCTCGTCGCGCTCGTGGTGGCGTTTGCCATCCGCCCGACACCCCTGGTGGGTGCCGGCAACGTCGTGCTCCTCGTCGTAGGCCTGGCCCTCGCTGCGTCGGGCGTGGTGCCGGCGCTCTCGCTGTCAGCCGGTGCCGATGCCGCCACGCGGGCTGCGGCCGCGAAGATCTACGTCGTCGAACGGCTCAATCATCACCTGCTGCCGCGGACGTTCGCCGAAGCGGTCGTCGCCCGCCACCTGCTCGCCGTGGCGGTGTGGTGGATCGTGTATCGCATCGCCCCATCGACGGCTGCACGGCAGCGGTTCGCCGCCTTCACGCTCGGCGCCCTGGCGATCTCGGGCGCGGGCGTCGCGATCTCCCTCGTCGAGACGTTCGCGCCGACCATCGCCTTCGGCCTGTTGCGTTTCTACTGGTTTCGCTTGGCCGACGTGATCGTGCCGCTGGCCCTCGCAGCGTCCGTGGCAGCCGTGCTCGAGAACGATGCGGCGAGCGCGCGAGCCTTCGGGCTGGCCCCGCGCATACTCAGGCTCGCGATGACGGTGCTCCTCATCCTTGATGTGGCCGCTCAGTCAACGCACTGGCCGCTGCCGGGTCGCACCGCTCTCGCCGCACGGGCCGATGCCAAGGTCGACACGGCAGCCTGGGACGACGTCTGCGCCTGGGTGCGCGACCATGCGCCGGCAGACGCCTGCTTCCTCACGCCGCGCGGCTCGGCCAGCTTCACGTGGCGGACGAATCGCCGCGAAGTGGTGTCGTGGAAAAACAGTCCGCAGGACGCGGCTTCGCTCGTCGCCTGGCGAAACCGGATCACCGACTGTTTCGCGCCGCGCACCTCGCTCGCCGGAATGGAGCAGTCCACCGCAGCCCTCGGGCCCGAGCGTGTGCAGCTCGTGGCTGATCGCTACGGCGCGACGCACGCGATCGTGCCGCTCGATGCCCCGCGGCTCGTGGAGATGCCAGGCGAGCGGCTGTACGACAACGGCATCTACGCCGTCTACCGTTTGCCCCACACATCTGATTCCGAGCCACGATGACCGAGTCTTCCGAGCGCCCGCCCATCCGCGGCATCGCCTTCGATCTCGACGGACTGCTCGTGAACACCGAGGAACTCTACCAGGACGTCGGCAGCGAACTGCTCCGGCGTCGGGGCCGCACGTTCGAGCCCGACCTGCTCGACCGGATGATGGGCCGGCCACAGCGGGTGTCGCTGCAGATCATGATCGACTGGCACGGGCTGGCCGACTCGATCGAGATGCTCGCCCGCGAGACCCGTGAGATTTTTGCCAGCCTGCTCGACACGCGACTCGAGCCGATGCCGGGGGCCGTCGCGCTCGTCGAGGCGCTCGTGCACCGTGGTCTGCCGCGCGGCGTGGCCACGAGCAGCGGCCCCGACTTTGCCCACGACGTGCTCGGCCGCGTGGGTCTCCGCGATCGCTTCGGCTTCGTGCTCACGAGCGCCGACGTGACGCACGGCAAGCCGCACCCCGAGATCTACGAGCGCGCTGCCGAGCGCCTGGGCGTTGCCCCGGCCGAGATGCTCGTGCTCGAGGACTCGGAAAATGGCTGCCGGGCGGCGGTCGCCTCAGGCGCGGTGGTGGTCGCGGTGCCAGGCGGCCACAGCCGGCGGCACGACTTCAGCGGCGCACACTTCGTCGCGGAATCCCTCGCCGACCCGCGGATCACTCGGCTGCTCGCGATTGCATAGACAGGCGTCAGCTTGGCTCGCTCTGCTCCGCGGCAGCGCATGCGATAACGACCCGCAATCGGAGCCCAGGGAGGCATGCCCGAGGGATGCTTCACGGACCGGCACGGCATCCTGCCGTCCGTTCCGTGGCCTACCTCCGTCGGCTGGTGATGACCCGGCCTTCCAGGCCTGGCGATCGACAGAGCTGGAGCTCTGTCGCTACGGGGGAGGCGAGGGGCTGCCCGTACTCCGGGAGCCGGCGTTACTCACCAGCGGAGCCATGGATGGCGCAGCGCCAGTGAGTCCGAGTGAGCGGAGGGCTGGAGGCCCGCAGCGAACGTCCGGCGACGGAGTACGGGCAGCCCCGAGACGGCGTGCTCGCATCGAGCAACGAGACTATGAAGCCCGTCCGGTGGCGTCACAGTTCGACACCGATGCGGCTGGCCTGGATCCGCAGGGCGCGTTCGAAGAGCGGATAGGGATACTTCTGCTGCCGCTGCAGCGCCCAGAGGTAGGTCGAGTCGACGAGCTTCACGGGGAGCTCACCCGCACGGACGAGCCGGGCCACGTCCTCGATGAAAGCATTCTCCTCCGGTCGGCGGGCTTTGAGGCCGGTCTTGAGGCGGTCTTCGAGGCCGAGCACCGTGCCGACCTTGGCGGGCTCGGAGGCACGCGCTGCGACGGGCGCCGTCAAGCCAAGGAGCAGGGCGGCGAGGATGAGTCGGTGGAGAGGCATGGCGAAAAGAAGAGATGCGGGTGTTTCCGACAGGCCTGGAGGCCTGTCGCTACAGGAAGCGGGCGAGGGCGTAGGACTTCTTGCCGGAACGGAGCACGAGCGTGGAGGATCCGCCGAGATCGCCGGCCTTGAGCCGGTGGGCGACGTCGGCCACGCGGCGGTTGTTCACGTAGGCGCCCCCCTGTTCGATCGTGCGGCGGGCGGCGCTCTTCGTGGCCGCGAGGCCCGTCGCCTCGAACGCGTCGATGAGCGGCAGGCCGTCGCCATCGAGCATCGTGCGGGCAAACTCACGGCTCGGCACGTCGGCGAAGATCTCGGCGAGCGTCGCGTCGTCCAAGCCGCCGATCTCGGCGCCGAAAAAAATGGCCGTGGCCTGGCGGGCGGACGCAAGGCCCGCCTCGCCGTGCACGAGCCGCGTGAGTTCCTCGGCGAGCCGCTTCTGCGTGTCGCGGGCGGCCGGGTTGGCAGCCCGCAGGTCGGCGAGCGCGCGGATTTCGCCGAGCGGCAGCTCCGTGAGCCGTTCGACGCAGCGGCCCGCGTCGGCGTCGTCGAGGTTGATCCAGTATTGGTAGAAGCGGTAGGGGCTGGTGCGGCGTGGGTCGAGCCAGATGGCGCCCGCGGCGGTCTTGCCCATCTTCGTGCCATCGCTCTTCGTGAGCAGCGGGCAGGTGATGCCGTGCAGGTCGCGCGAACGGAGCCGGCGGCCGAGCTCGATGCCGGCCGTGATATTGCCCCACTGGTCGCTGCCACCGATCTGCACGCGGCAGTCGAGCATGTCGGAGAGGTGCACGAAGTCCCAGGCCTGGAGCAGCATGTAGCTGAACTCGGTGTAGGAGAGGCCGCCGTCGCG
>JBAXUY010000012.1:0-44417 GCA_037129475.1 Planctomycetia bacterium | reverse complement strand
GAGTGGGTGGTGCAATATGAGATCAGCGACCCCGAGCAGTATCTCTTCAACCACCGCGAGCCCGGCCCCACGCTCCGCGACCTCTCCGAGAGCGTGATGCGCGAGGTGGTGGGCGACCGCACCGTCGACGAAGTGCTCACGATAGGCCGGCAGGGAATCGAGAACGAGGCGATCGCCAAGCTCTCGGCCCTCGCGGAAAACCTCCACATGGGGCTGCGGGTGCAGCAGGTGCAGCTCAAGAACGTGCATCCGCCCACGGCCGTCCAGCAGGCCTTCGAGGAGGTGAACCGCGCCCAGCAGGAGCGCGAGCAGATGATCAATCAGGCCAACGGCGAATACAACAAGGTCGTGCCCCGGGCCAGTGGCGAGGCCCAGAAGCAACTGAGCGAGGCCGAGGGGTACGCGACGAAGCGGGTCAACGAGGCCGAGGGCGACGTGGCCCGGTTCCGGTCGTTGCTCGAACAGTATGAAAAGGCTCCCGAGGTGACGCGGCAGCGGCTCTACCTGGAGACGCTCAGCGAGGTTCTCCCACACATCGGCGGCAAGGTGATCCTCGACGCCGACGCGAAACAGTTCCTGCCGCTCATGAACCTGCCGGCTGGCATGCAGCCGCCCCAGCCCTCCGTACGGAGGCCGCAGCCGTGAGCCCGCTGCCGATCAACCATCCCCTGCTCGTGGCGCTCCGCCGTGCTGCCGACTGGGTCGTGTCGCCGCTCGGTGGGTTTCTGGCCGTGCTCGCCGCGATCGGCATCTTCGGCTGCGCCTACACCGTCGACCAGACCGAGCAGGTGGTGCTCACACAGTTCGGCCGGCCGATCGGCGAGCCGATCAACGCCGCCACGTCGCGGTCGGGCGCCGGGCTGCACTTCAAGCTGCCATTCGTCCAGACGGCCAACCGGTTCGAGAAGCGGATTCTCGAATGGGACGGTCCGCCGGGCGAGATGACCACCCGCGACAAGCTGTTCGTCGTGGTCGACACGTTCGCCCGCTGGCGGATCGCCGACCCGCTCAAGTATTTCCAGAGTTTGCGCGACGAACGCAGCGCCCTCTCGCGGCTCGACGACATCATCGGCAGCGAGACGCGCAACGTGGTCGCCCGCCACGACCTGATCGAACTCGTGCGGTCCGACAAGGATCGCCAGCCCGAGCGCGATGCCGCCCTCGCCGACGTGGGTGCGGGCGGGCTGCCGCCGATCCGCTTCGGCCGCGAGGCGCTCGAGAAGGAGATTCTCGCCGCTGCGATGCAGAAGGTGGGCATCTGGGGGATCGAGCTGCTCGACGTGCGCGTGAAGCGGATCAACTACAAGAGCGGCGTGATCGAGAAAATCTACGACCGCATGATGTCGGAGCGGATGCAGATCGCCGAGCGCTTCCGCTCGGAGGGAGCCGGCGAGGCCGCCAAGATCGAGGGCCGCAAGGAGAAGGATCTGCGGCGGATCGAGTCGGAGGCCTACCGGAAGGTGCAGGAACTCACGGGTGCGGCCGACGCCACGGCTTCGGAGATCTACGCCCGGGCCTACACGGCAAGCCCGCGGGCGGCCGATTTCTACGCATTCACGAAGACGCTCGACACCTACAAGGCGACGCTCGGCAGCGATTCGACGCTGATCCTCACGACCGACAGCGACCTCTTCCGGCTCCTCAAGCAGGTCGAGCCCTCGAAGTAGCGACAGGCCTCCAGGCCTGTCTTGCCTCCCGCAACTCCTCTCGCCCTGCCCCGTTCAATCCCTGGGGCAGCACGGTAAGGAGTTCGTCATGACCGCCGCCAAGAAGCGTCCCGCCCGCGGCCTGTCCCTACGGACCGGCGTCGAACAGCTCGAAACCCGCGCGATGATGGCGGCTCAGCCGCTTGCCCCAGCACCACTCGCCCCCGAATCGGTCGACGGCAGGGGCAACAACGTCGCTCACCCCGAGTGGGGTAGCGCCGGGGTCGATCTCCTGCGGCTCTCGCCCGCCGCCTACGCCGACGGCGTGTCCGCGCCGTCGGGGGCCGCTCGTCCCAATGCCCGGGCGATCAGCAACGCGCTGGCCCAAAGCCCCGAGGGCGGGGTCACGAATGACCGCGACTTTTCCGCCTTCGTCTACGCCTGGGGACAGTTCCTCGACCACGACCTGGGCCTCACCGAAACGGCGCTCCCGCGCGAGACGTTCCCGATCGCGGTGCCACAGGGCGACCCCTCCTTCGACCCCTCTGGCACCGGCGCGATGACGATCCCGATGTCGCGTTCGGCGTTCGATCCGCTCACGGGCACAGCCGTCGGCAACCCCCGGCAGCAGACGAACTCGATCACCGCGTTCATCGACGGCTCCCAGATCTACGGCAGCGATGCCACGCGGGCCGCGGCCCTGCGGACGTTCTCCGGCGGCCAGTTGAAGACGAGCGCGGGCAACCTGCTCCCTTTCAACACCGCAGGCCTCGCCAATGCCAACGACGCCCACCGCGTCGCCGACAACCAGCTCTTTCTCGCCGGCGACGTGCGGGCCAACGAGAACCCCGAGCTGATCGCGATGCAGACGCTCTTCGTCCGTGAACACAACCGGCTCGCCGTGGCCGCGGCGGCGAAAAACCCCTCGTGGACCGACGAGCAGCTGTATCAGCACGCCCGCCGGATCGTGATCGCCGAGTTGCAGGACATCACCTACACCGAGTTCCTCCCCGCGATCCTCGGTGCGAACACACCCGCGGCCGCGGCCCTGCGCACTTACGCCGGCTACAAGCCGACCGTCAACCCGGGGATCGCAACGGAGTTTTCGACAGCCGCCTTCCGGCTCGGCCACAGCATGCTCGGCGACGACATTCAGTTCATCGGGAATGACGGCACGCCGGTCGGCGACCCGCTCGCACTCCGCGACGCGTTCTTCAACGCGCCCGTGGTTTCCCAGACGGGCATCGACCCGATCCTCAAGTATCTCGCGAGCGACCGGGCGCAGGAGATCGACACGAAGGTGGTGGATGATGTCCGTGATTTCCTCTTCGGGGCGCCCGGGCAGGGCGGCTTCGACCTCGCCGCGCTCAACATCCAGCGCGGCCGCGACCATGGCCTGGCCGACTACAACACCGTCCGGGCCGCGTACGGCCTGCCGAAAGTGACGAGCTTTTCGCAGATCACGTCCGACCCGGCGACGCAGGCCACGCTCTCGGCGACGTATGGCAGCGTCGACAGGCTCGACCTCTGGGTGGCCGGCCTCGCCGAAAGGCACCTGCCCGGCTCGAGCCTCGGTGAGACATTCACCCGGATCCTCGTCGACCAGTTCACGCGGCTCCGCGACGGCGACCGCTACTGGTTCCAGAACGTGCTCCCCGCAACCGTCGCCCGCGAGGTGCAGGGCACGTCGCTCGCCGACATCGTGCGGCGGAACACGGGCCTCACGAACCTGCAGGCCGACGTGTTCTTCTTCAAGGCGTCGATCGGCGGCGGCGTGTTCGCCGATCTCAACCGCGATGGCCAGCGGCAGGCGGCCGAGTCGGGCCTGGCCGGGGCTTCGGTGGCCCTCGTGAACGCCGCCGGCGCGACCGTGGCGACTACCACGACGGATGCCCGTGGCACGTACCTGTTCCAGGGACTCGACCTGGGCAGCTACCGCGTCGTCGTCACCCGCCCTGGCGGCGAGATGACCTCGAGCCGGACGGTGGCGATCACGCGTGGCATCGAACTGCGGGACGTCGCGGTCGCAATCGCTCCGAAGCCGGCGACCCCGCCCAAGCCGTTGTCACCACCGCCCGGCCCCACAGCACCCCGGCCTGGCATACCACCACGGGCATTCGCCTTCGCAGCCCTCGCCGCCAGCGACCTCGCAGGCCCCGTCCGCCCGTAACGAGATGCTCGCGTCTGGCAGTACGCCACAGACGTTGGCATACTGGCCGCTTGCGTGATCGTTCGTCGAACGCAGGAGGGATCGATGCGTTGTTGTGCGCACCGCGCGGCCGTGGCCGCATGGATCACCATGAGCGTCGTGGGCATGCCCTCGGCAGCCACCGCCAGCCAGCCGGGGACGAAGGGTCGGCAGCGACCGGCGAACCCCCCCGAGCTCAAGCGGCTCGAGGCCAAGGCCGAGGAGGTGCGGGAATCGTTCCTCCGTGACACGACGCAGCTCATCAAGTCGTTCGAGGATGTCGGGCAATACGATCGGGCCAAAGTGCTCCTCGAAGCCCTCCAGAAACTCGATCCGCAGAACGACGTGGTGAAGACGAAACTCACCGACCTCAACGACCGGATCCTCGACGCGAGTGAGTTCGAAGTGAACCTCGACCTCGGGAAGTCGTGGCAGCCGATCGGGACGGTCGAGAAGGGCCGGCCGCTGCGGATCCAGGTGTCCGGCGACTACAAACTCGTCACCAGCATCGAGGCCGGGCCCGACGGCGCGCCGAGCGCCAACCCCGCGGAGGATCTGATCCCGCACGTTCCTTTCGGCGCCGTGATGGGCGTGGTGGCCGACGCCGACGCGACGAACCGGTCCTCGGACAAGCAGCCGCGGCCGTTCACCGTGGGCAGCCGGTACGAGAAACCGGCCGATCGTGATGGCGTGCTGTTCCTCAAGGTCAACGTGCCGCCCGGGGCGAAGTGCACGGGCCGCCTGACGGCGCTCGTGAGCGGCGCCACGAAGCCCTGACGAGGAGCTTCGGCCGATGGAATTTCACGGCATCTCGACCGGTGTCGCCATCATCATCGGCGGCATCGCGGCCGCAATCGTGCTGGTGACGATCGTCCGGAGGTTGTTCTCGAAGGAGATTCTCCAGGAGGCCCACGACATCACCGGCAACCTGCTCTCGGTGGTGGGTACGCTGTATGCCGTGCTCTTGGGGCTCGTCGTCGTCGATGCGCTCGTTCGATTCGAGCAGGCGATCGACGTCGTGCAGAAGGAGTCGAACGCACTGGCCGACATCTTTCTCCTCGCCGACCGTCTTCCGGACCCGCAGCGCACCAGGCTCCAGCAGACGTGCAAGAACTACGCCCGTCAGGTCGTCGAGGACGAGTGGCCGCTCATGGCCACGGGGCATGTGAGCATGGCGGCGCGCAAGACGGCGTTCGAGCTCACCAAGGGCCTCGACGACTTCGAGCCCGCGGCGGAATCCGAAAAGGTGGTCTTTCCATTGCTCCTCGAACAGATCCGTGAGCTCTGGGACTGCCGCCGCGAACGGGTCGGGACGGCGGAATTCGGTATCCCGGCGGTCGAATGGTTCGTGCTCATCGTCGGCGGAGCCGTCACCGTGCTGTTCGCGGGACTCTTCCGCGCACGGAGCGTGAGCCTGCAGCGGTTCCTGACGGCGATGGCGGCCCTGGTGATCGGGCTCAACCTCTACCTGGTGTCGCTCTTCGGCTACCCGTTTTCCGGGGAACTGACGGTGTCGAGCCGCCCGTTCAAGGTCGATCTGGCGATCTTCGAGGGCCAGTACCGCGACATCCCGATGCACGAGCGCGAGCGGACCGGCGAGTGAGCATGCGGGCCGGCGGCGGATAGACTTTCCCTGCGGGATGATTCCCGTGTCGGGCCCGTAGCTCAGTGGTTAGAGCAGGGGACTCATAATCCCTTGGTCGTGTGTTCGAATCACACCGGGCCTAGTTTGATTTCATTGCAGTTTGACCTGCGCCTAAGACTTGCCGCGCAGGCCGGGGCTATACTCAAGCCATGGCAGTCACAACCCACCCGCGCATCACGATCGAGCCTGGAAAGTGCGGCGGAAAGCCCTGCATTCGCGGCATGCGGATCCGCGTGTCAGACGTGCTCGAATTGCTCGCCAACGGGGCGTCCACAGAGGAAATCCTGGCGGACTATCCCTGCCTCGAGCGGGACGACATCCTCGCCGCCATCGCCTACGCAGCGCAGCAGACGAACCACGTCGTCGTTGAGGTCGCATGAGGTTTCTGGTTGACAACCAGTTACCTCCTTCACTGGCCCGTTGGCTCCGCGACCGTGGACATGACGCCGAACACGTCTTCGAGAGCGGCTTCTACCTGCTCGACGACCGTGCTCTGTGGGCGCGGGCGCTGGCCGATGCCCGAATCGTCGTCAGCAAGGACGAGGACTTTCTCTACCTGACCAATCAGCCGGGTGACGCAGGGCGGTTGCTGTGGGTGCGGCTGGGCAACTGCAGAAACGACGCCTTGATCGCGGCATTCTCGTCGTCCTTCGACACAATCGTCGCTGCCTTCGACTCCGGGCAATCCGTCGTCGAACTGATCTGAACTGGACTGCGATGCCAGCCTCACCGCCAGCCGAAGGTTCCAGCCATCCGTATCGCATGGTGGACACCGACTGTTAGCAAACGCCCTCTCGGCGCCTGAATCCTCTGCCGATCGACACGCGCCGTTCCCGAGGAAAACGCATGACGGCGACAGACGTGTATTCCCAAGGAACACGAGCATGGCGACCGTTTCCTGCCCGCACATCGAATTGATCGCGGACGGCGCGGTCGATCGTGACAGCGCGTTCCTCCCGCAACGCGCGACCGACCTCGTCGCGTCGTATTGACGCAAGACAGGGACTTCTTGGCGTTGGCTGCGGCGTGGCAACGGACCCGAAGGGAGTTCACCGGAATGGCGTACGCCCATTCGTTGTGCATCGTCGCCTCGACCACGTCCACGGTAAGGCGGGCCGTCTGGAGTTCCTGCAGCCGCCTCGCTTCAAGGGTGAGGGTCAGGTCGGTGTCATCGTGATCTGGAATACCTGGTTCGAGGCACCGGTCGCCCGGAAGGTGTTGCTGGACGTGTTGGATACGGTGGAATAGATCCCGCCGAACATGTAACCCACCACGGTCGGGCCATGCAGCCGGTTCAGTTTGATGACGCCGTTGGAAAACGTGGGCACCGCCTGATTCATGAAGAAGGCCGCGTTCGCGCCATAGTTGCCGGTGCTGCCCGGGGTCACGGCGGGAATGGGCGACATGATGTACTCCTGGAACGACCCGTTGCGCGCCCGAACGAGCGATGTCACGTCATCGATCCACGGCAACTCGGTGTCCTCGGTGAGTTGTCCGTTGGAGTAGTCATAGAGGCTGATACCGCCCATCCGGACGTCATACATGGACCGGGTGCGCGAATCGTACAGCGGAATGTTTGCCGTGGTGTATTGACTGAAGAACTGCTGGTAGGCCGCGTCGATACGGATGCCGCAATTCCGCCCGATCAGGATCGGCGCCTGATAACCGATGCCGCTGCTGCCGGGCGTGAAGACCCCGCCCAGGTAGGCCAACTCCGTCTGCCCGAAAGGTCCGATGAAACTGACGAGATTGCCGTCGCGGCGCCGAAAGTTCACCGGATCCCGCACCGCCTGGTAGTCGGCGATGGCCAGGCTGCGGCCGTTGTCGACGATGCCGAAACTGCGGATCTCATTGCTGTAGACCTGGCTGATGCTGGCCGTCGCGCCGTTGTACCCGCCCTGAAAGTTATGGCCGAACGCCAGATAGGTCCGGCCATTCAGTGCCGCCATGCTGGCGCCCGTCACCGCCATCCGCGAATCCGCCAGCTGTCGAATCCCGGCCGGCCTGGCCACATCGCCGCCATTGATGACCGCCTGCACCAGCCCCTGGATGCTGAGCGCCGTCAGCGTGCCGTAGGTCGTGAAGTTCCTGCTGTACGCGGCCAGGGAGACGCCACTCGCATTCGTCAGAGCGGCGGTGCTCACCGTGACGGTGTTGCCGTTGATGGCGGTGATCGTCGTGCCTGGAAGGAACAGCGACTGGCCCGATGGAAAGGGGAGGACTCCCGACACGGTTTGTCCGACCGCGAGATTTTCGAGGCCGCCCGTGACGGTGATGTCCCTGCTCAGCGCGCTCACGTCTCCGGTAAAGTTCACCGTGCCGGGCACGGAGTAGCCGCCCGCCGTGTAGAGCGTGTCGCCAACCGTATAAAAAGCCTGGTTGGTCGAACTCAGGGAATTGGCGATGGGGACCGGCACGTCGGTCTGGCTCCAGGGACGTGACCAGACCTGCCAGTTGACCGGATTGATGACGTAGATGACGTTGTTTTGGAAGCTGGGGGGAAAGCTCTGCTCGCCGCTGGGCGAGAAGTCGTGCAGGCCATTGGTGCGGCCACCGAACGCGAGCCACAGACCGCTCGGATAGGCGGGTGAGGCCGCCATCTGCACAAAGACGCTGGACTGGATGCCGGGAAGGAGTGTGATGCCGGGAGCGGTGACCGGGGTGATATTCAGCGTGTAGGGCAGGTTCGCGCTGGTGGCTGCCACCGGAGTCGGCGACACCGCCGTCGGCTGGGGCGGCGGGGCGGGCAGTCCGCCCGCCGGCACCGTGACGAAGGATCCGGGCAGGTTGTTCACGGCGCCATTGAGCACCAGTGGCGAGGGAACGGGGATGGTCACCGAACCGATGGGGACCGTGCCGGTGCTGCGCCTGCCCACCACCACCGAGCCAGAAAGGGCGGTCGCGCCCGGCAGCACGGTGATCTGGTCGATGTCTCCATTGAGTTCACGCCAGACGTTGAGGCCGCCGCCGCCGCTGGCCGCCAAAACCACCCGATCACCACTGAAATCCGTGAACGCCAGTTTTCTTCCCACGGCGAACAATCCGTAGAAGTTTCCGCCTGCAGTGTCGTCGTTGTCACCATCGAACGTCACGCCGTTGCTGGGATTGCCGGCGCCACCGCCGGTCAGTGGGTTCGAGGTCGGGATGCCGCTGGTGATGGGCAACTCGCCATTGATGAAGACGCGATAGAAGGTTCCCTGCTGCAGCGGACGCGCGAGCGTCAGGGTGACCTGCGAGGATGTCGTCGAGATGTCGCCGTACCGCGCGGCGACGACCCTCAGCGCGGGACCGCTGGACGTCACCACCTCCGGATTCCCGCCATTGGGAGCGGTGACGCGATAATTCGTCAGGTCGGTCGCCGTGCTGGAAAGCAACGGCCCATCGAAGGTCAGGACGAGCGACCTGCTTCCCGGCGTGCTCGTGATGGCAGTCAGCACGGGACCGTTGCCGTCCGCCGACGACAACACCAGCCGCTCTTCCAGTGGCTCCATGAGCGGGCGGAAAGTCGGCTTGCGCTGACGGGCCGACGGACGCCTTCCTCCAACGTGGGGGCGGCCGAGATGATGCCAGAATGTCATCGCGAGTCTTTCTTCGTTGCGAGCGGAGCGACCTGGTGTTGTGGAGCACCACGACCGCGGCTGGAGGGGGTGCTGGGCAGGGCTTTGAAAGATCGAGCGGAAAAAGTCGAGGCGTCCAAACGTACGGTGAGTTTGAAGATTAACCCGGTCAAAGACACCGTAGCAAACATGTGTCGATCGTGAACCGGCCCCTTCAACCAGGCTCCACTCGGGGTCGCGAATCCGGGCCCGCGACGCCCTCGCTGTTTCCTGATCGACCTGCCCCATCGCGGGACCAACTTCGAAGCTCGAGCGGGTTCCCGAGGAATGAGCATGACCGCCATACGAACGCGGCCTATTCCTCAGGCTCGTCGCCCAGGGCCATACGAACCAGCAAATCGCCCATCGGTTGTTCTTGAGCGAGAAAACGGTCGAGTCCTACCGCGCACGGCTCATGGCAAAACTCGGCCTCAAGGATCGGGCGGAGTTGACGCGATTCGCGATGGAGACGGGATTGCTCGGCACGGGACGCCCGTGATGGCGACCGTTTCTTGCCGCGAGTGCCTCGATATGCAGTAGGTTGAAGACCATCGAATAGGTCCATGATCCCGTCGACAGGCCGGTGCCGTCGGCGATAAAGTCACGTTCCACAAGCTTTACGTTTGCCACGCCCACTTTTCCGGCCGCAGTGATCGTTGCCTCAAGCATCTCCGGCTCGATGTCCACTGCGTAGACGGTGCCGTTGGACTGGCGAGCGTGCCGCAGCGATTTGATCGAGGCGGGCCTACGCAGCATCCCGTCGGTTGTGAGATCGGGCTCTCGCCCGATATGCCTCGACCTGCATGACGATTGCGTCCATCGCATCGAATGCGTTCGTCTCTCCTCTGTCAAAGGCTTCCACAGCCGCCTTGATCTCTGCCAGCGTGAGAATGACGGCCTTCGCAAGCGAAATCGTATCGGTCTTCTTCATGGCTCCCTCCTTGTCCCCGGGCAAGGCCGAGTCTTCCTGCTCGGCTGCGGCAAATAGACACGGTCGTTCACATCGCGTCTTTCACGACACGATTCGAATGCCGGCAGAGGGCGGTGAAGTCGATGCGGGTGGGCTGGCACAGTCAGGCAGTGTCCACCCGCTTGTCACAAGGCGCGCATTTTTTCACGACACGATCAAGGACATCATTCCTTCCGTGGAGCCGAGCTATCGGGATCACACGTCTGCCCAACGGTGCCGACCTGTCGATGCGTGA
This sequence comes from Planctomycetia bacterium, assembly GCA_037129475.1. Lineage (GTDB taxonomy): Bacteria > Planctomycetota > Planctomycetia > Pirellulales > UBA1268 > RGVT01. Next base: position 34,137 of record JBAXUY010000012.1, on the reverse strand, counting down.
AGCCGCGCGGGCTGACGGGACAGTTGTTTCATAACACGATATTTCCTAACGTATGGAGTTGGATGCAGGACCAATCGCCGAGTCTGAGTATTCAGAGCGGGGGACCCATTTTTCAGGGGCTAATCTCGGTCTACCGAACGGGGCAACTTCGGCTCCGAGCCCGTCAGCTAACCTCGTAGGCGTTCGAGGACATTTCCGTCAGGAATCGGCATGATCAGGGCTCGTGTGTGTAGGTCGTGTCGACCCGTGAACCCTTGACGGGGTTCACCTCCCTGCGGCCAGAGGCCGTTTCGCGCACGCAGAGATTTCCCCTCGCACTTCCGGCCGAGTGGCCGCGAGGGTGTTCACTGCGTGCGATGCGGCCCGAGCCATTCTGGGGGAAACATGGACGGAGCGAGGCTTTCGCCGCTACCGCATTACTCGTGGTTCGGTTTCACGATAGAGATGCGGCCTGCGACTACCCAAGAGCATTGGTGTTGCGACACGACTCACACACTTGCCATAGGACTGAGTGGATCCGCCAGCGTCCGATGGATTCATCGCGGACTGGAGCATGCGTATCACCACGCCACGAATCAGATAGCCTTCTTTCCCTGTGACGACGAGCAACACGTCCGCATCCTGCGCTCAGCCGAGGTTCCATCGAGTGCATATCTCTTGAAAATACCCAGACGGCATCTGGGCGATCTCGTCGAGTCAGACGGAGGGTGTTGGTTGAGCGAGACCCGGTGCATCCTGCCGCATGACGAGTCCGTGCTTCGGGAATGCATGCTGCGGCTGGCCACCGCACCCGACCATGGGGTGATGCACGATATAGGCTCCGAAATTGCGGCTCGCCGGTTGGTCTTGCGGCTCTCGGAGATTCTAGGCGGGCGAAACCCGGACTGGTTTCGAGACGAAAGCGTTTTTACTGCCGCAGTCATGAACCGGATCATTGACTCCATCGACGCGCGGCTGCAGGCCCACTTCTGCCTGAAGGAACTGTCTTCACTCGTTGGCTGCTCGCCGAGCCACTTTGCGAGAAAGTTCCGAAATACAGCGGGGCTGAGCCTTGGTCGTTTCATCAATCGGCGGCGGTTGGCAGCGGCGGTGCTCATGCTCAGGGATGACTCGCGGCCTCTGGCGCACATAGCCCTCGATCTCGGTTTCTCGTCGCAGAGCCATTTCACGCGGCTGTTCAGCGCACTCATCGGCGTGACACCTGCGAAGTATCGGAAAGCGTACAAGCGGACGGTGGGGTGACGCCGACGTGCTGGCGCTGTCGAGGCTTCGGCGCATAACTCCATGCCGGACCCTGCCACTCTCTTGTCCCTGCACTCCTGCCACCCGTAGTATCGCGATGGGTGTGCATCCCCGCGATGCACCACAGACCGGGACGGGGCGCAACGACCGTTTTCACCCCTGTGTCGGCGGGTGCTGGAAGAGCGAGGATCGTGGGCATGCCAACCCGCTTTTGGATCATCGTTGTCCTCTCACTGCTGGCCGGGATCGCGGTCTTGCGGGCAAAGCCCACTGGCCGAAAACCCAGGTCATCCGTGCCTTGGCGTGGTCGGATCAAGCCGCCGCCACCGCCGCCGTGAATCCTGCTGGCCGTGGCACGGAACATGCATCACGACGTGCCGGTTGTTGACCAACGCGCGATCTCTTATCGTGAGAACATGGACGCAGGACCAATCGCCGAATCTGAGTATTCAGAGCGGGGGACCCATTTTTCTGGGGCGAACTCGGTTCATCCGAGCGGGGCAACTTCGGCTCCGAGCCCGTCAGCTAACCTCGTAGGCGTTCGAGGACATTTCGGTCAGGAATCGGCATGATCAAGGCTCGTGTGGATAGGTCATGTCGACCCGTGAACCCCTGACGGGGTTCACCTCCCTGCGGCCAGAGGTCATTTCGCGCACGCAGAGATTTCCCCCCGCACATCCGGCCAAGCGGCCGGGGGGGCGCGCTGCGCGCGATACGGCCACGAGCCGTGGAGCATCGCTGTGTCTACTCAGGAGAAGGCCCCTTCGTCTCATCACCAGCATCATCACTACGCATGGTGGCTCATCATGTGCCTCTGCGGCGTGGATTACTTCAGCACGCTCGGCTACCAGCCCTCGATCGCCTTCGAAGGCGCCGGAACGCTCGCCCCGGTGGCGACGTTGATCCTCGTGCTCGTGACGCTGCTCGGTGCCCTGCCGATCTATTGCCATGTGGCCGGGGAAACCCCCGACGGAGTGGGCTCGGTTGGCATGATCGAGCGGATGTTCAGCGGCTGGGCCGCGAAGATCGCCGTGCTCGTTCTGGTCGGGTTCGCCGCAACTGACTTCGTCATCACGAAGACGCTCTCCGCCGCCGATGCGACGGCCCACCTGATCTCGAATCCGCTCTACAGCGGGCACGTGCCCGAGTGGATGCAGGGGCAGATGCTCGTGACCATGTTCCTGCTCGTGCTGTTGGGTGGCATGTTTCTCAAGGGCTACGGTGAGGTCGTCGGAGTTGCCACGGTTCTCGTGGTCGCCTACATCGGCCTGACCGCACTCATCATCACGGCGGGCGTGTGGTACCTCATAGGCCACCCCACGCTTCTGCCGCACTGGCTCAGCGAGATAGCCGCCGGAGACTACCGCCTTGCACATGCCCCCCTGTCCGGCACAGGGCCGTGGGTGGCCATCGCCATCGCCTGCCTTATCTTTCCGAAACTCGCGCTCGGCATGAGTGGGTTCGAGACGGGCGTGCTGCACATCCACCTCGTCAGCGGCACGAAGGCCGATCCGACCGATGCGACCGCGAGGATCCGCCACACTCGGATGCTGCTCGTCACGGCCGCGGTGCTCATGTCGGTCTTGTTGCTCGGTTCGTCGCTCGTCACCGGCACCGACACGCTCATCCCCGCGGATGAACTTCGCCTCGAACCGGTGAAGGGCAAGGCGATGGATCGGGCGCTCGCGTACATCGCCCACGGCGAGAGTCCGCACGCCGTGTGCCCGCTGTTTGGACGGGTGTTTGGCACGATCTACGACGTCAGCACGATCCTCATTCTCTGGTTCGCCGGGGCGTCAGCGATGGCAGGCCTGCTCAACATGGTGCCCCGCTACCTGCCGCGCTACGGCATGGCTCCCGAGTGGGCTGCCGCGTACCGGCCACTGGTGATCGCCTTCACGGTCGTCAATCTGATCGTCACGTGGTGCTTCCGGGCGGACGTTTCGGCGCAGGGCGGCGCCTACGCAACGGGCGTGCTCGTGCTCATGACAAGCGCGGCGATCGGTTCGCTCGTGGACGTCTACCGCAAACCGCTTCCAGCCACTGCTTGGGCAGGACTTGTCCGCAGGTGCACGATCGCCGCCTTCGCCCTGATCTCCGGGGTATTCGTCTACACGACGATCGCCAACATCTACGAGCGGCCCGACGGCATCATCATCGCCTCGATCTTCATCGCCTGCGTGATGACGATCTCCATCGCTTCCCGCATCTGGCGGAGCAGGGAGCTGCGGCTCAAGGAGTTTCGCTTCGCCGACGAGTCGGCACGGATGCTCTGGACCGACATCTGCGCCGATGGTGGTTTTCGCGTGCTGGTGCCCCATCGGCCGGGGCACCGTACGCTCGACGAGAAGGAAGCCGAGGTACGACGAAAACATCGGATTCCCGGCAACGTGCCGTTGGTGTTTCTCGAGGTGCACTATGGTGACCCGAGTGAGTTTCACAATGCCCCGATCATTTCGGCACGGCAAGAAGGCGGCCGGTTCATCATCGTGGCCCGGGACGTCGCTTCCGTCTCCCACACCATCGCGCAGATCGCGATCGAAATGAGCCGGGCCGGGACACCGCTCGACATCGCCTTCGGATGGAGCCTCGGCAGTGCCTTCTGGCTGGCGGTGGAGTTCGTGCTGTTCGGTCAAGGAGACGTGCCGAACAGCGTTTTTGCCCTTCTGCAAAAAGCCGTACCCGATGCCACACGCCGACCGACGGTACTTGTAGGGTGATGCACCACTTCTCGTCCTCCGCGTTCCTGCATCGCCTACCGGTGTCTCCCAAACCCGTCGGAGCGGTCACGGGCTTGGTGCGCGATCTGGTGCGCATCGTCGCTTTGAACAGGTATTCCGGTACGTCCACTGCTCTCCGAACCATGCGTTTCGACCTGGATTCGCGAACATTGAGGACACCATGAGGACTCCTTGCCTGGACTCATTCATCCCTTGGTCGTGTGCTGGAATCACACTGGGACTCGTGTGATTGATCTCGATGCTTTGATTTTCCGCACGGATCGCCTCTCAAAGAGTCCGACGTGGCGACCCCGGCGGTTCACCGCACCTGCGGCCGCCCGTCACTCGGGGTTTTTCTGCCGATCGAGCGAGCCCCGCTCGATCGCGGAAAAACAGGCGAACACGCCGAGCACGGCGACCCCGTAGAGCATCGCGGTCAACGCGAGCAGCAGATCGTAGGGTTTGGGCGTCGAGAGGGACACCCGGAGCAAGACCGTGGAGATCACGAATCCGGCGTTGCGAAACACGTATTCGTAGCGATCGTAGTAGGCAAGCGACACGATCAACAGGAAGACGTCGGTGAAAATCATGAATTCGAAGAACCGGGGAAAGAAAAAGAGGTCGACGTCGGCCGGCGTCGCCGCCAACGCCACCGGCAGGCCCCTGATCACGCCGAGCCAACTGCCCAGATTGATCGTCGCCAGTGCGACCATGACCACCAGGAGCAGCAAGGCCACCGCCTTCTTGAGCTGGATGAAGCCCTGCAGGTCGCGGTGGATCGGTGTCTTCGGCGTCACGTGACGCAGAAATGTGAAGCCGGTGACGATCATGAACATCAGCACGGCGCCCGCCATGTCGAGCAGCACCGCCTTGACCGCCTCCGGCTCGGCCAGCCAGTTTTCCAGTTCGCTGAAACTGCCGATGTCCTTGAACACCCGGCGGACGACGATCAGCGAGACGATCTGGTACTGCTTGGCGATCTCACCGGTGTGCGAGGCGGTCAGCGCGAACACCAACAGCACCACCTCGTAAAACAGGATCACGCTGAAGGGGGTGTAGACCGCGTGGAGCGGACTTTTATCGAGCCCCTCGAAGAGCGTCTGCGGCAGGTCGGGCAGGAGACGGGCGACACCGATCACCGCAAGGTGCACGAGAAAACCCACGGCGGCGCCCGCGACGACGGCGCGTTCGAGCCATGTTCGCACGGACGGGCTGTCGAGGGCGTCGAACACGGCGGCGAGGAGGCGACTGATCGAGCTCAACACGGGAGGGCTCCGGGAGTGGTCGATCCGTCGAGGTGAACAGTGTTCGCCGGGCCGCGATCATCGTCAGTCCCCGGGCGGGCGTCCGGCCGCTCTCAGACAAGGTGTGCGAGGCCGGGCGCGACGAATCGTACCAAAGCGCTCGGTCGCGGCAGCAGATTCACCGTCACGAGCCCCGCGACACTCAGCCGCACGGGGACGCCGGAGTAATGCAACATGCCGAGTGCGGGCAGCAGTGAGCCCACGAACCGCCGCATGCCCCACGCCGTCCGAAATGTGGCGACGGTGAGGACCAGCCCGGCGTCGTCTGATTCGATGACGACCGGGCGACCATCCAGACTTCCCGTGAGCCGCCCGGCCACAATCAGTTTGGGTGCGTTCCCGTGTCCCTCGTCCGAATTTTCATCGTTCCATGCAGCACCCACTCGGCATGCTCGGCCGACGGCCCCGTGCCGCTGGGGATCTTGATGTGCATGTTGTCGAACTCATACGTGATCTCGGCACGACGACCGGTGAGATTGTCGTAGAGGCCGATCAAGAGGTCCGGCCACGTGTTGGTCTGTTGGTCTGCCATGAAAAAACTCCAAAGAATTAAATGAACACGGCATTATAGGCCGCCCATCGAGAATGCCAGCCAGATCGCGACACCCAGGCAGATCAGAGCCGTCACGACCACCCAAACGGGCTTGCCGGGCTGGGCGCCGTCTTCCGCCGAGATGAAGCGCTTGCAGGAGGGGCACTGCGGCACGTCTTCAAGAATCTCGCAGCGGCACCATGGACATGGAACGGTCGGCTCGTCTTCGGAATCTTCGTCGACGTCGGCCTCGTCGTCGTCCCAGTCGTCTTCATACGCGTCGTCTTCCCTGTCACGAGAGGCTGTCATTGGCGGACCTGCGTCGTCCCCTCGACATGACGCGGCGCATAGGGACAGTGCCGACATCCGCAGCCGCAGCAGTATCCCCGCTTCAGATGATGGGCGGCCGTATAGACGAGCAGGCCGTTTTCGAAGAAGTGGTCGGGATGCTGGGGAGCGGTCCCGTTGTCTTTGGCAGGTTCGCTGGGCGGCATGGCGTCTAACCAGGGGGTTTGCGAGCACGATCGGGTGGTCGGGGACTGATGAGCAGGTCTTTCTGCCCGCGGGGCAGCCGCTTGATCGCCGCCTCCCGCTTCAGTGCATGGGATTTCGACCGCTGCGGCTCCTCGTAGGCGAGCGTCACAGGGAGCCGGCTGCGGGTGTATCTGGACGCCCTGCCGGCAGCGTGAGACTCGAGCCGCCTGGGAAGGTCGTTCGTGATGCCCGTGTAGAGCGAGCCGTCACGGCAGCGCAGCAGGTAGACGAGCCAACGACGGGTGGCGGCACCCGTTGCAGGTGCTGCGACCGGGTTGCTCGACGCGCGCTTCGTGCTCGATCGGTTGCGCTTCGTGGCCATGAACGGGCATTGTGGCCCGTCCCCTGCCCTGCCGACAACGACCCGCCCCCCGTCCCCGAGGCCGACTTCGGCACGACGTTTTTCGCGGTTTTCGGTCTGGCTTCACGTGAGGCGACACGACATCATCCGCACCCCGTGGGCCGGACCAGCCCGGCCCGGGAAGTCGTGTTTCCCGTCCGGCTTTCTTCGCTCTCATGCTCACTCGCACGCCGCTTGGCATCTCAGCGATCGCGATCCACCAGCCCGCCTGGGAGCTCGAGAACGCCTGGTTCGGTGACACGATGCCGCGGAAGTTCGCGCATCACACCGGCATCGAGGCCCGCGGCATCTCGCTCGAGGACGAGGCCACGATGGGCCTGCGCGCGGTCCGTCGGCTTCAGCGCGACACCGGCTGCAATCTCGCCGACTGTCGCGGGCTCGTGTTCGTGTCGCCGGCGTCGATTCCGCCGTCGGTGGCCCGCAGACATCTCGATGACGACGCCGTGGCTCGCGAGCGGCCGAGTGCCGCGGCCCGTCTTGTGGCGCGGGCGCTCGGCATGCACCGCTGCCGCACGGTGGGCATCAATTGGTTTTGCTGTGGCTACAGCCGTGCACTGGCCCTCGTCTCGCGCCGCCTCGAACCCCGGCTCGCGCTGCGCCGCGACGAGTTCCTGCTCGTCGTGGTGGCCACCCGCATCAGCCGGATCACCGACTTCGGCTGCCGACAGACGGGCGGTCTGTTCGGCGACATGGCCTCCGCGACGCTCGTCGCCCCGACGGTGAGCCAAAGGCACCCCGTGCACTTCGAGATCCTGTATGCCGACGCCGAGAAGCAACCGGCCGAGCGGCCCGCGTTCGACTTCCACGTGGCGCCGCGTGTCGGCGTGCCGGCTCCTGACGGGAGCACGATCTTCGCCGACCACCGGCTCGTCTACTCACTCGACGGCATGGCGATTGCCGAGATCGCGCCCCGCGCGATGGCGGCGGCCGTCGCCAAGGCGCTCGCCGCCCGCGGTCGGTCGGGCGGCGACGTGAACTTCGTCGTGCCCCACCAGGCCGGGGCGGGGATCGTGCGGTTCACCGGCATGAAACTCGAGGAGCACGGCATCACCGGCGAGGTCGTCAACGGACTCACGCGGCGCACCGGCAACGTGAGCGCCTGCTCCATCCCGCACGCGCTCCACGACACGTGGGAACGCCTTGCAGGCCTGATCGCCTGCCCCAGTGCCGCGGTCGGCAGCCCCGGGAAGCCCGAGGTGCTGCAGGGCTGCATCCTGCTGCAATCGACGCCGCACCACGTGCGGCAGGGGAAGATCGCAGCCTGAACGATGCAGCGCCGTTCTTGGCATACTCTGCCAGGAAAGCACCGCGCCCCATGCCCCCTCCAGCCGAAACCGCCGCGACACGGGCCAGACACCGTTGCCATGGCTACCGCCCGGGCCTGCGCACACCATGCCGCACGCTCGCGATTCTGATTCCGTCGCCGGCCACGCCCTGCGACCGAGCACGACTCGACGCGCTCGACCAGACCATCATGGCCGTGTTTCAGCCGACGCTCGCGTATCCGGCCGACCGGCTCCCGAACGATCCGGCCCAACCCGATCTGGCGCTGGCGGGCCGCGTGCTCTGGCTGGGATCGGCCCTGATCGAGGCCCTCGGCCTGCCGGTCTTCGAGCCGGGCCGCGTGATCTCGATCACGCAGACTCCCTCCGGCACGCATGTTCGCGCCCTCGTGCCGGTCCTCGACGGGATTGCCGAACAGATCACCCAGCAGGCTTTTGCACACGCCCGCGACGCGATCCTGCCGCTGCTCGCCGCTCCTGCCGACGTGGAACTGGCGCGTCGGCAAGGCGACTGGATCGACAGCTCGCTCTTCCGCCGCTTCGACCAGCGTCCGATCACGGGCGTGACGACGGTGGGCGTGCTGCGGGCGGCATTCGAGCGGGACATTCCGTTCCGGCATGTCGACAATCACACGTACCAACTCGGCTGGGGCTGTCGAGCCCGCTGGACCAGCCGCTCGGCGGTCGACACCGATGCCGCCTTGGGCATGCTCGTGTCGCACGACAAGCAGTCGACGGCGTCGGTGCTGCGCCGCGCCGGCCTCCCGGCGGCCGAACACGTGCTCGCCAATTCCCCAGCCGAGGCCGTCGCCGCCGCAGACCGCTTCGGCTGGCCCGTCGTCGTCAAACCCGTCGATCGCGACCGCGGTGAGGGTGTCGTGGCAGGGATCCGCACGATCGACGACCTCGTGGCGGCGTACCACGCAGCCAGGCAGCTGTCGGGCCGGATCTTGGTCGAACGGCACGTGCCCGGCGTGTGCCACCGGCTGCAGGTGATCGGCGGCCGGCTGCAGTTCGTGTCCAAGCGGCTCCCGAAGGGCGTGTGGGGGGATGGCGTGCACACGGTCACCGACCTCGTCGCCGAGGTGAGTCGGCTCGAACAGGAAAAGCCGCCATGGAAACGACTCAAGCCGTTTCCGACCGACGAGCGGGCCCGAGCCGCGCTTGTGGCCGCCGGACTCGCGTTCGAGAGCGTGCCGCCAGCGGCCTCGTTCGCCCCGCTCCGCGACATCCAGTCGACCGCCGAAGGAGGCGTGGTCGACGACTTCACCGACCGCGTGCATCCCGACAATGTCGCCGCCGCCTGTCGGGCGGCCCGGCTGTTTCGGCTCGACGTGGCCGGCATCGACATGATCTCCGTCGACATCACGCGCTCGTGGCGCGACACCGGCGCGATCATCAACGAGGTCAACTTCTCGCCGCTCCTTGGCGAAACGGACCGCGCTCGCGAGGCCAATCGCGCACTCATCGCAGGTCTGGTCGAAGGCGACGGCCGCATTCCGGTCGAGGTGTTCGTGGGTGGAGCGGCGGCGCTCGAAGCGGCACGCCACCGGCTGGCGACGGCGCCCTCCGGATACGCCCTCACGTCGCACGCCGTCACGCTCGACACCGGCGGCGCAGAACGCCCCGTCGCCGCCGACGGCCTGTTCGGGCGGTGCCTCGCCCTGCTCATGGATCGGGACGTCACGGGCCTCGTCGCCGTGGTCCAGACCGACGAATGGCTGGAAATGGGAATGCCGGTCGACCGCGTGACGACCCTGATGGCGTGCCCCGGCGAAATCGGACACTGGCAGGCCCCGGACCGACCCGTGGACGGCCGGCGCCAAGCGGGTTTGCTCGCCGCCCTGCGGGCCCTTACACTTCGCACTGTCGACTGATTGCCTTCGGCCCCCTTTTTCCCTGGAACCTGTGCCATGCCAGCCCCCACGAAGATCGTGCTCGACGCCTCCAAGCTGTACGGGATCCGGATCCTCCGAACTGCCGGCTCTGGCGAAGCGACGCTCGCGGATAAGGTTGGCGCCAAACTCGGCGCCAAGATCGGCGGCAAGGTCGGCGGCAAAGTAGGTCGAAAGATCGGCGTCAAGATCGGCTTCAAGGCCGGCTTCAAGCGGTAGGCCATCACGCTGACCCGCGCGGTGACGACCGACCCTTCCAGTTTTCCGCCCGATGGCATGCGCGCTCGAGCAATCGACGGGCGCATGCGGTCGCTCTTGGCCGAGAGTATCGAGCACATCCACGATCGCGGCGCCGCGGCCCTCGACGTCAACTTCGCGCCCGTCCTTCGTGTGGCTGCGGGGCTGCGCGCCGGCCACCGCTACTCCCCCGCCGTCTTCGGCCTCTACAAGGAGGCTGTCGAGGCGATCGCCGACGACGACCTTCCTGCTGCGAGCGACCGGTTGCAGCGGTTCGGAGCGGAGCGGCCGCTCGACACCACGCCGGAGATCGTCGCCCTCGGCGACGCGGCACTCGCGCCCTATCGAGCGTTGCTACTCGCCGAACTGGGTCTTGAAACCTCGCTCGGATGCGGTGTCCGAGATCCTGAGCCCGCCGCGGTCGCCGACTTCACCACGCGACTCGCATCCGCCCGCAGGCTCATGGCGCAGGCAGTGCCCGATCTGGCCGCCGAGTTCGACGCGCTGACCACGCAGATCGTCCTCGTGGGCAGCGATCCCAAGGCCGCGATGCAGTTCGACGGCGGTTCAAGCTACATGCTCTGGGGTGGCCTGTTTCTCAACATCGCCTTCCATCCGAACGACGTGGCGCTCGTGGAAGTGCTCGCCCACGAGAGCGCCCACATGCTGCTGTTCGGCTACGCGGCCGACGAGCCGCTCGTGAACAACGACGATGAGCCGCGTTACGCGTCGCCGCTGCGCATCGATCCACGACCGATGGATGGCATCTACCATGCGACGTACGTGTCGGCCCGGATGCACTGGGCGATGTCGCAGTTGATCGCGAGCGGCGTGCTCGACGACGCCGGGCGACGTCAGGCCGAGGAGGCCCGGGCGGCCGACAAGCGGAACTTCGAGGACGGCTACGCCGTGGTCGCCGCCCACGGCGACCTCACCGCGACGGGCGCGGCGGTGATGCAGGCGGCCCGGTCCGCCATGGATGCGGTATAAACGGTTCAGGTCCGGCCTTTCGCCCCGCCCACCCCTCGCCCAGGAGCCGCCATGTTTCCCGATCTTCGTGGTGTTCGCCGCCGCCTCATGACGGTGGTCGTCGCCGTCGCCAGCCTGTTCGCGCCGCTCGCCGACGCCTCAGCTCGGCCAGGAGGAGGCGGAGGGCCGCGCGGCGGCGGCGGCGGTCGCCCAGGCCCTTCCCCCGCACCGCGATCGGCGGCGCCGGATGCCCGGCCCATGCAGCAGCAGCCTGGCCGCTCACTCGATGCCGGCCGCCCCGGCGATGTCGGTCCCGGTCCCAACGTCGGTCCCGGTCCCACCGCAGCCCGGATCGGCGAGCCCGGTCGGCCCGCTCCAGCACCGGGGCCGCGCGGCGTCGAAGACTTCATCGGCGCGAAGCCGGCTACCGCTCGGCCGGCGGCATCGCAGGCCCGTGTCGATTCGATGCAGGCGGCGCTTGCCGGCCGCACGCAACCCTTCACCGGCGCCTGGTATGCCGAGCATCCGAACGCCTGGCGCTACACGCACCCCTATGCCGACTGGTGGGTGGTCGCCGGTGCGGCAGGTCTCGGCACCTGGCTCGGCTACTCCGTCGCCACGTCCGGCGCCACGGCGACCGCCACCACAACGACCACCGGCACGACCGCGTCGGCAAGTGCTTCCGCAACCGCCACGGCCTCAGCTCCGCCCGCCGACCTCGAGTGGATGCCGCTGGGTGTGTTCGCGGTCGCGCCGCAGGGCACCGACCAGGCCCACATCTACCAGCAGCTCGCAGTGAGCCGGAAAGGAGACCTCAAGGGCAACTCCTACGACGCCGTCTCCGACGCCGTGCAGCCGATCTCCGGCACGATCGATCGTGACTCACGTCGGGCGACGTGGAAGGTCGGCACCGGGGCCACGTTCGAGACCACGCTCGATGCGCTGCTCAACACGCCGAGCACCGTGGCGATGAAGGCTGGCACGATCTCGCAAACCTGGGATCTCGTGCGCATGGAAAAGCCGGAACCGCCGAAGCCATAGGCACGGCAGCGGGCGGCCGTGCCGCGCGACGCTCACGGCCGCGGCGGCCAACTGAACAGCCGCAGCGTGGTGCCGTCGGGATCGTGAACGACGACTTCGCGGAAGCCCTCGGGGTGTGGCCGTGGGGCGGTCGCATCGGTGCCGGCAGCGACGAGCCGGCGGTGGACGGCGTCGAGGTCGGCCACCTCGAACCCGAGGCTGATCCGCCCGCTCGCGGGGCCGGGGCTCTCCCGGGCGAGGATCGCGAGCTTGCCGCGACCCGCCGCCAGCAGGGCGTAGCCGTCGTCGACCACGCGCATGAGCACCGTGAGTCCGAGCGTCGAGCGATACCACTCGACGAGTTTTTCCCAATGCGCCGTGCGCAACTCGACGCAGAAAAGCTCGGGGTCGACTGGGGGCGACATCGATCGGACTTCTCCAAAACCGTGAAAACACCGACAATCCCGGTTCTCGATCATCGTACCCGCCTCCGCCACCGCCATGTCGAACCCTTCGAATCCTCCTCCGAAGCCGTCCGCACCTCCCTCCCCGCCCAAGGGCTCGGGCGCCGCGCTCGAGAAGGCCAGGCGCGACAAGCTCGACACGCTCAGGAGTCTCGGCATCGACCCCTGGGGCCGGCGGTTCGACGGTGCGCTGCCGATCGCCGACGTGCGGACCCGCGGTGAGTCGATCGACAAGGCGGCCGAGGACGGGCCGACGGTGCGGGTGGCCGGACGAATCATGCTTCTGCGCAGTGCCGGCAGCCTCGTGTTCGTCGAACTTGTCGATCGCACCGGACGGATCCAGCTCATGCTCGGCAAGAAACAGGTCGGCCCCGAGACCTGGAAGATCATCGACTGCCTCGATCTCGGCGACCTCGTCGGCGTCGACGGCCGGCTCGGCTGGTCGAAGACCGGCGAGATGACGGTGTTCGCCGCCAGCCTCACGTTCCTCACGAAGTCGCTCGAGACGCCCCCCGACAAGTTCCACGGCCTCGTCGATCCCGACCTCAAGCAGCGGATGCGGTATCTCGACCTGATCCACGGAGAAGGCGTGCGCGAGCGGTTCGTGGCCCGCAGCCGGATCGTGGAGGCGGTGCGGCGCGTGCTCGCCTCCCGGGGCTATCTCGAGGTCGAGGGGCCGACGCTCCAGGAGAGTGCGGGGGGCGCCGCGGCCCGCCCGTTCACGACGCACCACAACGCGCTCGACATGCCGCTCGTGCTCAGGATCGCGCTCGAGTTGCACTTGAAGCGGCTGCTCGTCGGCGGCATGGAGCGGGTGTTCGAGTTGGGGCGGGTCTATCGCAACGAGGGCGTGAGCCCGCGGCACAACCCCGAGTTCACGATGCTCGAGGCCTACGAGGCCTACGGCGACTATGGCTCGATGATGGATCTCACCGAGGCGATCCTCGTCGAGGCGGCCGCCGCGGCCGGCACGCCGCCACGGTTCGAGTTCCTGGGGCACCAGGTCGATCTCACGCCGCCGTTCCGCCGCGCGCGCTACGACGACCTCCTCCGCGAGGTGACAGGCTGCGATCCCGCCGATCCGGCGAGCGTGGCGGCCACAGCCTCCCGTCACGGCATCGAGACCGCCGGCCGCCATCCCGACGTCGTCAAGAGCGAGCTCTTCGAGGCCACGGTCGAGAAGACGCTCTCGGGCCCCGTGTTCGTGATCGACTATCCGGCGGCGGTCTGCCCGCTCACGAAGCGCAAGGCCGACGCGCCCCACGTGGCCGAACGGTTCGAACTCTACGTGGCCGGGATGGAACTCGCCAACGCCTACACCGAGCTCAACGATCCCGACCTTCAGGAAGAGCTCTTCCGCACGCAGCTCGCCGGACTCGATGCCGAGGAGTCGATGGCCCGCATGGACACCGATTTTCTCCGCGCCTTGCGGCACGGCATGCCCCCGGCCGGGGGCTTGGGCATCGGCATCGACCGGTTGGTGATGTTCCTCACCGCCGCCCCGAGCATCCGCGACGTGATCCTGTTCCCGATCCACCGCCCCCACGCGTAGGACGGGCCGTCCCACGATGTACAAGCTCCTGCTCTGCTGGCGGTATCTCCGGACGCGCTGGATCGCGCTGGCGAGCGTGATCAGCGTGACGCTCGGCGTGGCGACGATGATCGTCGTCAACGCCGTGATGGCAGGCTTCTCCAACGAGATGCAGACGAGGATCCACGGCATCCTCTCCGACATCGTCTTCGAGAGCCATTCGCTCTCGGGCTTCCAAGACCCGAAGTGGCACATGGACGAGATCCGTCGGGCCGCGGGTGAATCGATCGCCGGCATGACACCGACCGTCGCCGTGCCGGCGATGCTCTCCTTCCAGGTGCGCGGCCAGTGGGTGACGAGGCAGGTGATGTTCATCGGCATCGACGAATCGTCGCACGCCACGGCGAGCGACTTCGGCCGGTATCTCCAGCATCCGCAGAACCGCCGGCAACTGTCGTTCCAGCTGCGCGAAGGGGGCTACGACACGGTCGACAGCCAGACGGAGACACCGGGGGCGACGCGACCGGCGCTCGAGGGGGCCGGCTGGCCGTATCGCCGGATGCGGGTGGAGCGCGAGCGGCTCTGGCGGGAGCGTCAGGAGGCGCAGGAGCGGGCGACGGGCGGACCGACGCGGCCGGTCGACCAGCAGGTGGATGCCGTGCTCGCGGCAACGGCGCCGACCGCGGCGCCGCCGCAGACCGATGGCGCGAAAGCGACGGAGACCGACGCCGACACACCGCCTGGCGACGCGGCGCGGAAGGATCCCTTCAAGACCGCGCGGCCCGACGAGGGCCGCACGATGGATCCTGCGACTGAGCAGTTCACCGGCATCGTGCCGGGGATCGGCCTGGCGAGTTTTCGCGACAACACCGGCGTCGACAGGTTCCTCGTGCTTCCCGGCGACGACGTGAAGATCACGTTCCCCACGGCCGGCACGCCGCCCAAGGCCGTGAGCGACACGTTCACGATCGTCGACTTCTACGAGAGCAAGATGAGCGAATACGACTCGAACTTCGTCTTCGTGCCGATCGCCGCCCTCCAGCGGATGCGCGGCATGATCGACCCGCAGACCGGGATTCCGAGTGTCAATTCGATCCAGGTCAAGCTCAAGGACGGCGCCGAACTCGACCTCGTCCGCGACCGGTTGCGGAAGGCGTTTCCGGCCGATCTCTACGCGATCTCCACGTGGCGCGACAAGCAGGGGCCGCTCCTCTCGGCCGTCGACATGGAAATGGCCGTGCTCAACATCCTGCTGTTCATGATCATCGCCGTGGCCGGCTTCGGAATCCTGGCGATCTTCTTCATGATCGTCGTGGAGAAGACCCGCGACATCGGGATCCTCAAGTCGCTCGGCGCGAGTTCGACGGGCATCGCCGGCATCTTCCTCGGCTACGGTCTGTTCCTCGGGGCGGTGGGGGCGGGCGCCGGCCTCGCCCTGGGCCTCGCGATCACATGGAACATCAACCGCATCCGGGCGGCTGTCGAGTGGTTCACCGGTGAACGCGTCTTCGACCCGTCGATCTACTACTTCTTCAAGATCCCCACGATCGTGCATCCGGCGACGGTGCTCTGGATCATCGCCGGCGCCGTCGCGATCGCGGTGGCTGCAAGCGTGCTGCCAGCCCTCCGCGCGGCCAGGCTTCATCCGGTGGAGGCGCTGCGGCATGACTGACACCGCCGGTGGCCAGAGCCTGCTCGAAGCGCGCGGCGTGCGCAAGAGCTATCGTTCCGGCGGCGGCCGGCTCGAAGTGCTGCGCGGGGTCGACTTCGATCTCGAGCTGGGCGGATTCGTGTCGGTGATCGGCCAGAGCGGCTCGGGCAAGAGTACGCTGTTGCACCTGATGGGCCTGCTCGACGCGCCGGACGCGGGGGAAGTGTGGCTCGGCGGGGAGCGGATCGACGATCTGCCGGCCGCCCGGCGCGACCGGCTCCGCAACACCGCGATCGGCATGGTGTTCCAGGCCTACCACCTGCTGCCCGAACTCGACGCCCTCGAAAACGTCCTGGCCCCGCTCTACGTGCGTCATTCGCTGGCCACGTGGCTCCGTGAGGGGGCCTCCGCCCGGGCCCGGGCCCGGGCCCTGCTCGAACGCTTCGGCCTCGGGCAGAGGCTCCGCCACAAGCCGCGGCAGTTGTCCGGGGGCGAGATGCAGCGGGTGGCGATCGCGCGGGCGCTCGTCGCGGAGCCGCGGGTGCTTCTCGCCGACGAACCCACGGGCAATCTCGACGAGGAGAGCGGTGCCGGAATCCTCGACACGCTCTGCGAGTTGAACCGGCGCGACGGCCTTTCTATAGTGCTCGTCACGCACGACACGGCGATCGCGCGGCGGGCCGACCGGATCGTGCGGCTGGCCGCCGGCCGTGTCGAATCCGTCTGACCGCCCACCGGACGAGCCCATGGCCCGCATCATCTTCATGAACGACCGCCTCGTGCCCGAGGACGAGGCCCGCGTGAGCGTGTTCGACCACGGCCTGCTCTACGGCGACGGCGTGTTCGAGGGGCTCCGCAGCTACTCGGGCAAGGTGTTCCGGCTCGACGCCCACCTCGACCGGCTGTGGGCGAGCGCCCGCGCGATCTGTCTCGAGATCCCGCTCCCGAAGGCGGCCGTCGCCAAGGCGGTGAACGACACGCTCGCCGCCAACAAGCTCGTCGACGGCTACGTGCGGCTCGTGGTCACCCGCGGGGCGGGCTCGCTCGGCCTCGATCCCAACCGCACGAAGAACCCGCAGGTGATCGTGATCGCCGACACGATCAGCCTCTATCCGCGCGAGTTCTACGAGCAGGGCCTGAAGATCGTGACCGCCGCCACGCAACGGGTGCAGTCGGCCGCGCTCTCGCCCCGGATCAAGTCGCTCAACTACCTCAACAACATCATGGCGAAGCTCGAGGGCTTGCGGGCCGGCTGCGTCGAGGCCCTGATGCTCAACCACAAGGGCGAGGTGGCCGAGTGCACCGGCGACAACGTGTTCGTCGTCCGCTCCGGCATTCTGCTCACGCCCCCGCCCGACGCGGGCATCCTCGAGGGGATCACGCGCAACGCCGTCATGGAACTCGCCCACGAGGCGGGGATCGACTGCCGCGAGGCCACGCTCACCCGGCACGACCTCTACACGGCCGACGAGTGCTTCCTGACGGGCACCGCCGCGGAGGTGATCCCCGTCGTGGACATCGACGGCCGCGCGATCGGCTCTGGCGTGCCCGGCCCGGTTACGAAGCGGCTCACCACGGCCTTCCACGCCCTTGTGCGCTCGTAGCGACAGGCCTCCAGGCCTGTCGAAGGACAGAGCTGGACCTCTGTCCCCACAAACGCCACGAGCCCCTACCGGCGTTCCTCGTCGCCGATCGCGTCGTACCGCGACGTGTAGCCGGGTTGCTTCGCACGCACGAGTTCCGCCTCGTATTCGCGGACGACCCGGTTTTGGATGAGTTCACGGCACGACGCGTTGATCGGGTGGGCGATGTCGGCGTAGAGCCGTAGCCGGCCGTCGTCGTCGCGGGGCGGCGGCTGGTCGGCCTGCTTTTTGCCGCACTGGTTGCAGAAGCCTGCCCGAAGGGGATTCTTGAACCCGCAAGCGTGGCAATGAATCGAGAGTTTGCGGCTCGGCATCGCCACGAATGGACCGCTCGGGCCGCCGATGATCTTGAGATCCCGCACCACGAATGCGCCGTCGATCGTGATCGAGCAGAAGGCGAGGAGCCGTTCGGCCGCGTGCTCTACGAGCTTGATGCGAACCTCCGTAATCTCCATGCGATTACCCCCCGCCATCCCCAAGCCACCCACCTCCCCGGTGCATGGCAGTCTGTTGCGGCAGGAGTCTAGCAGATTCAGCCGGCTGCGGCGGAGACGACCTGCACCGCGAAAACCCCGGGCCAGCCGGCGGCCTCGAGCCGCACCGCGGTCGCCCGGGCCTCCGGCTCGGAGCGGGCCAGCGCGAAGCAGGCGCTGCCGCTGCCAGTGAGCATCGGCCGCATCGCTCCTGCCACCGTCATCGAGTCAAGGAGCCGCCCGACATCGGCAGCGAGTGCGCGGGCCGGGGGCTCGAGCGTGTTGTGCATCGCGGTGAATGCGGTGCCGAGATCACCGGCCACGAATGCGGCGGCCAGGCGCTCGGCCGCGCCGCGCTGTCCGACATCGGGCATGCAGTGGGCATAGACAGCCGCGGTCGAAAGCCCCGCCGCTGGGCAGGCGATCACGGCATGCAGCGCAGGCATTCCGCTGACGGCCACCAGCCGCTCGCCGCGGCCGGATGCAATCGCCGGACCGCCCTCCAAGAAAAATGGCACGTCGCTGCCGAGCTGCGCCGCCAGGGTGGCCAGCCGGCTGCGCGGCCAGTCGATGCCCC
This sequence comes from Planctomycetia bacterium, assembly GCA_037129475.1. Taxonomy (GTDB): domain Bacteria; phylum Planctomycetota; class Planctomycetia; order Pirellulales; family UBA1268; genus RGVT01. The sequence continues at coordinate 15,701 of JBAXUY010000012.1, read as the reverse complement.
AAGCCTCGGCTGCGCCCACGAGCGCGGCTGCGGCATCGCTCGAACCGCCGCCCAGCCCCGCCCCGGACGGAATCTCCTTCACGAGATCGACCTCGAGGCCCCGGGTCTCCCCAGCCTCGGCGGCGAGCAGCCGCACGGCGCGGACCACGAGGTTCGAGTCGTCCGTGGGCACGTCGCGCCTGAGGACCGCCGCCTCAGGCTCGAGGAGCCGGCCACCAAACCGCACCGTCAGCCGCACGCCAGGCTCGTCGGTCGTGCGAATCGTGAGCGTGTCGTGGAGGGTGACGGGCACCATCAACGACTCGATCTCGTGGAAGCCGTCGGGCCGCTTCGCCAGCACGGCGAGCGAGAGGTTCAGCTTCGCCCGTGCCTGGAGCGAGATCACGGGCGCTTACCGCCAGTTGGCGACGAAGGCGACGGTGCCCAGGGAGAGCGCAAGACCGATCGCCACGAGCACGGCGAGCAGGATCGAGATGCTGCGGCCCGCCCACAGGTCGTCGCGGATCATCTCGGTGCGATCGGCCTTCTCGAACGCGCGGTTCCAGACGGGAAACGTCCGTTCGTCGTAGACCCAGCTGGTGCGTTCTTCGAGTAGCTTCTGGCTCATGGCGTCGATTGAGAGAAAGGCGGGGTTCCCGCAGGCCGGGGTATGATTCGGGTTACAGCCCCTCGAAAGTACCTCGGTCGCGACCCTGACGCCAGACCTCCCCCCTGCCAGACTTTCCCCGCGCGATGCATCACATTCTCGACTCACTCGACGCACTGACGGAGTGGCTCGCCGCCCAGGGGCAGCCTGCCTGGCGGGGCAAGGCGATCCGCCGTTGGCTCGCGGCCGGGCGGGCCGAGTCGTTCGCCGCCATGACCGACCTGCCGCAGCGGTTGCGGGCCGCGCTCGAAGCGGAGTTTCGGATCTGGACGACGTCGATCGCCAAGCACACCCGCGCCGACGACGGCACCGAGAAGCTGCTGCTCGAACTCCACGACGGCCAGCGGATCGAATGCGTGCTCCTGCGCGAGCAAGGGCCGGGCGCGGAGGGCGCCGGGGCCCGGCGCACCGTGTGCATCAGCTCGCAGGTGGGCTGCGCGATGGGCTGCGTGTTTTGTGCGAGCGGCCTCGACGGAGTCGTGCGGAATCTGACGACGGGTGAGATCATCGAGCAGCTCCTGCGGCTGCAGGCCCTCCTGCCCGCCGACGAGCGGCTGAGCCACATCGTCGTGATGGGCATGGGCGAGCCGCTGGCGAATCTCGACCGCCTGCTGCCCGCGCTCGCCACGGCGCAGGAGCCCGAGGGCCTTGGCATCTCGCAGCGGCGGATCACGATCTCGACCGTCGGCCTGCCCCCTGCGATCGACCGGCTCGCGGTGGAACACCCCGTCTACAACCTCGCCGTCTCGCTCCACGCGGCCGACGACGAGTTGCGCACGCGGCTCGTGCCCGTGAACAAGGCGATCGGTCTCGCCGAGGTGATGGCCGCGGCCGACCGCTACTGGGAGGCGTCGGGCCGGCGGCTGACGTTCGAATACGTGCTCCTCGGCAAGCTCAACGACCAGCCCGAGCACGCCCACAGCCTCGTGACCCTGCTGGGCGGCCGCGCCGCGCTCGTGAACGTGATCCCCTACAATCGCGTGGCCGGTCTTCCCTACGCGGAGCCGACGCAGGTCGACCGCGAGCGCTTTCTCGACATCCTGCGCGAGGCCGGCGTCAACGTGCACGTGCGTCGGCGGAAGGGCGCCCGGATCGACGCCGCCTGCGGCCAGCTCCGCCGCCTCGCGGCCACCACCGGCTAGGCGAACCAGCCGAGGATCAGCACCGCGGCGAGCACGAGGCCGAGGATACCTCCGAGCCAGACGGCCCAGTGGACGGCGGCGAAGCGGATCTCGGCCGGGTCTTCGTGGTGCGTGGCCGCGAACACGAGGCTCGCCAGCGCCACCAGCGGCAGGCCGAAGAAGATGCCGGGCACACGGTCAACGAGCGCGGCGAGTACGACGGGGAAGACGGGGATCGTCGCGAGGAATGGAATCATGGCAGTGGCCTCCTTGCCGGGTGGCGGGCGGGAACAGGTCAGGTTTTCGGAGTGGTGCGGGCCTTGCGCTCGGCGTCGGTGGGCGTACCGAGCGGACCGGCCCAGGCGTCGTAGATCACGAGAATGTTGAGCATGCCGGCGAGCATCGTGTAGAGCGTGCCGATGTCGAACCAGCGGCCAAGCCGGCGGTGCCAGTGCGACACCTGCTCACCGCGAAACTGCTTGAGCGGCGGACGGTCGAAGAAGTCCTCGGCGTCGATGTCGGGGTCGGATGCGGCGAGCCGGTCGGCGTAGCCGCGCGAGACGTACTGCCCCGCCACCAGCGGCGGTGCCATGAACGTGCTGCCGAAGAGCGGCTGCTTCGACACGCCATGCATCTGCAGCGACTGCACGACGGCGGGCATCGCCACCAGCCCGGCACCGACCTGGCAGACGAACGGCCAACGCGTGTCGCCGGGCTTCCACGAGGCATAGACGACCTTGCCGCCGCCGAGCCACATCCCGGCGAGGAAGGTGCCGAGGATCGCACCCATGAAGAGCCGTCCCTTGAACACGCGGCCCTGATAGAGATGTCCCAGACCGGGCACGGCCCAGGCGAGCACCGCCGCGAGCGCGGGATTCCTGAGGTCGATGGCCGAGCCATCGTCGGGTGAAACGGCCACGATCCGTGGGGACGGTGTCTGCTTGTCGCGCGCAAGTGCCAAAACGAGTGTCGCTCCCTTGGCTGCCAAGTCTATGCGATCGTGCGGCCGATCAGAAACAGGCGCGACGAGGGGCGGATGATTTCAGGGACCCGCCGTTCGTGCTACGATCCCGACCGTCCGTCCAACTTCGCCAGTCGTCAAAGTTCCATGCAGCGTCGCACGTGCCTGTTCGCGGGTCTCACCCTGTTGGCCGGTCTCACCCTGCTCGCCGGCTGCTCCGGCACCAAGAGCTCGGCCAAGAAATCACGCGGCCAGGCTGGCAAGCGTCCGAAGGGCCCGAAGGGTCCGAAGACGATGGGCAACCTGCTCGTCGAGGGTTACATCGCCGACCTGAAGAACGGCCCGGTGGAGAGCCGAATCACCGCGGCAAAAGAACTCGCCGCCATGGGCGGGTCGGCCAAGGCCGCGCTGCCGGCCCTGAGGCCGCTCACGAAGCACGCCGACGCGACTCTCAGCGCTGCCGCCACGAAGGCGATCGAGGCGATCGGCAAGTAGGACGGGCTTCCGTCTTTCGTGGCACCACGGCGATGGGCTACGCCCACAGCCGCCGCACGACGCGCACCCGCGGGTTCACGGCCGGCTCGTCGGGATCGTCTCCCGCCATGCCCGGGCCGGGCATGAGTGCATCCGGTGCAAGTTCCCGCCAGGCGCGTTCGATCGTGGCCGCATCGACCCGTTCGAGGTGATCGCCGGCCGCAGCCACGAGTGCGAGATGCGCGAGCCTCGCCACCATGCGTGGCACGCCCCCGGTGAACCGGGCAAGTGTCGCGGTCGCCTCGGGTGTAAAGATGTCGTCACGGCCGCCGACACGCGCCAAGGCCCGCGCCAGGAAGCCCTCGACATCGCGGGCGTCCCAGGGATCGAGTTCGACCCGCACGGCAGCCCGGTCGCGCAGGCCGACCGGCAGGGCGGCGGCTCCCACCGGCGTGGCCGTCGCCACGACGGCGAGGCGGGCGAAACGTGGCTCGGCGGCGCCAAGCAGGCGTGCGATTCCATCGACGGCATCGTCCGGGGCCCGGTCGACGTCGTCGAAGACGAGCACCGTCGTCCGCTCCATCAGCGTGTTTTCGCGCAACCGGTTCTCGAGCTTTTGCCAGGGGCGCAGCGGCTCGGCACGACTGGCCGCGTCGAGCGGCAACCGTTCGAGCAGCATCTCGATCCAGTCGCCCGGGGACAGGCCGCCGAGCGACAGGAGCGCCGCCTCGGCGCCACGCCCGCCCAGCCGGCGCACTGCCGTCGTGCACAGGTGACTCTTGCCGCAGCCCTCGGCCCCCACGACGAGTGCGAACCGCTGCTGCTCGTCGACGAGCCACTCGAGCCGCGCGAGCGCCTCTTCCTCCGGTGCTCCGGCGTAAAACGTGGCCGGCTCGAGCGTGCCGTCGAAGGGCGCTGCTTTCAAATGCCAATAATCCCGTACCATGCCGCGGAGTCTACCGACTGCCGCGATCGGGGTCAGGACGAAATGTGCCGGCGAAAACGCCGGTTCTCCCACCGCCATGAGTGAACGCTTCTTCCTCGCCGAGCCGCCCGCCGCCGGCCGCGCCGAGCTCGTGGGCGATGAAGCCCGGCACCTCTCCCGCGTGCTCCGCGCCCAGGTGGGCGATACGGTCGTCGTCTTCGACGGCCGGGGCGCCGCATGGCCGGCGCGGATCGCGACGATCGGCCGAGATCGGGTGGGCCTCGACGTCGGACCGCCGCTCGCGACGGCCGCCCCGCCGCTGCCGCTCACGCTCGCGGTGGCACTCCCCAAGGGCGACCGGCAGAAGTGGATGGTGGAAAAACTCACGGAGCTCGGCTGCGCACGGCTCGTGCCGCTCGCCACGACCCGCGGCGTCGCCGAGGCGACCCCGGCGGCGATCGAGCGGCTGGGTCGCGCCGCGATCGAAGCCTGCAAGCAGTGCGGCCGCGACACGCTCCTCGAGATCGCCCCGCCCGCCACGCTCGCAGCGGTGTTCGCTGCCCGCGCTCCCGGCGTGCTCTCCCTCGTGGCCGACCCGGCGGGTGAGCCACTCGGCCCGCTGCTCGCAGGACACGCGGACGCGGTTGTCGCACTGGTCGGCCCGGAGGGCGGCTTCACGGTGGAAGAACTCGCCGCCGCGGAGGCCGCGGGCTGCCGCCGCACATCGCTCGCGCCGCACATCCTCCGGGTCGAGACGGCCGCCATCGCGCTCGCCGCCGGGATGGCGACCCGCTCGCGCGCACCGGACGCGTGATCCGGGCGACATCCGCCGTGCTCACTCGCAGCACGGGCAGCGCTGGGGCACGTCGATCACGAGCGTGGCCGCGTAGGCAGTCTTCTCGTACCCCTCCCCCTTCTCGTCCGGCTTCACGAGGTGCGTGACGACGAGCACGACGTTCCCCTCCTTCGGCGCGTAACTGCACCGCCCGTCGGCGTCGGTGCGGCGTTCGTGCGCGGGATCGAAACCTTCCGCGAGCGTCGTGCCGCGCGGGATGAACGACACGACCTGGTTAGCCAGCGGCTGGCCCTTGAAAAGCAGTTGCACCGTGATCGGCTTGCCGGGACCGCAGCCGATGACGGGATGCTTCTCGAGCAAGAACTCCAGCGGATGGCCGAGCGGGCCGGGGAGTGGACCGTGCTGCTGCGTCGGCTTGTCGAGCGACTCCGAGGCGAGAAAGTAGGTCTTGCCCCCCTTGAATCCCATCGCCCCGTGGCGGATGCCCTGGCGGAGGTGGGCGACGCAGTGCAGCCCCTCCGCGGCCGGCACGAACCGCCCCGACCAGAAACCCTCCTTCGGCGCATAGCCGAGATCGACCATGTCGGGCACGAGATCCGTCTTCCGTCCATCGGGGGCGATCACCTCGACCTGCACCTCGTCGAGCGAGCTCACCTTCCCCGCGATCTTGAAGTCACGATGCTCGTTGCCGTGGTTGCCCAGAAACAGACCGACGTGCACGACGTCGTCGGGCCGGACGAGGCGCGGCGTCGCCTCGACCCAGGTGTCGTGGGCGGGAGCGGCGAGCGGGCTGAAGGTGAGGCACCAGAAGAGCACGGCCGGCAGAAGTCGTCGCTCAGTCATTGGACACCGCCTCTCCGCCGTTGATGCTGTGGAGCCCCCGATGGAGCGTGGTATCGTTGTTCTCCGAGAGCACGACGACACGGCCGTCACCGAAGAGCACATTGGTTCCTCCAGGATGAAAACTCTTGGGCCCGAAGAATCCGGACCAATGGACGACATAGTCGGGGATCCGGCTGTTGGGCGGGAGAAACCCGTTGGTGAGCGTGTTGCCCTGGGTGGTGGCCGCCCAGGCCAGCCCCCGGCCGCGCATCGCGGCACTGTTCGAGCCACGCCACCCGGTCACCGCGGAATCGGTCGCCCAGGTCGTCACCTTGGCGTCGATGTCGGCCGTGGTCGGTGTCGACGTGTTGGTCTTCAACGTAAGCGGCGGCCCGGCATTGAAGTGGGTCGATCCGTTGAGCGTGTACTGGTAGGGAAAAGACGGGGGAGATCCGACGGCAAATGTCACCGGATCACCGGCGGCCGCGATGCTCCGTACCGCCTCGCTGGCAATCACGGTCTTGGAGAGGCCGTCGGTCACCTGCGACACCTTGACCTTCGAGTTTTCATAGACGATGCCGTCGGTCGGCTTGCTGAAGTCCCAATAGGCCTTCCCGCTCCCGTCGGCGGTTGCGCTGCCGATGCTCACCATGTAGTTGTTGCCGCCGTAGGCATAGCCATTCGACTTCTGCACGGTGGGTGCCGGGTCGCTCGGGCAGAGCAGCACCGGGATCGGCGTCGCGAAGATCTCCACGAAATCCGCGGCGGGCGTCTGGCCGGTGAACGGACCTGTAAACGGGGTCTTCGTGAAGTCGAGCCGATCGGCGATCGTGGCCTCCTCGACATACGGTAGCAGCCGGGCATGGAGCGACCAGCCGGCGGTCGAGCCGGTCCGAATGTCGGTTGGCGGAAATACCCGCTTGGCCGACTCGTAGTTCAAAAGCGAGAGCCCGAACTGCCGCAACTTGCTGCCGCAGCTCATGCGGCGGGCAGACTCCCGCGCTGACTGGACCGCCGGCAAGAGGAGGCCGACGAGCACGCCGATGATGGCGATCACGATCAAGAGTTCAATCAGGGTAAAACCGCGCCACGGGCGCAGGCCAGGGTGCAGGGACATGAGGAATCCTTCTCGTGGATGCGGTGGTGGTGCACGCCCCAGCGCACCGCGGTGCGCACGATGCGGCACCATCGACGGATGCGGGGCGAAACAATGACACTTGAGCGGCAGGAAACGCCGGCTCAGACCACCCGCGGAGGAGGAGCGTCGGGCTCGACCCATTCCGCACGACAGACGTCATCGCCGTCGGCACACGGCTCGACGACCGGTATGACGCAGACCACTTCCACGACGGCCGGGGGAGGCAGGGCTCCACCGACTGCCAGCCACTGCGACACGATGCCGCCGCAGGCGAGCATCGACGAGAGCACGAGGGTGTGCCGGGAGACTGGCTCGAAGGCGGCGGACTCGGCGGGCTGTTGCGGGAGTTCCGCGGGCGCATCCGAGCAGCACGTGGCCTGCCGCTTGGCCGTACAGCACGAGGTCGCTGCGGGGGCCTCGGGAGCGGGCGCGGCGACCCGTCGCCTGAGCGCCGCGATCAGGCCAGGCTCGACGCGGTTGGCCTTGGCCCACGCGAGGAGTTCGGCGGGCGTGTTGCAGCAGCAGTTTGAAAAGCACTGCTCGGCCGTCGCGCAGCCGCAGGGCTTGTCCATGCACGGGAACGGCTGTGATCGATCCTTGCCCGACAGTCGCTTTTCCGCGACTGCCGACCGTGGGCCATGATCGACGGCGAGCGGCAGCGGCAGGCCCGAGGCGACGAGCGCATAGCCGATCGTGGCCAGCCAGATCGTTGCCCGGCGAAGAAACGAGTCGCGCCGCATACCTCGAGAGTCTACCTCCGCGACGCATCGGGAACCAGTACCGCGCCGCAGCGACAGAACTGGAGCTCTGTCGCTACGGGAGGCGAGGGGCTGCCCCTGCCGTTGAGACGGCGTATGTGACCAGCGAAGCCATGGATGGCGCAGCGCAGGCACATCCGAGTGAGCGGAGGCCACGAGGGCCGCAGCGAACGTCCGGCGAGACGGTACGGGGCAGGCCCGAGCCGGCACCTGAGTTCGCGCGCCGGTGCCGAATGCGGGCTGCGATGACCTGCGCCGCGTCACAGCGCTTGCAGGCTCGTGATCGCGTCGGCGAGTTCCGCCTCGGCCTGGAAGCCGTCGACGGGTTCGAGGCCGATCCAGCCACGGTAGGCGCGTTCTTCGAGCGTTGCCAGCACGTTCGGCAGGTCGACCTCGCCGCTGCCGAGGATCACCGCCCGGCCGCGACCCTTGAATGCGCCCCGAATCGCGTCGGTGGCATGCACGTGGCCGATGTGGCTCGAAAGCATCTCCACGGCGGCGACCGGATCATGACCATGCACCACGAGCGACCCGGTGACCACGTGGCAGAGAAGCGAGCCGTCGGGAACGCCGGCGATCACGCGCGCGAGATCCGCGGGGCTCGACCGGCCCGCCTCGGCCGAGAGCGTGCACCCCACGCGCTCGCCCCAGGCCCCGACGTCGGTGAGCACGTCGATGAGAAGCTGCCAGCGCGGGTCGGCGGGGGCGTCGGCGGCCGTGGGCGGGGGGATGTCGCCGACGTGGTTGAGGAGCACGGTAGCGCCGAGGGCGTGGGCGGTTTCGAGGGCGGACTTCGTCGCGGCGATCCGACCCTCGAGCCGCTCGACGTCGGTGTAGCCGCCGCGCGTGGGAAACGCCGCCGTCACCACCACGAGCCCCTCGTCGGCCAGCCATTTGCGGATCTGCCGGATGCCCGTCTGCGAAAGCTGCTCCGGCGACAGGCCCGTGCGCAGATCGAGTTCCACACCGCGGAGTCCGAGTTCCCGCACCTTCCGAAACGCCGTCTTCAGGTCCCGCGACAGCGGCAGCGAAGCAACGGAGAGTCGGGATGTGTCCATGGGATGCACCGGGACGGTATCGGATGACCGCGGCGGATTGTATTCTGCATGAGGTGTACCCCATCGACCGCGTGACTGCCGAACTCGAAAGCCTCGCCCCGCTGCGATTGGCCGCGGACTGGGATTCCGTCGGGCTGCTCGTCGGATCGCGCCACGCCTCGATCGCGCGTGTGATGACCTGCCTCACGCTCACGCCCGCCGTCGCGGACGAGGCGATCCGCGAGCGGGTGGATCTCGTCGTCACGCACCATCCGCTGCCGTTTCGGCCCGTCGCGCGGATCACGGCCGACACGATACCCGGCCGCGTGCTTCTCGAGATCGTGGGTGCCGGAATCGGCGTCTGGAGCGGTCACACGGCCTGGGACTCGGCGGCGGGAGGGATCAACGACCAGCTCGCGGCGCTCGTGCACCTCGAACGCGTGACTCCGATCGAGCCCGACGACGTCTATCCGCTGGCAGGAACCGGGCGTGCGGGGGCCGCACCCGCCGGCATGACCGTCCGCGACCTGGCCCGCATCGCCGGTGCCGCGCTCGGTGCGGTGGCCGTCCAGGTGTCCGGACCTGGCGAGCGACCGGCGGGCCGCGTGGGAATCATCTGCGGGTCGGGCGGCGATCTCGTCGCCGACGTCGCCCGGGCGGGCTGCGACACGCTCCTCACGGGCGAACTCAAGCTCCACGACGCCCTCGCCGCGGCCGCGGCGGGCCTGGCGGTGATCGCCGTCGGCCACCATGCGAGCGAGCGCTTTTCCATGGATGTGCTGGGCCGCCGCCTCGCGGAGGCGCTTCCAGGCCTCCACTGCCAGCCGAGCGCCGCCGACACGGACCCGCTCGCCTGGCAGGCGATTTGATCGGCACCGTTTCGGCGCTACACTTGAGGCCTCCGCTCGAAAGACCGAGGCGCACGCCGAGTGGACAGGGACACGGGATCGCGGCGGAGGCCACCCTCGCCCACGTTTCGGGCTTCCTGACGGGATTTTTCGACGGTCACGAGGCGGCATCCAGTGGCACGATTTCTCACCGCGCTTCCGGTCTTCAACGAGGCCGCCCACGTTTCGGCGGTGCTCGACGAGGTGCTACGGTTCGCCCCCGACGTGCTCGTGGTCGACGACGGCTCGACCGACGGCACGGCCGATCTGCTCGCCGCACGGCATGACGTGCAGGTGGTTCGGCATCCCGAAAACCGTGGCTACGGTGCCGCCCTCGCGACGGCGTTCCGCGCAGGGCGTACCGGTGGCTGGGATGGGCTGGTGACGATCGATTGCGACGGCCAGCATCAGCCACGACTGATTCCCGAGTTCGTCGCGGCACTCGAGACGCGCCGCGCCGACATCGTCAGCGGCAGCCGCTATCTCGCTGCGTTTCCCGGCGACAGCGAGCCACCCGCCACGCGCCGCCGGATCAACGCCGAGATCACGGCTGAGATCAATGCCCGCCTGGGACTCGCGCTCACCGACGCGTTCTGCGGGTTCAAGGCCTACTCGCGGCGGGCGCTCGAGCGGCTCGAGCCGACCGAGACCGGCTACGCGATGCCGCTCGAGGTGTGGGTGCAGGCGGCCGCGGCCGGGCTCACGGTGGTGGAACTGCCGGTGCCGCTCGTGTACCTCGATCTGGCGCGGAGTTTCGGGGGCGCACTGGACGATGCAGCGACGCGTCTGGCCTACTACCGCCGCGTGCTCGATCGTGCGGAGTCGGCGGTGGCCGCCGCGGCGGGCGCGGCACGTTGACCGCAGCCGACTGCCCCATGCCCCCATTCCGACGCACCCGCACGGCACCCGAGCGATCGGGGGATCGGCTGATCGAGCCACCGGTCCACGCATCCGCGGCGGCACCGGCCGATTCGATCGAGACGCTCGTCGACAACAATCGGCTGCTGCGGGCCGCGTTCGACACGCGGATCGGCGACCTCAAACTCTGGGAACTCGTCGCCGCCACCCGCCGTGAAGTGCTCACGGTCGCGGCGGAATACACGCTCAGCTACCGCGACGTCGAGCGGCCATCCGACATGGCCGACTGGATCGCGCGGCCGATCATCATGGGCGGACACCAGCCCGAGTTCTTCCACCCCGGCGTGCTCTTGAAGAATGCGGCCCTCGATGCCTACGCCAGGGCCGTGTCGGGCACGGCGATCAACCTCGTCGTCGACACCGATCGCTGCACTCGGGCCGCGGCCGCCGTTCCGGTGGGCACGCCGCACGAGGCACATCTGGAGGAGGTGCCCTTCGACGCGCCGGCTCCGGAGATGGCCTGGGAGGAACGGGCGATCGAGGATCGCGCCGTGTTCGCGGCGTTCGGTCCGCGGGCGAGCGACCTCCTCGCGCCGCTCGAACCGAACCCGATCCTGCGGCGCTGGTGGCCGCTGGCCGTGGAACGCGCGGCGGAGTGCCACCGGCTCGGGCTCGCGCTCGCGCAGGCGCGGCATGCACTCGAAGCCCGGTTCGGCTGGGAGACGCTCGAGGTGCCGGTGAGCGAACTCATGCGGCTGCCCACGGTGATGGTCTTCATGGGATGGCTGCTCGCGCACGCGCGACAGTTTCACGAGGCCTACAACACGTCCCTGGCCGCCTATCGCCGGATGCACAAGGTCCGCGGTCGCGGCCGGCCGATGCCCGACCTCGCCGTCCGCACCGACTCGGCGGGCGAGGGGCCGTGGTACGAGGTTCCGTGGTGGATCTGGTCGCGGGACGACCGCCGGCGGCGGCGGGTCTTCGCCTCGGTCGGACCGGGCGGCACGCTCACGCTCTCCGACCTCGAGACGGTCCGCGTGGAGCTGCCGATCTCCCCCGACACGTCGCCTGCGAAGTGGGTCGACGCCCTGTCGCGGATGGAGGAACACGACCTGCGGCTGCGTCCGCGGGCGCTCGTGACGACGATGCTCGCCCGACTCATGATCTCCGACGTGTTCGTGCACGGCATCGGAGGGGCGGCGTACGACCAGCTCACCGACGCGATCGTGCGGCAACTGACCGGGTGCGATCCACCGCGACACGCGGTCGTCTCGGGCACGCTGCGGCTGCCGGTCGGGAACGTGTTTCCCGAACTGGCGACCAGCGACCCGGCGGCCGAACTGGCCGACGTGCACCGGGTGCTGCGCGATCTCGAGTTCCATCCCGAGCGGCATCTCGAACCGCTCGATGTCCAGTCTGCAGACGTCGCCGAACTGGTGCGGCGCAAGCGACACTGGATCGACACGCATCCCACCGCCACGCTCGCCCGGCGACGATGCCACGAGATCCGCGCGGTCAACGAACTCCTGCAGCCACACATGGCGTCGCTCAGGCATGCCGCGCTCGACCGCGTCGGGCCGCTGGCGTCGCAGATGCGTGCCCGCACCGTGCTCGAGTCCCGGGTGCATCCGTGGTGTTTTTTCGCGGAAAAGCCGCTGCGATCATTCCTGCTACTGGAAAACGACTGAGAATCGTCATATCTTGACACCCAACGGACTGTTTCGAGCCACTCCAGGGAAAGGAGGGACCATGCGTCGGTCAGATCGTGCCCCCCAGCGTTCCGCAGGCAGGGCTGCGGCCCGTGCCACCACAGGCCACTCCTCCGGGCAACTGGTGCGGGTGGTGAAGGGGGCGAAAAAGGCGAAAAAGTCGCAATCGAAGGCGGTTGCAACGGTGGAAATTCGCCCGGCAGGCACCGTGGTCAGCCGGCGGACGACGACGAAGCGTCCGGCGATCCGCCATCTCCCGGAACATCCGGTCCTGCCCCTCAAGCCACCGTCATGGATGCTCAAGGAGTGCCATGTGGCGCCGGCGAGAGCCGGCGACCAGGGTGAAATCCTCCAACTTCTCTCCGGGTTGCCCACCGCCCCCTCCAAGGCGGAATTTCATGCGGCTGTCGACCACCCCGACCATGACGCCGCCAACCGGCTCGTGGCCCGGCTGGCCGGCCGGATCGTCGGACATGTCGAGGTGATGCCACGAACCGTGCTTCTCGACGGCGTGCCGCTCTCAGCGGCCGCGATCGATCGCGTCGCCGTGCTCCCGGAATGCCGCGGAGCGGGCCACGGCCAGCGGCTCGTGCAGGCGGCCGAAGACCGGATGCGGCAGATCGGTGCGTGGGTCGGCTTCTCGCGCACCAAGATCGCGCCCTCCTTCCACGAACTCGGCTGGGCGGTGCTCGGCCGCGACTGCGCCACGCCGGGACGGCCCACCGAAATTCTCTCGCGGCTTCTCGAGGGGCCGCAGCGGGCGGGTGACGTGGTGACGATGCGCCAATGGCGTCACGTTGAACTGCCTGCCATCCTCCGGATTTACAAGCAAAATGCGGCGCGATTCGTCGGGCCGGTCGATCGGAGCGAGGCCTACTCGCGGTGGCTGATCAGCCGTGGGGCGTTCGACTCGATCATCGTCGCCCTCGTCGGCCAGGACCGCTACGACCTGCACGAGACGACGGCCCGGATCGTGGGCTATGCGATCCAATCGGGCAACCGCGTGCTCGAACTGTTGGCGGACCCGGAGTTCCCCGGGCTCGAGCGCGAGATTCTGGCCCGCGTGTGTGCCGAAGCGGTCGAGAACGACCGTCAGGAGATCCTCTACGAGGCCGGGGCGTCGGATCCGCTCCACACCGCGGTCACCGGGTGTGAACCTGGCGCCGGTGCCGTCCAGGCAGGCGACCGGATGATCGTCGCCAAGCTTTTCCGGCCGCTCGAAACACTCGAGGCGCTCGTGCCGCTGTTTGCCGGGCGGGTGGCCGACGCCGGCATCCGGGAGACGGTGGAACTCGGGCTCGAAGCCCCGAATTTCCGCGGCTCGATCATCGTGACGGAACCCCGCGGCGGAGAGGTGAAGGCAACGGTGCAGGCGGGCCGGGTGGGCCGAAGTTACCTGCGACTGACGGCTGACGAACTTGCGCGGCTGGTGCTCGGCCAGTGCGATCCGCACGAGGCGGTGGCTGCCGGCCGGATGGAGCCGTCGACACAGGTCGCACTGAAGCTGGCGGCTCAACTCTTCCCCCGCCTGCCACTCTGGTGCCCGATGTGGGACGATCTCCCGGCGTAGCCGTGGCCACCGGGAACTCGACGTTGGGCCATACGCAGCACGCCGCCTGGTGTCGACTGCTCGTCCTCTTCGCGGGGGTCGGGCTCGTCGGCTGGCTGAGCCTCACCGGAGGCGCACCCGTGAGTGCCCCGGCGACGCCCGCCACCGCCGACTCCATCCGCGATATGGAGCGCGAAGCGGAGCAGTCGGGTCGCGCAGCCTGGGGCCACTGGGGCACCCTGCCCGAACGGTACGTCGAGTGGTCGAACCATTCCAACCGGCTCATTCCCGTCTACACGTTCGGCCTCGCACTCGACACGGTTGCCGGATCTCGCAGCGTCTACCGTGACGCCGCGCGGCTCGAGGCCTTGTACGGTCGGCTGCCGACAGGCACGCTCAATGACGGTGCCGACTACTTCGACCAGACCGATATCCACGCGGTGCAGCTCGAGGCCGCCCGCACCGGCAAGAAACGAATCATTCTCGTCGTTTTCGACGGCCTCGACTGGACGACGACCCGCGTTGCCGCGATCGCCACGACCGGCCGCGTGGCCTACGACACGGGCCGTGGCACCGGCTTCGTGTTTCAGGACTATCGCGGTGTGCCAACTGACTTTGGGTTTTGCGTCACGAGCCCGGCCAACGACGGCACCTCGTTCGACGTCGATGCCCAGGCGGTGAAGAATCCGGGGGGAAAGACCGGGGGTGGCTACGACGCGGCGCTCGGCGGCGCGACCCCGTGGGCCACGGCCGTCGATCTGCGCTACCTGACTGGCCGCAGCCGCGAACGACCCCATGCCGTCACCGATTCAGCTGCGTCGGCCACGAGCCTGTGCACGGGCAGAAAGACCTACAACGATGCGATCAACGTCGATCCCGCCGGTGCGTTGCTCGAGCCGATCGCCGTCACGCTCCAAAAGCAGGGCTGGGCCGTGGGGGCCGTATCGAGTGTGCCGGTGTCCCATGCCACGCCCGCCTGTGCCTATGCGAACAACGTCAGCCGTGACGACTACCAGGACATCGCCCGCGACCAGCTCGGCCTGCCGTCGATCGCCCACCGCACCACACCGCTCCCCGGCCTCGACGTGCTCGTCGGCGGCGGCTTCGGGGTCGACGTGCGCGACGACAAGGGCCAGGGAGCGAACTTCGAACCGGGGAACAAATACGTCGCCGAGTCGACGCTTCGCGAGATCGACGCGGTCGGCGGCGGTCGCTATCGCCTCGCACTGCGCACGCCCGGCCGCCCGGGGGCCGACGTGCTCAGCGAAGCCACCCGAGCATGCATCGCCGATGGCCGGCGGCTGTTCGGCTTCTTCGGCGCCGGCGAAGGCCATCTGCCATTCGCGACCGCCAACGGCGGCTACGATCCAGTGGTCGTGGAGCCCGAGAAGCGGGAGACGCTCGAAGGCCTGAAAAAGAAATACTCTCCACCGATCCGCTACACGGCGGCGGATATCCGCGAGAATCCGACGCTCGCCGACATGGCCACGGCGGCTCTCGACGTGCTGCATGCCAGGGGCAACTTCTGGCTGATGGTGGAGTCGGGCGACGTCGACTGGGCGAGCCACGCCAACAACATCGACAACTGCATCGGTGCCGTGAAGAGTGGCGATGCCGCGCTACGGGCCATCTTCACGTGGATCGAAGCCCATGGCGGCTGGGCCGACACGGCCGTGATCGTGACGAGCGACCACGGCCACCTGTTCGTGCTCACCGATCCCGCTGCGTTCGCACAGTAGCGCTACCGGCTCGGGGGCGGCAAAAGTCTCCTCGCGTGGGCTGCGGCAGCCCAAGGCTCGTCGAGCGTTCGCCGACCCCCTCGCCTGCCCGGCTCCGGGGCACCGTCGTGTTACCGCCCGCGTGCGCCGGCGAGCCACTCGTCGGCCCAGGTGCGAACGCCGTCGACGCCCTTCCTGTGGCAGAAGTCGCCGAGGGTCTCGCTCGGCTTCCGCTCCGCCTTGTAGCAGGCGAGGACGGCCGTGATCTCCTGCGAGAGTTCCTCGAACGGCACCACGTCCTT
>JBAXUY010000119.1:0-9242 GCA_037129475.1 Planctomycetia bacterium | reverse complement strand
CTTTTCACGGCTCGACGCCGGCACGAAGAAGCCGCCACCCGTGGTGACCCTCGAGGTCGAACAGCTGGCCGAGCAGCGGATGAACGCCGAGGGCGACTTTCCACCGGCGATCGAGATCCGCTACCACACGGTGCCGGCCGGCCACGTCGACAGTTATCCGCTCGACATGCTTTCGGAAGTGATGAACGAGCGGACGGGCCGGCTGTATCAGGGGCTCGTGGAGGGCCGTGGGGTCGCGTCGAGCGCCCGCACGATGAGCGACACCCGGAAATACGCCGGGCTGTTTGCGTTCGAGGCCGAGACGCGTGGCGACGCCACGCCGGAGCAGCTCGAGCAGGCGTGGTATGAGGAGTTCGCCAAGCTTCAGCAGGCCGACCTCCCGGAGCGGGAGCTCCGCAAGGTGAAGAACCGCGTGGCCGCGGGCAACTATCGACGGCTCGAAAACAACATGTCGCTCTTGGTGCAACTCGCATTCGCGGATGCCCTGCTCGATTGGCGCGAGATCAACGACGGCCCCAAGAAATACGAGGCGGTCACCGCGGCCGATATCCGCCGGGTGGCGAACAAGTATTTCACCCCGCAAAACCGCAGCGTCGCCACCTTCCGCCGCAAGTGAATTTCGTACGTCAAGCTTCAGCCTGTCGGCTCCTCCGGAAAACCCCGTCATGAACCTGCGCATCGTCGCCCTCATCCTTGCCCTCGGCGTCGTCGCCGCGCTGCTCTTCTCGCCGCCGAAGCGGTCGCCGGCCCCGCCGGCTGCGGGCTCTGGCGGCCAGGCGTCCACCGCCGCGGCGTCGGGCCTCCCGGCCCGCCCCGAGACGCTCGCCTTCAAGCCGCTCGCATTCACGCCCCCCGAGGCAGCGTCGTTTCGCCGCGTGCTGCCCGACGGCACGGCCGTGTATCTCGCCCCGTCGCACGAGTTTCCGCTCGTGACCGTGTCGATCACGTTCAAGGGCGGCGCGTCGCTCGATCCGGCGGACGTGCCGGCACTCGCGTCGATGACCGCACGCATGATGCGCGAAGGTGGCACGAAGCAGCAGCAGCCCGCCGAGTTCGACGAAACGCTCGACTTTCTCGCCACGGAGGTCGGCGTGGCAGCGAGCGAGACGTTCACCACGGCGACGATGAACTGCCTGAAGAGCAACTTCGACGAGAGCCTCGCGCTGTTCGTCGGCATGCTGCGCGAGCCGGCCTTCGACCAGGCCAGGCTCGACACCGCGAAGGCCCGGGCCATCGAGGGGCTGAAGCAGCGAAACGACGATGCCTCGTCGATCCTCTCACGCGAGTGGAAGCGGCTCGTCTACGGCGTGGGCCACTTCGAGTCGGCCGAGCCCACCGACAAGACCGTGGCGGCGATCTCGAAAGAGCGGCTTGCCGAGATGCACCGTCGGATCTTTCATCCCGGCAACATGATCGTGGCGGTGTCGGGCGACTTCGACGAGCGGGACATGCTTGCCAAGCTCGAAAAGGCGTTTTCGGGCTGGGAGCGCGGGTCGGCGGCGCCGGACCCAGAAGCCCCCACGGCGGTGCTCGAGCCGGGCCTGTATCACGTGCCCAAGGAGATTCCCCAGGGGAAGGTGGTGCTCGGCATGCGCTCGATCACGCGCGACGATCCCGACGCGATTCCGCTCCTGCTCTTGAACGACATCCTCGGCGCCGGCGGATTCACCAGCCGGATCATGCAACAGGTGCGAAGCAACGAGGGGCTCGCCTACTCGGCACGGTCCACGCTCGTGCCCAAGGTCGCCTATCCCGGCGACTTCCGGGCCGGCTTCGAAAGCAAGAATCCGACGGTGGCCCTGGCCACGAAGATCGTGCTCGATCAGATCCGGGGCGTGCGCGACGACCTCGTCACGGAGGAGGAGCTCGAGACCGCGAAGGCCAGCGCGATCGAGACGTTTCCGAGGCAGTTCGAGAGCAAGCCTGCGATGCTACGGGTGTTCGTGAACGACGAGTGGACGAAGCGGCCGCCGGACTTCTGGAAGACGTTTCGCGACAAGGTGCGGGCCACGACCCGCGAGGATCTGCAACGCGTGGCCAAGAAGCACCTCGACCCGGAGAAGATGGCGATCCTCGTGGTGGGCGACTGGGACGAGATCACGAAGGGCGACCTCCAGGGCCGGGCCACGATGAAAGACTTCTTCGGCGGCGCCGTCAAGCACCTGCCGCTCCGCGATCCCCTCACGCTCGAGCCACTGCCATGAGCGGTCGGGCTGTGCTCGCCGGAGTCGTCGGCACCGTGATCTGGGCGGCGGCCGTCGCGGCCCAGCCGCCGGGCCCGCCAAGCATTCCGCCGCGGAACTCAGGCCCTGAGGCCCGGGCGCACTCGCGGTATTACCAGCATCGCCGCAAGACGGTGCGAGTGATCCGCCGGACGCCGGCCGTGATGCAGGAAGACGCCGCCCGCGTGAAACGCGGCGATCTCTTCAGCACGTGGTCGAACGAGTATTTGAAGTGATCACGATGGCCGGAGGGCTTCGATCAGGTGATAGGTCTTCACCGGATCCTCGGCCACATCGCGCCACATCTGCGGGAGGTGCTCCAGATACCAGCTCGGCTGCTTCGTGACCATGAGCAGCGTGCCTCCCGGGGCGAGCGCCTTCCAGGCAGTGTCGATAAAGAGCTGCGCGATGCGGAAGTCGGAGTAGTAGGGCGGGTTGGCGAGCGCCAGGTCGTAGGAGCCGGGGTCGGGCACGCAACCGGCTGCCTCGAGGGCCACCGACACGTTGGTGAGCCCATTGAGGAGGGCGCCGCGGGCCGTGCACTCCACGGCCCGGGCGGACGAGTCGAAGGCATGCACGTGCACGCTCGGATCACGCGCCGCGATTCCGATCGCCACGCAGCCGGAGCCGCAGCCGATGTCGAGCACGCGTGTGTCGGGCGCGACGTCAACGGCGTTGAGCAGGTGCCGGGCGCCGGGGTCGATCCGCCGATGGGCAAACACGCCGGGCCGGCTCACCGCCTTCAAGAGCCGCTCACGGTCGCGAAACACGAACTCGCAGGAGAAGTCGCGGACCTTGCGAAGCTCCCGCGTTTTTTCCACCACGTAGCAGATCGTATGCGGCTTTTCACCCTGGGCAGGCCGCACCCGCACGGTCTCGCCGGTCTCGGCGAGCTGTCCGTGGAGCCAGGTGTCGCGCGGGTTGTCGATCGCCGCGACGAGCCGGCCACCGATCGCGAGGTTCACAAGCGCCGCCTGGAGGATGTCGCGGGAGAGCTCCGCCTCGGCGTCTTTTGCGAGCGGCACGACGGCCAGATCGTAGGGGCCGGGCGGCATGTCAGCGGTGCACTGCGCTGTGAGCCGCGGCGGGCACACGGCCCATTCACCGACCGCGCGTTCACGCTGCTGCTCGTCGAGGAACCATGCCGTGACCTCCGCCCCGGGCCGCTCACAGGCGAGTGCGGCCGCTGCCTGACCACGGCCAGCAGTCGTGCACACGATCCGCTCCCCGGGCAGGTCGCGGGCCACTTCGAGCGCGTGGGCTTCGGATGGTCGGGCGGGCAGCGGGTCGGCGAGGGAGCGATTCGTCGTCATCGCCGGCGAGAATACTCCACCGTGACTGCGTGACGAATGCGGGCCGCCTACTCCGGCCGCCGGGGGCGTTCTGGGCGGCCGCCCTCGCCTCCCGGAGGTGGACCGCGTCTGCCTTCACCGCCGGCTTCGCCCTCACCGCCGGGGCCACGCCGCGGCCCGCCGCCACGCGGGCCATCGGGTCCGCCCGGAGGGCCGCCCGGTCCCCCACGCATCCGCCGGGCCGCCATCTCTTCGCCGAATTTCGTGAGCTCGGTGCGATCGAGCTTGCCGTCGCCATCGGCATCGAACGACATCGCCCGCTCGACGAACTGCTCGGGCGAGGGCGGCCCGCGCCGTTCTCCGCCGGGGCCTCCGGGAGGACCACCTCGCGGACCACCGGGCGGCCCGCCTTCAGGCGGCTGTGCCAAGGCGACGGTTCCCGCGAACAAAGCCACTGTGAACAGTCCGTAGAGCCAACCGTGCTTCCGTCTCATGGGTTCGTCCTCCAGGAAAACATGCCACCGATCCTTCAACGGCCCGAGCGTCGGAAGGTTGCAGGCTCATTCGACGACCCTCATCACGGCGTTGCGCTTGAGCGCCCGCGT
The DNA here is from genome assembly GCA_037129475.1 of Planctomycetia bacterium. Taxonomy (GTDB): domain Bacteria; phylum Planctomycetota; class Planctomycetia; order Pirellulales; family UBA1268; genus RGVT01. Next base: position 5,123 of record JBAXUY010000119.1, on the reverse strand, counting down.
GCGGCCGCCGAGATCGAATTCGAGGTGGCAGTCGAGCAGCACGCCGAGCGCGGCGTCTTCGGGAATCTCGAATTCAGCCGTCACCGTGTTGCCTGCGCGGTCGATCGCCACGGCCTCGTACGGCCCGATCTGCACCCACGAGGGGTTCTCCGTCGGCACCGGGCCCCGCGTGGCATGCCGGGGATCGAGGACGATCGACACCGTCCTGCGGCCGCCGCGGGCGACCGTGCCGGGCCGCACTTCGCTCACGACCTGCTCGAGCCCGCTCTCGCCCCGGGAGTTGTTTTCGATGGGACCGGTGCCGGCCCGGGCGATGCCGCGGTTATTGGAAGGTTCCGGCGTACCGCGGTAGCCGCCGAGCACGTAGGGAAACCGCTCGGGCGTGACGTGGTAGTGGTAGCCGCGGTCGGGGTCGGCGTGGCCGTTGCAGACATCGAGGGCCCGCTCGCCGTCGAGGTCGCGGGCCATCACGCCGTCGGCTTCATAGGGCCCGTGGATCGGAAACCCGTCGAAGGCGAAGCCGATGATCGGCGAATGCCGTTTGCCATCGTCCGCAAACGGACTTTTCACGCAGGTCGGATACTTGTGGTAGTGGTAGACGCCGGTCTGCTGGGGATGGCCGCAGCAGCTGTCGAGCCACACCTCGGAATAGCCGTCGACGGCGTTCATGCCGCCCTGCTCGAACGGGTTGAAGAACACGACGCCGTTGAGCGCCGTGCCGATCGGCCCCATCGGCAGCCGCGCGATCTCCTTGGCGACCCGCGGCTCGATCGGCAGCCGGAACGTGAATGCCTGCACGCGGATCGAATTCGGGTTGCCGCTGTTGGGGAAGATGGCCGTGGGATGGTTGGGATAGCCCTGGCTCTCGATCACGAGAAACCCCGGCTCGTGCGACACCCGTACCTCGTCGATCCCGTCCTCGTTGGAATCGCGCATGTGGTACGAGAACAGGTCGACGAACCGCGCGGCGTCGCGGAAGAAGTAGACGGGCTTGTCGCCGTCACGCTTCACGAACCAGTGGCCGCCGATCGGTGCGACGCCCGCAGGCGGCTCGGCGGCCCGCACGAAGCCGGCGGCGAGGATCACGACGAGGAACGAGCGGGCGAGCGGCATGAGGGCTTCAACGGCTCAAGGCTTCGAAGGGTTCTGCCACTTCCACCGGAGCGACAGGGCTCCAGCCCCGTCCTTTGACCGGCGTAGCGACAGGGCTCCAGCCCTGTCCTTTCGACAGGCCTGGAGGCCTGTCGCTACACGTTCACGTGGATCACCTTGGCGGGCGGAAAACCGTTGAAGTGGGTGCTCGAGGCCGCCGAGTAGGCGCCGATGTTCTCGCTGTAGAGATAGTCGCCGATCTCGAGTTCGGGCAGTTGTTCGGCGAGGCTGATCGTGTCGAGGGCGTCGCAGGTGGGGCCGAAGACGGCGCAGATCTGCGTGGGCCCCTTCTTGAAACTCTTCATGTGGTAGGTGCAGTGGTCGAAGATCACGCCCGAGTAGGTGTGGTAGACGCCGTCGTCGACGTAGTACGACATCTTCTCGTTGCGGATCGCCTTGCCGATGATCTTGCTCACGGCGTTGCCGGCCGAGGCCACGAGAAAGCGGCCCGGCTCGGCGAGGATTTCGATCTCTGGCGGAAACAGCCGGTCAAGTTCGTGGTTGATCTTCTTGGCAAGCGCCGAGAACTTCGGCACCGTGGCGTCGTAGGCCGCCGGAAACCCGCCGCCGATGTCGAGGAGTTTGAGCGTGAACCCGCGCGACTTCGCCTCGGCGAACACGCCCGCGCAGAGATGGATCGCCTGGATGAAGTTCTGCGGGTTCGTGCACTGGCTGCCGACGTGAAACGACAGCCCCTCCACGACGAGGCCCTGCTCGTGGGCGAACGTGATCAGATCGACCGCCTCGCCCGGCAGGGCCCCGAACTTGCTCGAGAGCTCGACCATCGAGCCGGTGTTGGGCACCCGCAGCCGGAGCGCGAGCCCCGCGTGCGGCGCGTGCTTCGCGATCTTCTTCACCTCCTCGTGGTTGTCGTAGGTCACGAGCGGCTTGTAGCGGTCGAGCTCATGCAGCGTCTCCACGGGCTTGATCGGATTGGCATAGATGATCTTGTCCCAGATGAAGTCCTGCCGGGCCTTCGCCGGGAGCGCCTTGATGTTCTCGTAGACCGTGTGGAACTCCTGCATGCTGGCGACGTCGAAGCTGCCGCCGAGTTCGTAGAAGGTCTTCACGATCGCCGGGTCGCTGTTGACCTTCACGGCGTAGTAGATCTGCACCCGCGGGAAGTGCTTGCGGAAGAGCGCGTAGTTTTTCCGCAGTTCGGCGTGATCGACCACGAACAACGGCGTGCCGTGTTTCTTGGCGAGCGAGAGGAGCGTTTTGGTGTTCATCAGGGGCGTGGGGTGTGGTGGGGCGGCAATCGGTGCCAGGCACCATTTGCGGCAATTGGTGCCTGGCACCGATTGTAGAAGTATAGGTCAGTGCACCAGAACATTCCGGAACTGCCAGGGGTCGTCGGCGTCGATGTGCTCTGGGAAAAAGCCCGGGCGGTCGGTGAGCGGCGTCCAGTCGGTGTAGTGCCCGGTGACCGGCCCGAGATACGGCCGCTGCACCTCGAGGCACCGCTGGAAGTCCATCTCGTCGGCCTCGACGATGCCGGCTTCCGGGTTTTCAAGGGCCCACACCATCCCCGCGAGCACGGCCGACGACACCTGCATGCCGGTCGCGTTCTGGTAGGGGGCGAGGTCGCGGGTTTCCTCGATCGACAGCCTGGAGCCGTACCAGTAGGCGTTCTTCTCGTGCCCGTAGAGCAGCACACCGAGTTCGTCGATGCCGTCGACGATCTCGGTCTCGTCGAGGATGTGGATCCTGTCCTGGCGGACGCCGGCCCGGCCGAACAGTTCGTGGAGGGAGAGCACCGCGTCGTCGGCGGGGTGATACGCGTAGTGGCAGGTGGGGCGGTAGACGACGGAGTCGCCCTCGCGGAGCGTGAACGAGTCGGCGATCGAGATCGATTCGTTGTGGGTGACGAGGAAGCCGTATTGCGGGCCAGGCGTGGGGCACCACGTGCGCACCCGTGTGTTGGCGCCCGGCTGGAGCAGGTAGGCCCCGGCCCGTGAGCCGATCGTCTGCAGGCGGCCATTCTCCGGCAGCCACTTCTCGTGCGTGCCCCAGCCCAGTTCCGCCGGCTGCATCCCCTCGGAGAGGAAGCCCTCGACGCTCCAGGTGTTGACGAACACGTTGGGCGGCTTCGGCTGGCGGGAACGCTGTGTGTCGCGCTCCGCGATGTGGATGCCCTTGACGCCGAGGTCGCGCATCAATCGCGCCCAGCCGGCCTGGTCGTCGGCGGCCGGCGTCGCCACCCGCCGGCCGGTGTCGGCCGCCAGGTTCACGAGCGCCTGCTTCACGAACCACGACACCATGCCGGGATTGGCGCCGCAGCACGACACCGCGGTCGTGCCGCCGGGGCGTGCCGCCTTCTCCTCCCGGATCGTCGCACGCAGAGCGTTGTTGGTGCGGGACTCGGGGTGGGCGGAGCGATCGAAGTAGAACCCGGGCCAGGGTTCGACGACCGTGTCGATGTAGAGCGCGCCGAGTTCGCGGCACAGCCGCATGATGTCGAGCGACGACGTGTCGACGGAGAGGTTGACGCAGAAGCCCTGGCCACCGCTCGTGAGCAGGGGGGTGAGAAGCTCGCGATAGCCGTCGCGGGTCACCGCCTCGTGGATGAACCGGACCCCGTGGCGGTCGAGGATCGGGCGGTCGCGGTCGTCGGGATCGATGACCACGAACCGGGAGCGGTCAAACTCGAAATGCCGCTCGATGAGCGGGAGTGTGCCCCGGCCGATCGAGCCGAATCCGATCATCACGATCGGTCCGTCGATCCGGGCATGAACGGTCGGGGCGGTCATGGAAGCACTCCGTGCGGAAGGGGACTTCCGGAGTGTGTCGGATTCCGCCGCGCTTGTCCATGATCCGCCGGCGCGGCACACTGCGCGGCATGACACTTCCCCACATCGTCTGGCTGGCCGGTGCCGGAGCCCTCGGCACGCTACTCCGCGTGGCCTGCAACGCCGGCGCCGCGCGGCTGTTCGGCCATTCCCTGCCGTGGGGCACCCTGATCGTGAACGTCGCGGGCTCGTTCGCGTTCGGGGCAATTGCAGGGTTTTTTCGTGCGCGGAGCACGCTGCCGGGCGGCCTGGAGACGATCCTGCTCGTCGGCCTATTCGGCGGATTCACGACGTATTCGAGCTACGCCTTCCAGTCGCTCGAGCTCTTCGAGCACGGCCGCACGGCTGCGGCGCTTGGGTACATCGTGGCGACGAACGTGCTGGCGATCGGGGCCGCGTGGGCCGGCGTGCGACTGTTTGCGGGCTGAGTGCGCTGCGTCGAGTCGCTCGGCGTCCCCGCGGTCAGCGAGTGCCCGCGTTTTCAGCCGGCGGCTCCACCGGGGCCCGCACCCATTCGATCGTCTTCGACAGGAAGCCCGCCCCGGCCACCATCTCGAATCCGGCGGGGGTCATGCGGATGGTCATGGGAACGAACTCTCCCCGCTTCAGCGCGAAGATCTCTCCGCGCCAGGTGCCACTCTTGGGATCGTACGCGATGCCGCGGAGCATCTCCGTATTGATCATCGCCGGATTGGCCGCCTTGACCACGCCGCCCACGTACTGCCCCTTGGCGTTGAAGATGCGGATGGCGACGTCCATGTCGGCCGGCTTCCAGTCGCCGAGGATCGCGTCGGCCGGGTTGGCGGCACTCGGAGCGGCAGACGGTTGGGCATCGGCCGCCCACGCTGCGGGCGTGCACGAGGTGGCGGCTCCGAGAACAACGGCCACTGCGAGCGATCGGCCGAGGACATGGAAACGGGAATTGGTCATGGCGGATTCCTTTCCTTCGTGCGGTCACTGGCGATCAATCGGGGCGGAGAGATTCGAACTCTCGACCTCTTGGTCCCAAACCAAGCGCGCTACCAACTGCGCTACGCCCCGAGGTGGACGCCAGTGTAGCACGACCGTGGCGAGAGACTTCCAGGCCTGTCGGATGGACAGAGCTGGAGCTCCGTCCCTACGAAAAGCGGATGGACAGAGCTGGAGCTCCGTCCCTACGAAAAGCGGATGGACAGAGCTGGA
>JBAXUY010000118.1:0-9337 GCA_037129475.1 Planctomycetia bacterium | reverse complement strand
GCATGTTCACCAGCCGCGCCGAGCACCGGCTCGCCCTGCGGCACGACAACGCCGATCGCCGGCTGACGCCCGTCGCTGCACGGCTCGGGCTGGCGGAGCCCGAGCGCATCGAGCGGCTCGCCACGAAGTCGGCCGAGATCGAAGCGACGCAGGCCACGCTCGCCGCGCGGCGGGTGAACGGCGTGCCGCTGGCCGAGCTTCTCAAAAGGCCCGAATTCGGCTGGGCCGAAGCCGTGGCGGCCGCACCCGACCTGGCGGCCGTGTCGCGCGAGGCGGCCACCCAGATCGCGAGCGACATTCGCTACGCCGGCTACCTGGCGCTCGAACGCGAACAGATCGAGCGCCGGCGGCGGCAGGCCGATCGCGTCATTCCCGAGGAGCTCGACTACACGGCGGTGCGGCATCTGCGGGCGGAGGCCCGGGAGAAACTCACCCGGGTGCGGCCGCGGACGCTCGAACAGGCGGGCCGCGTGAGCGGGATCACGCCAGCCGACCTCGCGCTCGTGCTTATCCATCTCGAGGCAGGATGGCGTGGGCCCTCGTAGCCGCAGAGTGGTACTCTGCGGATGGAGCTGCGTGCAGACTGCCGGTCTGCACCTCCAGGGGTCGACGGATTCGCGCGCATGAAAATCGTCCAGATCACGGCCGGAGCGGGAGGGCGGATCTGCGGATCGTGCCTCCACGACAACGCACTCGTGCGGGCGCTGCAGGCCCGAGGAAGCGATGCGATCCTCGTGCCCGCGTACGTGCCGACCACGACCGACGAGGAAAACGTGGCCGAGCCACGGATCGTGTGCGGTGGCGTGAACGTCTGGCTCCAGGAGCATGTGCCATTCTTTCGCCACACGCCCTGGTGGCTCGACCGCCTGCTCGACGCGCGCGGGCTGCTCGCATGGCTTTCCAGTCGGACCGCTGAAACAAAACCCGCCGATCTCGGTGGGCTCACGGCGTCCACACTCGCCGGCGAGACAGGGCACCAGCGGAAGGAGGTCGAGAAGCTCGCCCGCTGGCTGGCGGTCGACGTGAAGCCCGACGTCGTGCATCTGTCGAACGCACTGCTCGTTGGGCTGGCACGGCGTGTGAAGGAAGTCACCGGTGCGAAGATCGTCTGCAGTCTGTCGGGCGAGGACATCTTCATCGAGCGGATTCCAGAGCCGCACTATGGCGAGATTCGCCGGCTCCTTCGGGAGCGGAGCCGCGATATCGATCAGTTCGTGGCCCTCAATCGGTCTTTCGCCGGCTTCATGGCTGATTACCTCGCTGTGCCATCCGAGAAGATCGCGGTCGTGCCGCACGGTGTCGATCTCGCCGGCTTCCCACCTGCGCCGCCCGACCTCGCCGCTCGTCGGGCCGCCCGCGGGGGCCGATGTGTGGTCGGGTCGTTGGCCCGGCTTTGCCCGGAGAAGGGGCTCGATCAGTTGATTCGGGCCGTCGCGATGCTCAGGCCCGCGTACGACGTGGAACTCGTGGCCGCGGGGGCGACGAGCGCCGCCGAGGCGCCGTATCTCACCGTATGCCGCCGGCTCGCGGCCGACCTCGGCCTGGCCGACCGCTTCACGTGGCTCGGGCAGGTGGATCGGCCTGGAAAACTTCGGCTCTTGGACGCATGCGATGTGTTCGCGATGCCGACCGCCCATCCGGAGGCGAAGGGGCTGCCCGTGATCGAGGCGATGGCGGCGGGCGTGCCCGTCGTGGCGCCGGATCACGGAACCTTCCCCGAAGTGCTCGACGGCGTGGCCGGGCTTCTGCACGCACCGAACGATCCGGCAGATCTGGCCCGTGCGCTTCGCGATGTGCTCGACGATCCGGCGCGAGCCACTGCGTTCGGTGCCGCCGGTCACGCCCGCGTGCGCGAACGCCACACGTTCGCCACGATGGCCGCGGGGCACGAGGCGTTGTATGGGGAATGAATGATGGACGGAAGGACGGAGCTCCAGCTCTGTCCTCCGACAGGCCTGGAGGCCTGTCGCTACATCTCCAGCGGAAACGGGCTCAGGTTCACGAGGCCCGTCTCGGTGACGAGGTAGTCGTTTTCGATCCGCAGACCGCTCGACAGTTCCGGAGCGTAGAGCGCCGGCTCGACGGCGATCACGTCGCCCACCTCCAGCACGTCGTCCCAGTTCGGATTCAAGTGCGGCGCCTCGTGCACCCACAGCCCGATGCCATGGCCCAGGTGGCTCGACCACGTGCCCACCGGTGCCGTCGCGAGCCATGCCTGCACCTCGGCGTAGATCGCCCGGCAACGTACTCCAGGCTTCCCGATTCGCTCGACGAGCGCGAGCGCCTCGCAGACGTGCTTCCAGGCCGCGAACTGAAGGTCTGTCGGCCGGCGGTCGACGGCGAGCGCCCGCGACATGTCGGCGAAGTAGCCTCGATAGGCCGGTCCGAGGTCGAGGATGTAGAGCTCGCCAGCGACGCATGCGCGGGCCCGCGGCGGGCCGCCGCGCACGCCGCAGGCGTAGTCGTTGCCCGTGCCGGTGAGCATCTCGCCACACGACGCCACAGCCGCCGCTTGGAGCGCTGAAAACATGTCGAGTTCACAGATGCCCGGGGCGATCATGTTTCGCGCCGTCTCGTACATCGCTCCGGCCGCGGCGATCGCCCTCCGCAGGAGTTCGAGCTCGTCGGAATCCTTTCGCCGGCGCAGCGTCCACAGAGCCGGCTCGACGTCGATGAAGTCCGCCTGCGGAAAGAGCCGCGTCACATGCGGCGGGCAGGCGGAGAATTCGACGCCTACCCGGCGCCACGTCGGTCGTGATGCGAGCCAGTCGGCGAGCACTTTCGCCGCCGCCTCACGCTGGTCGTTTCGCAGCGTCGACCGCCACTTGGCTTCATAGGTCCGTGCGTCATCTGCCGCCGCCTGATCGACGGCCTTGTCGGGGCAGACGAGCAGCGTCCGGCCCGTGGCGTCGATCGCGGCCAGCGGCGCGAACCGAAAGTCCCAGCGGTGGCCCGTCAGATACTGCACGTGCTCCGGCATCACCACCACGAGGCCGTCGAGCCGCTCGGCGGCGAGCCGGTCGCGGAGCCGCTGTTGCCGGGCCCGGCAGAGGTCGAGATCGAGGAGTGGGATGCCGTTCATGAGGAGAGACGCACGGGTCGGGGGTTCAGTCGAGCTTCGTCAGCAGGCTCGAGTCGAACTTCGGAAACCGCGGATCGAGCCGCTCGAGCGTCTGGCGGACGAGCCGGGCCACGACGAGGTTCCGATACCACTTCTTGTCGGCCGGCACCACGTGCCAGGGGGCGTGGGCCGTGTTGCACTCCGTGAGCGCGTCTTCATACGCCTTCGTGAACTCGTCCCACCGCGTGCGGTCTTCGAGGTCGTCGGGGCCGAGTTTCCATTGCTTCTTCGGATCCTTGAGACGGTCCTCGAGCCGCTGCCGCTGCTCCTTCTTGCTGATGTGCAGGAAGCACTTCACGAACGTGAGCCCGCCGTCGTGAAGCAGTTTCTCGAACGCGTTGATCTGGCCGTAGCGGTCCTTCCAGACCTCCTTCGGCACGAGCTTGCGGACTCGCACGACCACCACGTCTTCGTAGTGCGAGCGATTGAAGACACCGATCATGCCATGGGGCGGAATCGCCGCATGCACGCGCCACAGAAAGTCGTGCGACAGTTCCAGAGCGCTCGGAGCCTTGAAGCTTTTCACATCGAGGCATTGCGGGCTGATCCCGCTGGCGAGCATCCGGATCGTGCCGTCCTTGCCCGACGTGTCGATGCCCTGGAGCACGACGACGACCGCTCGCTTCGCCTCCGCGAAGAGGCGATAGGCCAGCTCATCGAGTGCGTCACAGTGGAGCCGCGTCTCGGCCTCGGCCGCCTCGCGGTCGAGCCCTTCCGTGAAACCGGTGTCGAAGTCGGCGAGACGAATGTCGCGGCCAGGCGGCACGGTGAGCGGCTGATCCATGATGCGGCGAAGTGTACCACGCCCCGATCGCGGTCTTCGGCGTCTCATGCCTCAACTGGCCCAATCCGGCTCGGGGTCACCCCATACGGCCCTGCCGGACAGCAGGGCAGGTGACAATGACTCGTAATCGGAGCCAAGGGAGGCATGCTCGAGCGATGCTTCACGGAACGGCACGGCATCCTTCCGTCCGTTCCTTGGCCGACCTCCGTCGGCTGGTGATGACCCGGCCTTCCAGGCCTGGCGCTGTTTCGTCCTCAACGACTCCCTTCGTCTGCGCGTGCCCACCGACCGACTCCGCCGAAAGTCCTGAGCGCTGTAGCGACAGGCCTCCAGGCCTGTCGATCGACAGAGCTGGAACTCTGTCGCTACGGAGGAGGCTTCGGGCTCCCCGTGTCCCGGGCGCCGGCGTTACTCGGGCACCGATTCGCCGAAGGCGAATTGGTCGACGAAGCCAGGATGGCGCAGCGCCAGTGAGTCCGAGTGAACGGAGCCCACGGGCACCGATCCGCCGCAGGCGGATTGGTCGGGGCGCAGTGAACGTCCGGCGACGGGATATGGGGAGCCCGAAGCCGGCGCGCCCAACTCGCAACCTATTCCGCGACGTAAAACACGGCGCGGGAGCTGACGGCGCGGTCGCGGCGGCGGCGGGGCCGCGGCGGGGCGATCATCCGCGAGTCGAGGAGGTCGGCGATCGTGCCGGCGTCGACGACGCCGGCGGTTGCGATCTCGTGCTCGAATCCGAGGACGTCGGCGATCGGGCACAGCGGCAGCACCCGCACCACGCACTCCATGTCCCCCACGGTCATCACGTGCGGCGTGGCCACGGACCATCCGGTGTGGCTCTCGACGTTCGGCGTGGCGGTGTTCATGGCGGGTCCTCCTGGGGGCGGGTGAAGCTGCCGGCGGGACTGCAGCGACATCCCTCCACTGCATTCTGCGCGCCAAATCGTGCGCGTGCCGTTGCACTTCCCAAAAACGGTTTCGCGCCCTCCCAGTCGACCCAGATTCACGCGCATGGCCGATGGAGTCGGCAAAGTTTTCGCAGGCGGAAGCCTGAATGCCGGTCAGACTGGGCGTCGACCGTGAAAAATTTTCACGCGTGGCCGGCCGAATCGCCGGGGCTGGCTGCCGGAGCGGTCTGGGCACGTCGCATCCGGTCGCGGAGTTTTGCGGCGAGCTCGTAGTTTTCGGCGTGCACCGCGTCGGCCAACTGCTCGTCGAGCGTGCGGCCCACGTCGTACCGCTGCCGGACGCTCTCCCGCATCTCTTCGAGCCGCTTCACGAGTTCGTCTTCCGAGTATTGGTCCGCCGCGTCGTAGCGGTCGAACAGGTCCCGAAACCGCTGCAGGCCGCGATTGATCTCCACGATCGCAGCCTCGGGGCTCTGCTCCTCGAGGATCGCGAGCGCTCCGGCCTGCACGCGGTGGAACAGGACGAACGGCCGATATTGCTCGTGCGAGAGTGTCCACTCGTCGTCGGGGGAGTGCTCCCGCACGAAGTCCATGAACGCCAGGCTGTGGTCGGCGTCTTTGGCCGCACGAGCGTACTCGCGCAGGGCGAGCCAGCAGATGCGGCGGTGGTAGTACTGCACGAACTCGCGGTCGGCCTCCGCGCACTGTTCACGGGAGAGCCGGAACGAGCCCCCCTCCCGGATCGCCTCCCCCACGAGGTAGTCGTAATACGTTTCGGCGCCTTGCGGCCGGGTGCCATCGGGCCGCAGATCGGTCTCCATTTGGAGCACACCCATGTCGACCCGCATCTGGAGCACTTCACGGCCGCTCCGGGCCTTGAAGAGGCGGGCGCTCACCTCGCCGGGTTTGAACTCCCAGCCCTTGAGCACGGTGTCGATGTCGCGGGGTGATGGCATGGACGAATCCTTCACGAGCAGTGCCGTCGACGTCGTGCCGACTGCCGTACGAAGTATACCAACGCCGGCCGCGCCGATCGCGGTGGTGGTGCGTCATTCGCCGATCCGGCCGCGCAGCCGCTTGGTTTCTGACCGCCGCCGTTTTCCTTCGAGCCGTTTTTTCACGACCGACCGCGGCGTCTTCGTCGGGCGGCGTTTCTTCGGGGCCACGAGCGAGCGGGCGAGGATGGCGGACAGTTTTGCAAGGCAGTCGGCGACGTTCCGCGGCTGGTCACGGTGTCGCTGGCTCGTGATCACGAGTGCCCCGTCGCGCGTGAGCCGGGACCTCTCACGCTCCAGCAGCCGGCTCCGCACGTCGTCGGGCAGGTGCGGCGAATGCCGGGCGTCGAACCGGAGCACGGCCTTGCTGCTCGTGCGGTTGACATGCTGCCCGCCCGGCCCGCTCGACCGCACGAATTGCCACTCCAAGGCCGAGGCTGGAATCACCACCCGGCCGACCCGCACCTCTTTTTCCTGCGGCATCGGGTGTAGCCTGGGGTGAAACGGCCATCCGTGGAGGGAGTGATCATGCGGAGTATACGGGCGATGCTCGCGGTCGCGGTGATCGCTTCCGGCGTCGGGGTTTCGGCAGCCGAGTTGCCCGATCTCTCCAAGCGGCCCGGCGAGGACTGGGGGGCGTTTCTCGGCCCGACCGGTAACGGCCGCAGCGGTTGCACGGGGATCGCGACGCCCTGGCCGGCATCGGGGCCGCCCGTGGTGTGGCAGGTGTCGCTCGGTGAGGGCTACTGTGCCCCGGCGGTCGCGCTGGGCCGGCTGGTGGCGTTCGACCGCGTCGGCGAGCGGATGCGCACGCGCTGCTTCGCAGCCGAGACGGGCACGCAGCTCTGGGAGGAGTCGTATCCGAGCGACTACCGCGACATGTTCGGCTACGACGGCGGCCCGCGAGCTGCGCCCGTGATCCACGCGGGGCGAGTGCTCACGTTCGGACCGGAAGGGCGGCTCGAGTGCCGGTCGCTCGCCGACGGTTCGAGCGCGTGGAGCATCGACACCACGGCCGACTACCACGTGGTGCCGAACTTTTTCGGCGTGGGCGCGGCGCCGCTCGTGGTAAGCGTCGGCGACGACGATCTCGTCGTAGTGCAAGTCGGGGGCAGCAAGCCGGGCTCGACGCCCGCGGCGCCCGAGCGGCTCGACCTCGTGAAGGGGCTCGACAGCGGGCTCGTGGCGTTCGATCTCGCCACCGGTCGCGAACGGTGGCGCTGCTCGGCCCAGCTCGCGAGTTACGCTGCACCGGTGCTCGCCGAGATCGACGGCCGGCCCCGGATCGTCGCCTGGATGCGGGACGACCTGATCGTGGTCGATCCTGCGTCGGGCGCGGTGCTCGCGGAATTTCGCTGGCGGGCCGACGAACTCTTCAGCGCCATCGCGGCGAGTCCGGTCGTCGCGGGTGACGAAGTGCTCCTCTCCGAGTGCTACGGGCCGGGAAGTGCGCTTCTCGACCTGGCAGTCGGCGATCCGCGGGTGATCCGCCGCGACCGCAATCCACGGCCGCGGTCGGCCCTCATGGCCCATTGGGCGACACCGATCGTTCACGATGCGCACGTGTATGGCTCCAGCGGCCGCCACGCCGGCGACGCGTTGGTCATCTGCGTGGAATGGGCGACCGGAGCGGTGAAGTGGACCGAGCCGGGCCTCGGTCGGGCGAGCATGGTGCTCGTGGATGGGCACCTCGTAGTGCTCGGGGAGTTCGGCGAGCTCGTGCTCGCCCGCGCTGCGCCCGATCGATTTCACGAGGTGTCTCGGGCGAGACTGCTCGCCGATGACAGCACCCCGCTGCTGTCATCGCCCTGCTGGGCGGCTCCAATCGTGGCTCGTGGGCTGCTCTTCGTGCGCGGCGCGGGGCGGCTCGTGTGCATCGATCTCGGATCGAAGTGACGCGGCATCGACTCCACAAAAAAATAAGCGCGACTTTGGCAAGCAGCACATGCGTACAGCATCATGCGCGGTGTGAGAACTTCATCTGGACAGTCGGCGAGACACCGTCTCATACTCCTCACCGTTCCAGGCGGGCCTTCGCAGCTGCAGGCCGTAGCAGTCTCCCCGGACAGGAGAGCGTTCGAGTCATGGTGCACGCGTCGATCAGTGAATTGACCACGTTTCGTTGGGAGCTCGCCGACGAACTCGACCACCTCGTCCGACACGGATTCGATGCGATCTCGCTGTGGCGCACGAAGGTATCCGACATCGGCATCGCTTCGGCCAGGACGCTCCTGCAGCAGGCGGGCGTGCGGGTGTCGAGCCTGCAATGGGCAGGAGGATTCACCGGGGGCGAAGGGCGGTCGTTCTGCGAGAGCGTGGATGACGCCCTGGAGGCGGTCGATGCCGCGGCCGAACTCGAGGCCGACGTGCTCGTGGTGCACAGCGGCTGTCGCGGCGGCCATACCCGGAGCCATGCCCACCGCCTGCTGGCCGACGCCCTCGATGTGCTGGCACCCGAGGCCTTCGCCCGCGGCGTGACGCTCGCACTCAAGCCGATGCATCCGGCAGCGGCGGCCGGGGGCAGTTTCCTGACGAGCCTGGTTGAGGCGGCCGACTGGGTCGAGCGGTTCGACCATCCGGCCGTGCGGCTCGGCGTCGACCTGTGGCACTTCGGCCACGACCGCGCGGTCTTCACGCTGCTCGGGCGGCTCGCTCCGCTGACGGCGCTCGTGCAGGTGGCCGATGGGCGGGGACAGCCTGCAGCCGACGCGGAGCGGCTGCCGCCGGGGCAGGGCACCCATCCATTGTCGGCCCTCGTCGCTGGTCTCGTCGAACACGGCTACAGCGGCGCTTTCGAATTCTCCGCCGTCGGCGAGGTGGTGGAGTCGCTCGGCTACGACGAAGTGCTCCGCCGGGCGAGCGCGACCGCCGCGGTCTGGGGCCGGCTGGTGCGCGTGCCCGCGTAGCGACGAAGCTCCACGCTGTCGTTCGACAGGCTTGGAGGCCTGTCGCTACGGCAGCCGTAGATCCCAGGCTTCGAGCCAGTCGGTCTCGAACGGCTCCATGGCGAAGTCCTTGCGCAGCCGTTCGTCGAAGTCGTCCATGTGGGCGGCGCCATAGAAGATCGCGATCCGCCGCCGGCCCCGCGCGATCTGGTCGCGCAGCACATCAAGCGCCGCGGCGTTGCGATCGGTGATCAGCGAGGAGCCCTCCTCGCCGCCAAAGGCCGCCGTGAGCACTTCCATGTCGGTGAACTGCTCGGCCATGACCCGTCGCAGGCGAACCTCGCGGTCGCCGCCGAAGAGGAGTCCGAACAGGTCGCCGAAGCCCACGTCGGATCCCCCCTTGCCGGCGTCACGTTCGGCCCGGGCAGTCCCTTCCTTCATGAGCTTGAAGAACATGCTCCACCACGACTCGCCCCGCTTGCGCATCGCGGCTTCGAATTCCTTCGGCGACAGATCGGCGTGGACGAAGTTCCCGGCCGAGTAGTCGATCTGTTCGAGTTGAAACTCGAGGCCGAGCATCCTGGTCAGCCCCTGCTGGGCGGAGCCGATCGCCCCGGCCGGCTTGCGGCCCGGCTTCGGCA
>JBAXUY010000117.1:0-9366 GCA_037129475.1 Planctomycetia bacterium | reverse complement strand
TTTCGACAGGCCTGGAGGCCTGTCGCCACGTGTCGCATCCTCATCACGACGCGTCACTGTCGACGTCGGTTTTCGCAGTGCCGGCGGCAGCCTTGTCGTCGACGCGCACGAGCAGCATCTGCTCCACCTTGCCGTTGCCGCCCTTGCCGTCGTCGCGGTGCACCAGAATCGTCGCCTGCTTTTCGAGCAGGTTCGTGAGTCCCGCCTCGTACACCGGCGTCTTCTTGTCGCCGATCGTCCAGGCGGCCTTCTGCGTTTTCTTGTCGACCTTGCCGGTGATGTTTTGCGTGGAATCGGAGACGGCGTCGTAGTACGTGCCGCGGAGCAGCCCCGCCTTGTCGATCGCCAGGCTCAGGAAGGTGCTGGGGTTCGTCTCCTCCGACCGCGCCAGCGCAAACACGCCGAGCGGCCGCCACTGATCGTCGGCCGTGATCTTCGCATCGGCTCCGCCTTGGGCGGCGAGCGTCGCGGCCTGCTGGGCGTAGTCGGCCGCGCTTCCCACGCGATCCCCCTGCACATACACGCCGTCGTCCTGGTAGCAGACGTTCGTGCCGTAGTTGTAGGAGACGGGCGCGCCGTAGCCGCCCCAGCCGGCAAGTTCGCTCCAGGCGAGGCCGGTGAGCAGGCCAGCCCCCATGCCCCAGCCGAAGCCGCCCCACCACGCGCCCGGCCACCAGGCGCCGAAGTGGGCGCCATACCATCCCCGGCCGCCGTACCAGCCGCCGTTGTAGAAGTTGTTGCGCACCATGTTGCCGCGGTTCGCGAGGTTGTTCATCGAGTAGGGACGCACGGCGCCCCGCCCGAGGCCGTCGCGGCCGAGAGCGTCCTTGCCGATGCCGCGGTCGAGCCCTTGGTTCGCGATCCGTTGGAAGTCGGCCTTCGAGAGCGTGTGCTCGCCGGCGAAGTGACCGCCGTCGAGGCCACCGAAGTCGCGGGCACCGTCGAGTGCACGCCCGCCATCCAGCCCCCTGCCGCCGTCGAGAGCCCTGCCGCCATCGAGCGATCGGCCTCCATCAAAGGACCGACCGCCATCGAAGTCGCGACCGCCGCCATCGAAACCGCGCCCGCCGCCCGAGAAGCCGCCGGACATCTCGTGCATGCCGCCGCCGTAGCCGCCCATGTGGCCGCCGCCGCCGCCGAAGCCGCCGCCGTGTCCGCCGCCGCCGCCGTGGGCGTGGGCGACGGTGGCGCCGTGATTGAGGGCGAGCGCACAGAGGGCGACGAACGTGGTGAGGCGGCGGGGCATGGCGGGGTCCTCGAGGGGGTTCGACAGAACTGGAGCTCTGTCGCTACTTTTTGAAACCGGCAGGGCTGGAGCTCTGTCGCTACTGGCGTCGGAAATGCAGCGGTGGATTGTCGGGGAGAGGCTGGCCGTCGAGCGACCGCTCGATCGACTGCAGCGTGAACCGGCCTTCGCCGCCAGGCACGATCACCTGCGTCCAGACCGCGCGACCGGCGCCCGAGCCCGCGGCCGGCGTGCCCACGAACGTACGGCTGAAACCGGTGCCGTCGGCCGAAAACACACCCTCGGCCCGGGCGCCCGTCGAATCGAAGAGCCACGACCGCACCTGACCGGTCTCGCGGTCGGCATGGATCACTTCGAACGATTCGAGCGTGGCCCCGGACTTCGGCACGATCTTCATTCCGCCCGCGATCAAGTGGCCGCCGAGTGCCTTGTCGAACGTCGCCGTCACGGTCGTGCCCGCCTGTGTGTCTGTGGCCCGCCAGATGCCCACGAGCCAGTCGAGGTCGTCGAGCGCGGCGGCATGGCTCGGGGCCACGATCGATTCGGCCAGCCGCCAGGCGCCGTCCTCGAGCACGCGCAGGCTTTCGAACGGGGTCACGACGGGCTTTGCGCCCGGCTTCTTCGTGAAGGCGAGTGTCCCACGCACGCGCGCGAGCGGACCGGCCACGGGTTCCACGGCATCCACGGTCACGGCGAGCGCGGCCTGCGGGTGGATTTCGAGCCAGCGGCGGATCGACGCCACGATGGCGTCGCGGCCGACGACGCGTGCACCGCCCTCCACGAGCTCGGCTCGCTCCGTCCACTGGGCGGCGAGCGCCTGGTAGTCGCGTTTGTTGTAGGCGTCGGCATACGCCGCCGAGGCCTTGCGCAGGTCGGCCTCGACGCCGTCAGCCGCTGCCGCGCGGCCGCACACGCAGCCCAGGATCACGATCGCCAGGAAAAATCGGTTCATGCTCACCTCGTCGTTGCGTCGCCCGATCGCCATTCGGTGCTCGTCAGCATACGGAATCGCTTCGGCGCGTGCAGCAAACGGGTCGTACCGGGCGTGCCGACGAGCGTCACCCGGGTGAGGGGGGTGCATGACGGCCGCGGTGATCCACGCATGCCGAATGTGCCGTGCGTGGTGCCTCGCCACGCGGCGCGAAAAAAATCCCGGGCCGGCGACGATCTCGTTAGCAGGCCGGCAGTCACCCCCGCGTCACAGCCATGATCACCAGAGGTACGCTGCTCCTTCTCCCCACCGTCATCGCCGCCCTTTCGATCCCGCTCCCCGAGCCGGCGCACGCCGCGAGCCAGACCGGCTTCGACCCGCGTGTCGTCACGTTCGGCGCCGAGCGCGAGCAGATCAAGAGCATTCCGATCGAGAAGCGGCCGTATCGACCGTTGCACGTGTACGGCAACTCGGTGCGCCGCCGGCAGACTCGCGGCCGCTAGCGTGGCGGCAGGCTTGTCGAACCGTAGCGACGGGCCTCCAGGCCTGTCGGAAGCGGGCCGCATTCGACAGAGCTGGAGCTCCGTCGCTACTGACAGAGCTGGAGCTCCGTCGCTACGGACAGAGCTGGAGCTCCGTCGCTACGTCACGCGCACGACGCGGCTCAGGCCGTGCACGCGGTATTCCTGCCCGCTCGCCTCTTCGAAGCATTGGTAGCGGCTGCGGAGCCGCGGGCCCAGGCGGAACACCTGCCCCGTCTCCACGCGAAACACGCTGCCCGGCGGCAGATCTTCCAGGCGCGCCCTGCCGGGCTCCGGCCGGTCGTACTTCGCCAGCGCGAGCACGAGGCCGCGGTCGCTGCAGCTGGCCGCGGCCGGGTTGCGCATGAACCTCGCCAGCGCAGCGGCGATGTCGTCGGGCAGGAGCGCGGCATCGACGAATGGCTCCAGGATCGTGCCGAACTCCCGCTTCCACTCGCGGCCGTGCGGCGGGTAGCGGCGCACGCGGTGCCGCAGCTTCTCCCACGTGGTCACGTGGGCGATCTCGTGGAGCAGCGTCGTCAGAAAGGCGTAGGGGTTGAGGTCGTCGTTGACCGTGATCCGATGGTGCGTACGGCCACGGCCGGGCGGCCTATGATCGCCGAGTTTCGTGCGCCGCGGCCGGGCGAGCATCACGACCACGCGCCGCGTGGCGAGCAGTTCACGCACCCGGCCCGCCGTGCCCTCCGGCACGTTCGCGATCCACCCGTCCATGGGCGTGGGCTGCATGGGCCACCGTGTCAGCTGCGTTTCCGAAACAGCATGAATTCGTTCCCTTCGGGATCGACGCACATCGCGAGATGCGGCGGCTCGCCGTTCTCGGGCTCCGGCTCGCGCGAGAGCGTGCCGCCAGCGGCCACCACGTCGTGCGCCGCAGCCAGCACGTCGGGCACCTGGAAGCTGATCCCCGTCCAGGTGCGTTTCCCTTCGCCGCCGGAGTGGATGCCGATCACGGAACCGAGAATCTCCACCTCGGCGATCACGCTGTTCTGCTTGAGCACGCGGCCGCCGCAGAGATCGCGGTAAAACCGCACCGCCCGATCCATGTCGGCGGCCCAGATCACGTATTTCACACGCTCGATATGCATGGCCCGGAGTATACGCTCGGCCACGGAAATCGACCGTATCGGCGATGGCCTGCCGGCCGGCGAGTAGAATTGCGTGCATGACTGACGCAGCTCACACCCTTGCTGAAATCCCTTTTCCGGGCGCCCGTGCGATCGTCGCGGCAGATGCGAGACGCTATCAGGCCCTGCCGCCACTGGAGCGCTGGCGACGGCTCTTTGCTCTCCGCGGCTGGGGCTCGCGTCAGACACAGGCACGCCCCGCTGCAGGCCGCGACGACGCTTCCGAGGCCCACTGGCAGAAGATTCAGCGCGAGTTGTTTGCACGCAATGCCAGGTAATTCTGATCATCCGCCGGATTCGATCGAGGACACGCTCACCGACGTGATCGAGGTACTCAACGCCACCGGCACGAGCTATGCGTTGATCGGCGGGCTCGCCACCGGCTTCCGATCGCGCCCACGCTACACACAAGACATCGACGTCTTGCTCGATGTGCCGCGGATCAGACTGCCCGACCTCCTCGAACGACTGCAGGCGCGGCACTTCGAATTTGATCTCCCTGCAGTCATCGCGGAGTTTCAACACCATCACCTCGCAGTCCTGTGGCGCGGCGACGTTCGGCTCGACTGGCTCGCGCCGGTGCTGCCTGCCTATCGCCACGTGCTCGACACTGCGAGCAATGAGCAAAGCCCCGCTGGACCGATCCGCGTCGCCACGGCCGAGGGTCTGATCCTCATGAAATTGTTGGCGTATCGACTTCAGGATCAGGCCGACATCGAGGCACTCGTCGCCGCCAATCGTGGCACCATGGATCTCCGGTGGATTCAACGCGAATGGGAGACGATTTTTTCGACGGACGATCCCCGATGGCGCTGGCTGGAGAATCAGGTCGCCGCCGGGTGATGCGACTGGCGCTCAGGGGATGACGAGCGTGGGGATCTCGGCGGTGTCGACGTCGTGCGTGCTGAACCAGGCCTCGATCGCCGCCACCTCGCGAGCCGAGGGCGGGGGCGGCGTTTCGTCGCGGAGCGTGCGGCCGTCGAGCCGCCACCGCGGCCCGAAGTGGTAGACGGCGTAGTACATCGTCTTGGCCTTGACGACGCCCACGCGGCCGCAGCGGCAGGCCTCGTAAAACATCCGGTGCACCTGCTGCCAGGGCCGGCTGCGCTCCACGCAGGCCACGTCGTGCACGACCGACGCGTTGCGAAAGCGGCCCTCGAACGGCCCGCCGATCAGCGACCAGAAGGGCCGCGGGATGCTCGCGCCGTTCACGACCGCGCCGGTGGGGGCGCACCAGCGCACGGCGGCGGGGTCGATATAGGCGAACGGCTCGACGAGCGTCATGTCGCGGCCGTCGTCGTGCCAGCTGGCGACCACACGACCGTCGAAATATCCCCAGGCGGGCATGCGTGTCTCGTCTAGACGGCCTCCCGACAGGCCTCCAGGCCTGTCGGATCGTAGCGACAGGCCTCCAGGCCTGTCGGGAGGATTTTTATTCGACAGAGCTGGAGCTCCGTCGCTACGTGGCAGCGGCGTGTTCCTTCAAATATGCGACGAGCGGGCGGGCCTCGGGGGGCACGCATGCGTCGTCGCAGGTCACGTGCACCGTCGTGTCGCGCTCGATCGCGATCGCGTACTGAAACCGGTCGCGTCCCTCGGAGAACTTCTCCCACGACGCCTCCCAGCCGGCGGCCGCCACGAGCGTCTCCACCCGCGTGCGTTCCTCGGGCCCGAGCGCGGCGGTGTCCACGCTGCAGCGCTTCAACAGCCCCGCAAACCCGCCCGATTGCGTAAACGTGATCCGCATGCCGTCACAGCCCAACCTTCTTCCACGCCGCTTTCACGGCTTTCTTCGCCGCGGCCCCGAGCGTATCGCCTGCGATTTGCGCCGTGATCCGGGCCAAATCTGCGAACTGGCTCGTCCGTGAGAGTTGCAGCATCGCTTCATACCACACGCGGCCCGCGTGCTCCCACGCCGGGCCCCCGAGGGCCTGCGCCGTCAGCACGAACGCCCGGTTCGGGATCCCCGAATTGATGTGCACACCGCCCGAGTCCGACGGGCCCGTGTAGAGCTTCTTCATGTGATCCGGCTGCGGGTCGCTGCCGAGCGCGGGGTCGTCGGTGAACGCGGTGCCGGGGTGTTCCATGTCGCGGATCGCCCGGCGCGTCGCCGCCGGCACGAGCACCTCGCTGCCAATCAGCCACGAGGCCTTCTCGGCCGGCTCGCCCGCCCGCCACTGCCGCACGAGCACGCCGAACACGTCCGAGAAATGCTCGTTGAGCGCCCCCGACTGGCCGCGGTAGAGCAGGTTGCTCGTGAACGACTGCACGCCGTGCGTGAGTTCGTGGGCCACCACGTCGAGCGACCGTGTGAATCGCCGAAACACGGCCCCGTCACCGTCGCCGTAGGCCATCTGCGCGCCGTCCCAGAAGGCGTTGCTCATCGGCTGATAGCCGCGGCCGTCGGCCTCGCCCACGTGCACACTCGAGATCAGCGACATCCCGGCGTCATCGAGCGAATTGCGGCCGAACAGCGAATGGAAGAAGTCGAACGTGTCGCCGGAGAAGTCGTAGGCCTCGTTCACGGCCGCATCGGCCGACTTTTTCTCTCCTTCGCTGCGCACGAGCTTGCCGGGGAGGTCGTCGCGGCCGCGGGCGTCGTACACGAGCCGGTGGCGACGGCCGGCGGGCGAGGGTGCCGCGAGCATCGTCGGCATCTGGCAGGAGAAGGCCCGCACCGCCCGCACCGCGCTCGCGGCGGCGAGCCCCACCACCGCCAGCTCCCGCAGGTGCGGGTCGGCCGAGTGGGCCATGTGCTCCAAAATGTAGGGCGGAATGATGCACTGAACGGGATGGCGATGCGGGCACGACACGGCGCAAGCTCCTGGCAAGGTGGGCAACGTGGCCCGAGATCCCCGGTCGTGACGTTTCTGATCAATCGACCGGTTCGGGCGTCCGATTCTGTGGGGGGTAGTGTCCCCTCAATTGGGCTCGCTCGCAAGGAGGACTGGCGGTGAAGAAGCGTGGTTTCGTCGCGATCGCCGTGGCCTGCATGCTGCCCGGCCTCTCTCCCCTGCCCGCCCGCTCCGTGCAGGCCGGCGACCTCGGCCGGCTCGTCGATGGCCTCGCCGCCCCGTTCAAGGCGCTCCACCGCTCACGGCCCGACACGTGCTCCGACGACGAGATCGAGCGGCTCGGCCGGGAGCTCACCTGGCTCGAACACCGGATCGATCTGCACGGCTCGATCGTGGCCAAGGCGCCCGACGTGTGGGGGCAAAACCGCCTCGTCCGCCACCGCCTCGAATACGAAGACGAGTTGCGGCGGCAGCTGCCCCTCTTCGAGCAATACAGCCAGGCCGCGATCCGCCGCAGCGACCAGTCGTTTCTGGGGATGGCCCTGGCGCTGCAGTCGGCGTCGGGCCGGCGCCGCGGGGCCGAGTTCGTGGCCGCTCCCGAGGCGAGCGTGGTCAACTCGATCCAGGCGTTGCTCCCCACCACCAACGAGGCGGTCGGCCGCGCCGATCCGGTGGTGATCGCCCGCACGGGGCCGTTCGCGGGCCCCGCCCTTCCGGCCGACATGCAGTTTGCCGACGCCCCGCTCGCGCTCGAGCCGACGCTCCAGCTCGACCATCTTTCGCGCTACCTGCACCATCTCCACGAGCTGCGGCGGGTCAACGAGGGCGACGATTCCGCCGATGCCCCGGGCTATGCGCTCAATCTCGTGCGCATTCCCGTGTCGATCACGCCCGGCGGCAAGACCCGCAAGGGACACGGCGCGGAGATCACGATCACGGTCGATCCGCAGCTCGACGACGACCTCCTGCCGCGCACCGTCCGCGACCTCGTGATCAACGATCTCGTCGACCTCGTGGCGCCGGCGCTCACGCACTGCGTCAACGATCCCGAGTGCGTGGCCTGGTCCGACACGATCCTCGCACCGGCGGAGCCGGCCGCCGCGCGGGCAGGCGTGATGGCGGCGATGCGGTCGCTTTCGGAGCGGCTGCCGACGATCACGCCCTCGACGGTGCCCTCGATGAAGACTCGCCGGGCCCGGATGCCGATCCCGGTGTCGCAGCTGGCCGACGTGGCGGGCGTCCGCCAGATCGCCGTGCTCGTCCAGGCGGCCCGCCGGGCGCTCGCCGCGCATCCGGCCGCGCGGCCGTGCATCGAATATGTCGACGTGCGCGGGTTTCTCGAGGACGAACTGATCGCCGCCTACGACTTTCTCGCGCTCGATCGCCACCGCGATCTGTGGGGGCAGCTGCCCGGCTGGCAAATCCCCGACCTCGTGCGCGGCCGCCGCAGCGAGGAGCTGGGGCTCGTCCGCTGCCATGTGCTCGCCGCGATCGGCACAGGGGCTGCCGACCCTGTCGTCGACGGCCTGCCGGAGCCGCTCGCCATGACGCCCGCCGCCGGCATCTGCTGCGACGAGCGGCTCACGGGCGAGCCGCTCTGCCGGAGCGTGACGGCAGCTCTCGCGTGGGGCATCCTCGTGGAGTCGGCGCTCCTCGACCAGCGGCTCGCCGCCGACATGCGCGACACGGCCGGCGGCGCCGCGTCCTGCACGGGCGCGCTCGTGGGCCCCGACCCCGAGCCGGAGGCCCGGGCCGCGTTCAACGACTACGTGCGCCGGCGCTGGCCCGTGCGCGTGTTCGCGCTCGACCCCGCCATCGACGAGCAGACGGTCGAAGACGCCTTCGCCCGCCGCCGCGAGCTGCAGATCGTCACGGCCGCGGCGTTCGCGTCGGGCCGGCTCAATGCCCAGTCGCTCGCCCGCTACACCCGCCGGGTGGAGGCCGACATGGCGGTGGTCGCGGTCAACCGCACGGCCGTCGGCTTCGTGCACGGCGCCACCACGTTTGGCTGGCGGTTCATGCCCCGGGTGCAGACGCCTCCCACCCGCGGCCAGCTCGCGGCCTTCGGCGAAACGCTCTGCGGCCCTTCGTCCGACGCCGACCTCATGCAGCGTGAACTGGAGCCGGGCATCCGCGAGTGTGTGGCGATCGTGGTGATGCCCTCGTTCGTGCCGCGGCTCACGTTCGACGTCGACACGCGCTGGTTTCCGCTCGCGCATCCCGCCGCCACCACGCCCGACATGAAAGAGACGCTCGCGCTTTCGCGGTCGGTGAAGGCGATCGAGCGGTCGGTCGCGGTCTGCGGTCGTTGCGAGCACTTCTACCGCGAGGGCCAGCTCGCGCGGATGATGCGCAAGGCCGAGCAGCTCGAAGGGCGGCTCTCGCAGCAGTCGCTCGAGGCGCAGATTCCGCACGAGAACACCTGCGGGGGCTTCGAGCTCTTCGACGCCGGGATCACCGATCTCGCGCCCGAGCTCGTGGGCTGGTATGGGGCGCCGGGCGTCGATCCGGCGGCGGGCACGACGCTGTTTTTGATCGGCAAGGGGTTCAGCGTGCACGACACGCGCGTGATCGCGGGCGGCCGCCCGGCGCGGTTTCGGCTGCTCTCGCGCGAAGTGATGGAGGTGGAAGTGCCGCCGGGCGTGCACACGCTCGGCAGCACCGTAGCGACGGGGCTCCAGCCCTGTCGGTCGACAGCCGTAGCGACAGGGCTCCAGCCCTGTCGGTC
>JBAXUY010000116.1:0-9476 GCA_037129475.1 Planctomycetia bacterium | reverse complement strand
TCAGCGCGGCACGGCGGGCGGGGGCTCGCACGATTCGGCGCCGCGCGTGATCACGAAGCCGAGTTCCTCGATCATCTTGTAGTCGGCCTCGGGCAACTGGCCCTTCGTCGTCAGATAGTCGCCCACGAAGATCGAGTTGGCGGCGTAGAGGCCGAGGGCCTGCAGGCTGCCGAGGTGGAGCTCGCGGCCGCCGGCGATGCGGATCTCGGCGGCGGGGTTCACGAGCCGCATCATCGCCAGGCCGCGGAGACAGTCGCGCGGGGTGATGCGGCCGACGTGCTCGAGCGGCGTGCCGTCGATCGCGTTGAGGAAGTTGAGCGGGATCGATTCCACGTTCATGGCGCGAAGTTCGAACGCCATGTCGATGAGGTCGTCGTGCGTTTCCCCCATGCCCATGATGCCGCCGCTGCACAGCTGGAGCCCCACCGAGCGGCAGGCTTCGAGCGTGGCGACCCGGTCGGCGTAGGTGTGCGTCGTGCAGACTTCCGGATAGAAGCGTTCGCTCGTGTTCAGGTTGTGGTTCACCTTGTCGACGCCGGCGGCGGCGAGCCGCCGCGCCTGGTCGGGCGTGAGCAGCCCGAGGCAGGCGCAGACGTTGAGGTCGTACTGCCGCTTGATCTCGGGCACGATGCCGCAGACGAAATCGAGCTCTCGCTCCGACGGACCGCGGGCGGAGATCACGATGCAGAAGGTCTTCGACTGCCGCTCGGCGGCGAGCCTGGCAGCCTCGAGGAGTTTGGGGGCCGACAGCAGGTTGTACCGCGGAATTTCGGCATCGGAGATCTTCGACTGGGAGCAGTAGCCGCAATCCTCGGGACAGAGGCCGCTCTTCGCGTTCATGAGGAAGAAGAGCTGGACGGTGTTGCCGAAATGGTGGTGCCGGACGCGCCAGGCGGCGGCCATCACGTCGAGCAATTCGGTGTCGGACGACTCGAGGATCGAGCGGGCCTCGTCACGCTCGATCGCACCATCCGCGAGCACCCGGGCCGCCAAGGCATGCCAGTGGGTTGGGAAGGCGACGTCGGCGGGGAGGGATGCGATCGACATGGGTTCGTCTCGGAATGGTTGACTGGGAAGCCTGGGAGCCACGAGCGGCAAAAATGTACCAGACGCGTAAAACTTCGGCATCCAAAAAACCGATACCAGCGATGAGGTCAGACCACTCCAGGACGTGATCCGTATGTTCCGCACGACACGCTGGGCGAGCCTTCTGGTCGGGGCACTTGCCGTGCTCACCGGGGTCCGCTCGACACTGGCCCGCCCGACGGATGCCCCGCCGCGCGAGCCCCATTCGATCGTGGCCCAGTCGACCAAGGCGACGGCTGGAACGGGCCGGCGACCGATCAGCCAGCGGATCATGGCCTCGAATCTTCCGCTCCGCGCGCCCACTCCGCCCGACTGCGCGCAGGATGCATGCCACGACGACGCGATCGCTTCCGATGTCGCCCAGCCGTCGGAATCCGACGCGGTGGTGACGGACGATCGTGATGACGCCGCTGTGGCCGTGGTGGACGCGGCGCCCGCGCCGGCCGTCACGACGTCCGAGACCGTGACTCCGGACGTGCCCGCCGACGCCACGGCCGACGCACTCGTGGCATCGGACCCCGTGACACTGCCTCCTGAAATCGCGGTTCATGTCGAGGACTCCGCACTCGCCGCGCCCGAATTCGAACCCGATGCATCGCCCCGGATCGCAGCAGCCGCGGCGCCGGCGCTCGTGATGCCGGTCGCCGCCCCGGGCCCAACTGTGCGGCAGTCGCTCCTGAAGCGAATCAAGGGTGCCCTCGGCACACGCACCAAAGCCCCGGAGCAGGCCCCCACCGCCGAATCCCGCCCCGCCCCCGGGCAGATTCCGATCGCCCCTGAGGGCAGCCCCGCCATCGCGTTCGGCCAGCCGACGCCGGCCGACGAAGCCGATGCCCGTGCTGCCTCCGACTCCATGGCCGCCGAAGACCCGGTCGGCGACGTGCCTGCCCGTCTGGAATTCGACGTGCGCGAATCGCGTTCCCTCGTCGGGGAAGGGGAACAGATCGTGATGCGGATCGCCGTGCGGAACGTCGGTGGCGAGACCGCGGAGCGGGTCACGGCGACGCTGTTCTTCGCCGAAGGCATCGAGCCCGTCCAGGCGATCGGCCAGTCGGCCGAGGTGTACCCTGGCGAGGTGCGATTCGAGGCGGTGCCCCAACTCTCCCCGGGATCGTCCGTCGACCTGCTCGTGACGGCCGTGGGCACACGGCCCGGCAGCGTGACCTATCGTGGAGAGTTGGAATGCCGCCAGATGGCCGGTCGCATCGCCCGCGAGGGGGCCGTGACCGTGCGGGCCAAACGCGTGGCCCAGCCCTGATGGCTGCTTCTCCGCACGTCCTCCTCCTGTCTGTTCCAGGCCTGCGACCAGAGGATCTCGGCCGCATGCCGAGGCTCGCCGCGCTGGCCGCATCCGGCGCGAGCGTACCGCTCGCGCCCTGCCTGCCCGCCGTCACCTGTCCGGTGCAGGCCACGCTCACCACGGGCGTGCTGCCGGCCGTCCACGGCATCGTGGCCAACGGCCTGTTCGATCGGTCCACGCGTCACCTCGAGATGTGGATCAGCCCGGACGGGGTGCACCGCTCGCCACGGATCTGGGATCGACTCAAGGCGGCCCGCCCGGACCTGCGCACGGCCGCGTGGTTCCTGCTGCAGTCAAAGCACGCGACCGCCGATCTCGTCTGCCTCCCGGCGCCCAAGCACAATCCCGACGGCAGCGAGACGATGTGGTGCCATACGCGGCCGGAGGGGCTGTACGGGACGCTCCGTGAGCAGCTCGGGGAATTTCCGCTCCACACATTCTGGGGGCCTGTGGCCGGCATCGAATCATCCCGTTGGATCGTCCGCAGTTTCCTCGCTGCCGCCGCTGCCGCGCCACCTCACATGGCATGCGTCTACCTGCCGCACCTCGACTACGCGGCCCAGCGGTCGGGGCCCGACAGCCCGCCGGCGCTCACGGCCTGTGCCGATCTCGACGCGGAGATCGCCGCCCTCGTCGACGGCTTCGAAACGCTCGTGGGCCGCGACGAACTCGTCGTGCTCGTGGCCGGTGAATACCGGATTCGCCCCGTGTCGCACACGCTCTTCCCCAACCGCCTCCTGCGCGAGGCCGGGCTGCTCGCGATCACCGAAGACGCGGGAGGGGGCGAACTGCTCGACATCGCTGCGAGCCGCGCGTGGGCCCTGGCCGACCATCAGGTGAGCCACATCTACCTCCGCGACGGCCGCGACCACGGCCTCGTGGCGGAGATCTCCGCGCTGTTTCGGGGCAGGGCAGGGGTGAGCCGGGTGCTCACGGGCGGCGACCTCGTCGCCGCCGGTCTGGCCGCCGACGTTCCCCCCGATGTCACGAGCCGCTGCGGCGACCTCGTCGTGATGAGCACGCTCGACAGCTGGCAGGCCTATCCCTCCTGGCTCGACGACTCCCGCGCGCCGTCGTTCGCCCGCACGATCGACATCCACCGCAAGCCGGGCTACGACCCGCTCGAGCTGCATCTCGATCGGAGCCGCCTCCCGCAGATCGCGATCCCGCTCGACACCACGCTCGTGAAGGGCTCGCACGGCGCGATCGATCCAGCGATGCCGCACGAGACGATCTTCATCAGCTCGCGGGCAGGCATTGCCTCCGGTCCGCTCGCGATGCACGACGTTGCCGGCCTCGTGCTGCGGCTCTTCGGGCTGCCCGAGTGAGCGCCGGCCGGGCCCCTACTTTTTCTTCGGTGCCGGCTTGTCGTCGAGGTTCGCGGCCAGCTCGTCGGGCGTCACGCTCGAACCCACGCCGTCGGCCGGCACGTCGACACCGCTCGTCCACACGAGCGCATTGAGCATCAGCCTCCGGAAGTCGTCGTTGGACCAATTCTGGTGGAAGTGCGCGCCGGTGCAGCCGAAGCCCCGGCCACCGGTGGGCCGTTCGTAGGCCCAGGCGAGCACCTCCCTCGCGCCCTTGCCTTCCCGCACCGTCGGATTGTTGCTGTGGGGGCCATCCGGTCGCTCGCGCGTGGCATCCGGCGGCACGGCCGACAGGATCGGCGTGAGGCCGGCGGGGGGCTCCCGAAACCGCATGTGGTAGTACCACTCGTCGTTCGTCTCGAACGGCTTCACACCGCGCGTGATCGGATGGCCCGGGGCGATCTCCGTCTGCGCGAGCATCCAGTGCGGGTTCACCGACCAGTGCGGCTCGAAGTAGCCACCCATCCACGCGAGGAACTCGGGCCCGCCTTTCTCCTTGGGCACTTCGACCGCGTAGTGCAGGCAGGCGATGCCCACCCCGCGCTTCGCGAGCGCGTCGACCTGGGCGAGCCGGCTGCTCTGGAGCACCGGATGGCCGCCACCGCCGTCGGCGAAGAAGAAGATCGCGTCGGCGTTGTCGAACGCGGTGGGATCGGCCGGCCAGCCCCCGGTGTGGACCGTCGTCACGAGCGGCAGGCCGGCGGCGTCGAGGCACTTCTCGAGCAGCATCGTGCCGGCGCGGTGCTCGTGCTGCCCCGGCGCATGGCTCGGCCGGCCGGCGACCATCACGAGCTTCTTGCGGCCGTCGGCGAGCTTCAGCCGCTTGAGCCGAATGTCCTTGAACTCCACCTTCATCGGCGGCCCGACGTGAACCTGGAATGCCAGCAGGCCCTCGAGCGCCCGTTTGTCGACCTGGTTGTCCACCGTCTCCGACATCAACTGCCCGTTGATGAAGTGCTGGAGCTTCGGCCCCTGGGCGACGATCCGAACGTCGTTCCAGTCGCCCGGCTTGACGAACTTCTGGAGATCCTCGGCCGTGCCGATCGGCTCGCCGGGCGTCTTCGTGCCGTCGGCATTGATCGTGATCCTCTGGCCTCGCAGCGTGAGAATGCCACGGCCCCGTTCCTCATAGAGGATGCCCGAGTATTTCTGGCCAGCCTCGAAATCCCCCTGGTAGCCACCGACCGAGAACGGACCGACGTCCTTGAAGTGCCGACTCCGATACTGGACTCCGCTGTTGCCGCCCGTCAGGCGGTACCGAAACTGGAGTTCAAAGTCATCGACGGTGCCATTACTCCAGGTCAAAAACGTGTTCGTCTTGATCGGCTTGTCCGGCGTCGTCTCGCCGACGATCACCCCCTCCCGCACGCTCCAGATCCCCGGGTCGCCCTCCCATCCGTCGAGCGTCTTCTCGTCGAAGAGCGGCGTGAAGCCGGCATCATCGGCCACGGCCAGCCCGACGACGAGGGGCGTGATCAGAAGCAGGGCCAGCGATGCCACACGGTGGAGCCGTGACGAGCGACCACGGGGCGAAGAACAGCAGACCTGCGAAGCGATGATTCCCACGATCGAGGGCCCTCCGGGAGACGATGATCCGCCTCCGGAAGCACGTCGTCCGCGGCGGGCCCCTCAGTATGCCACGTTTCCGGCGGCGGCAGGAGACCGCTGGGCTCCGGCGTGGGGCAGGCGATTGGAGTCGAGCACGGCGCGGTCGAGCCCCATCATGTCGAGGAAGGTGTCGACGCTCACGACCCGGATTCCCTGCCGCCGGGCCTCCTTGATCTGCTTGTCGCGCCGGGCATCGTCTGCCGCCCGCCAGCCGGCGGCCCGCTCGAGCACGCCGCCGGGCGACCGCGGCGCCCCCGCGTCGATCAGCATCGTGGTCGCCGACGACACCGCCGTTTCCACCCGGCCGCCGATCCGCTCGACGAGCTGCTGCAGCCGGTCCTGATCCTGTTTCTGGTCGGCATCGAGCTGCACGAAGCCCACCACGACCGCCTCGAACGTGCCATCCGGCGACCAGAGGCTCGTCGCCACTCGGTCGCCGGGCAGGATCGGATCGCCCACCGCGTCGGACCGCACCCGGGCCCGCGCCAAAGCGTCGCTCTCCACCGCCACCACCTCCACGACGGCCTTGTAGTCGCCCGCCTGCGGCCGGGCATCGCCCGGATCGTAAACCCGCATCACGAGCCCCGGCCGGAGACCGCGGGTCGATCCCACGTCGAGGAGCACCGTGCGGTCGATTTCGTTGATGGAAAGCACGCGGCCATCAAACCCGTCGATGCGATCGTCCTGGGGCGTGGCTGCCAGCACCGTGTCCTGCAGGGACCTGTCGGCGACCCGCAGGTCGCCCAGGATCTCGTTTTGCCGCGCGATCAATTTCTCGCGATCCCGCAGCTCCTCGAACATCACTGCCACGCGGCCTTCGGGCGGCTGCGTCTTGAAACGAGCCTGACGCGACGCCGAGAGCAGTGGCTCTCCCTTCGCGATCTCGGCGTCGAGGAGATCGAGCCGGCCTGCCCGGTCGAGAGCCTTCTGCTGCTCGGCGGTGAGCGACTTCACCTTCGCTTCGTGCTCCTGCCAGCGGGTGTCGAAGTCTTTCTTGAGCGCGGCAGCCTCCTCCTCCTTGGCTCGGGCCTTGGCCTCGAGGTCCTGCTGTCGCTTGTCGGCCGCGGCGAGGGCGTCGGCCTTCTCCTTCTCGAGCTGCACGGTCTTGGCGTTGAGGGCGTTGAGCGTCTTGTCCTTCGCTTCGTTCGACGTCAGCAGCCAGGCGCTGAAGCTCTTGTACGACTTGGAGTCGGCCTCGAAGTCCTCGTGGTTCTTCTCGAACAGCTCGTTCACCTCGGTCTCGATGTCGGCGACCGACTTGTCGTCGGAGAACCCCAGAATCTGCTTCAGCTTGTTCTTGTCCCCCTCGGCGGTTTCGAGCGCCGTCTTCGCCTGGGCCATTTCGGAGGCGGCGGCTGCGGCGGCCGCCTCGGCGTCGAACTTTTGGCGGAAGAAGAGGTAGGTCGTCACCGCGAGGATGAACGTGAGCATCACGAACACGATCAACGCGATGCTGAGCGACTGCACGACGGTGGCGCGGGAAGCTGCCATGGTGAACCTTCTATCGTCGTCAAACCCCGTGGAGATTTACACCTTTGTCGACGTGGCAAACTGGGTAGGCGGAGGCGTTTGCCGCGAGCATCTCGTCCCATCCGACCACCCGCCCGCTCGCGGCAGCCAGCCGGCCCATGATGGCCACGAGGCTGCCGCGCACGAGAATGTCGGCGTCATCCATGGCAGACGCCGAACGGATCGCCCGGAGAAACTCGTCCATGGTGGCCTGGAACCGGCAGCCGTCGGATGCCAGGCGGAGATCGCGGGAGCCGCGACTGCCGACCACGGCCTCGCGAGCGGCGTCGTGACCACGCTCGACCCGGGTGCTCGAGGCGCGGATGTCCGAGCCGTCGTCGAAGCGGTAGCGAACGGCGACCGCGTCACCTCCCGCGCCAGGGAGCGGTTCGGCCGAGGCCGGAGCGCGGTCGCCGAGCACCCACAGCGCCCGGTCGATGGCATGCACGTGGCGCTCGACAAACTGCCCGCCCGACAGCGCATCGCACGACACCCAGTTGCGAAGCCGCTTCTCCGCGGCGGTCGAAGCCGGCCGAGCGGACACCCTCCAGGGCCCGTGCCACGTGGCGTGCACATCGACCGACTCGGGCCGACCGATCGCCCCCGCCCGCACGTCCGCGACGAGGGACGCCAGCGATGTGTCGCGTCGCGAGTGGAACCCCGACGCGACCGACAACCCGGCCGCACGGGCGGCGGCCAGAGCGCGGGCCACACGCATCGCGCCGGCCGGATCGATCGCCGCCGGCGTCTCACAGAAGACGTGCGCGCCTGCGGCGACGGCGGCCTCGACGTGCAGCGGCCGCAGATGCGGCGGTGCGGCGATCACGACGGCATCGACCCCGGCGTCGAGTACGCGGCGGTAGGCATCGCCGCCGACGAATCGAGCCGTTGCCGGGCAGACGAACTGCGCCGAGACGTCGCGGGCGAGAATGTGCGCAGACGCGTCGAGTTGGTCTGCGAAGACATCGCCGATCGCCACGATCCGCACGGCGGGATCGGCGGCGGCCGCCTGCAGCGTCGCGCCCGTGCCCCGGCCACCGCACCCCAAGAGTCCGACGCGAATCTCCCCGTCGCCGCCCGCCGCATGCACCGCGGGGGCCGCGGCACCGGCAGCGAAGCCCGCAGCCGACAGGGCGAGGAACTCACGGCGTGACTGACGCCCGCAGGCCGTCTCAAGCGGTCTGGACCGAGGCATGGCATGCTCCTTCCCGAAGATGGACAACTCGTACAGCGTCAAGTGTAACGGGCGGACACGCGTGCGGTCACTTCAAGCGGGCGACGAATTTCACGATCGCATCCTCGAGGGCGGCCGGCTCCGCACCGAATGCCGCCGTGAATTCCTGGAGCCGGCGGTCGGCATCGTCCTCCACGAGCGGTTCCTTCTCGGCCAGCGTCCGCAGGTAGTCGATGAAGGAGGCCTTGCGGGTCTGGACGAGGAAGGCCGTCGCCGCCCACGCGCCGGCGTACGCGTCGAGGGCCTCGTCGGTGGTCCGGAACGACTCGTCGCTCCGCACGATGTCGGTGAACCATCCCGCCCGGCGCCCCGCCACGAATCGTTCACGACGCGGCCCGTTGACGCCGCCGATGCCGCGCCAGCCACGGTCACTGGAGACGTCCGGTGTCTCGAAGTAGATCGCCACGCCTTCGCTCACCCACAGGGGCACGGCGGCGAGTCGGCGATGCAGTCCGCAGTTGAATGCCATCTGGTGCGTCGCCTCGTGCACGAGCGTCGCCACGAGCCCCGACGCACTTTTGCTGGAAAGGATCTCGAGCCCGGCCCGGCCCGCGGAACGGCTCGGGCGCCCGCCGACCAGGTCGCTGCCCGTGAGGTCGAACGTGGTCACCCGGTTGCTCAGCAGGTTGTAGTAGCCGACGACGCGGTCGGTCGCCGCGCCGAGATCGGCCGCAGCGTGCGCCTCGTACCGCTGCCGGTCGGCGAAGATCACGACGACGAGCGGCCGCGCCGGCTCCTCGACCTCGAAACCCGCCTGCCGCCAAAAATTCATGAACGCGTCGTGCAGCCGCTCGAAGAGGGCCGCACACCATTGCGCGTAGGCCCGCGACGTGTCGAAGCAGACGACGTAGTGACGCGTCGCCACCTGGTCGAAGCCCGCAGGCAGCGTGCGGAGCACGGCATCCCCCAGCGCCCGAGGCGCGAGCGGCTCGGGCGGCGCATCAACCGCCTCACGGCCCCGGACACCTGCGCCGGACACCAGTTCCAGCCGCTGGTCGGGATGCTCGAGGAGCAGGCTCCCGTCTTGCGCCTCGACGACGACCCGCCCCTCGACGACGCGGTCGCCCGCATCACCGGCAATCCGCACGCGCTCCCAGGCCGAGGGCGCCACGACGGCAAGGCCCAGACAGATCACGAACCCCACGAACCGCATGCGAACGCTCCGCACAGGAAGAAAGCCCCGGCATGCAAGCAGGTTCGGCAGCGCCGTGAAAGTGCAAACTGCGCGAGGCGGCGTTGGCGTGGCAAATGACGCAGAGAGGGCAAAGCTCGTGGAGGAAGAACGCAGCAGTGCACCGGCTCGGGGCTGCCCATACTCCGTCGCCGGACGTTCGCTGCGTCGACCAATCCGCCTGGGCGGAT
The DNA here is from genome assembly GCA_037129475.1 of Planctomycetia bacterium. Classification (GTDB taxonomy): domain Bacteria; phylum Planctomycetota; class Planctomycetia; order Pirellulales; family UBA1268; genus RGVT01. The sequence continues at coordinate 10 of JBAXUY010000116.1, read as the reverse complement.
CGGTGCCCGC
>JBAXUY010000115.1:0-9478 GCA_037129475.1 Planctomycetia bacterium | reverse complement strand
CGCAGTTCCACGAGCAGGTTCACCACCTGCGCCTGGATCGACACGTCGAGCGCCGACACCGGCTCGTCGAGCACGAGAAACTCGGGTTCGAGCACGAGGGCGCGCGAGATCGCGATCCGCTGCCGCTGGCCGCCCGAGAACTCGTGCGGATACCGCTCCAGGGCGGCCGCGGTGAGCCCCGTGCGCTCGAGGGACCGGCGCATGCGATCGAGCCGCTCCACCGGCGTGCCGAGGCGGTGGATGACGAGCCCCTCCTCGAGAATCGCGCGAATCGTCATCCGCGGATTGAGCGAACCGTAGGGATCCTGAAACACGATTTGCATCCGCCGGCGCAGGGCCGCAAGCGACGCCCCGTGCGTGGCCCGCACGTCGGTGCCGGCGAACCGCACGCTGCCGCCGGTGGGCTCGACGAGCCGCAGCAGGCTGCGGCCCACGGTGGTCTTGCCGCAGCCGCTCTCGCCGACGAGGCCGAGCGTGCGCTGCCTGCCGATCGTGAAGCTCACGCCATCCACAGCACGGACGCTCCCCACGTGGCGGCGCAGCAGTCCACTCCGCACCGGGAAGTGCGTCTGCAGGTCCGACACGGCGACGAGCGGCTGGTCGCTCATGCGGCGTCTCCGTGGCCCGTCGCCCGCGGCGGGCCCAGGTCGGCGGCGAACGGACAGCGGACGACGTGCCCCGAGCCGAGCGTGTCGAGCGTCGGCGCCGTCTCCTGGCAGGCAGGCAGCCGGGCGTAGGCGCACCGCGGATGGAACCGGCAGCCGGAGGGAAAATGCTGCGGCGCCGGCACCATGCCGGGGATCGTCGTGAGCGGGCCCGCGTGCCGCGGCCCCGGCCGTGCGGCGAGCAGGCCGATCGTGTACGGATGCCGGGGATTCGCGAACAGCTCCGCGGCGGGCGCCTGCTCGACGATTCGGCCCGCGTACATCACGGCCACGTCGTCGCAGGTCTCAGCCACGACGCCGAGGTCGTGCGTGATCAACAGGATGGCCGTGCCGAGCCGCGTGCGCAGGTCGGCGAGGAGGTCGAGGATCTGCGCCTGGATCGTGACGTCGAGGGCCGTCGTCGGCTCGTCGGCGATCACGAGGTCGGGCTCGCAGGCGAGCGCCGTCGCGATCATCACCCGCTGCCGCATCCCGCCCGAGAGCTGGTGCGGATACTCGTCGAGCCGCCGCTCGGGATCGGCCATGCGCACGAGCCGGAGCATCTCGAGGGCCCGGGCCCGGGCGGCGGCGGGCGTGACGTCGCGGTGGAGCCGCACCGCCTCGGCGATCTGGTCGCCGATCGTGAACACGGGATTCAGGCTCGTCATCGGCTCCTGGAAGATCATGCCGATCCGGCCGCCCCGCACGCGACGCAACTCCCGCTCCGACATCGTCACGAGGTCCTCGGCACGGCCATCGCGGTCGAGGACGATCCGGCCCGACTCGATCACGCCCGGCGCCGCCACGAGCCGAAGAATCGACATCGCCGTCACGCTCTTGCCGCAGCCGCTCTCTCCCACGAGCCCGAGCGTCTTCCCGCGCTCGATCGACAGCGACACTCCGTCGACAGCCGGCACCCGGCCGGCCGGCGTGTGAAACGCCGTCACGAGGTTCTGAAGTTCTAAAAGTGGCATGAGTCAAATGACGAACAGTTGACGAGGCGAGGGGGTCGGCGAACGCTCGACGAGCCTTGGGCTGCCGCAGCCCACGCGAGGAGACTTTTGCCGCCCCCGAGCCGGTACATCTTCGAACCACTTTCCCTCACTTCCGAGCCTCCCGAAGCCGCGGGTCGGTGGCTTCCTGGAGGGCCTCGCCGATCAGGTTGTAGGCGAGCACGGTGAGGAAGATCGCGATCCCGGGAAACGCCACCAGCCACCACATCGCGAGATTGCTGCGGGCGTCGTTCAAGATCGAGCCCCAGCTCGCCGTCGGCGGCGGTGGGCCGAAGCCCAGAAACGAGAGCGAACTTTCGAGCAGCACGGCCGACGCGATCCCGAACGTGATCGGCACGAGCACCGGGGCGAGGGCATTCGGCAGGATGTGCCGGAGCATGATCCGCACGGGGCCGGCGCCGGAGGCCTTCGCGGCCATCACGAACTCACTCCCCTTGAGCCTGAGAAACTCGCCGCGGGTGAGCCGGGCGATCCCGGTCCAGCCGGTGGCGCCGATGATCGCCATGGTGTGCCAGATCGTGGGCTTCTCGATCACCGCGATCACGGCCAGGATCAAGACGAGCGTGGGGATGCACATCACGATCTCGGTGACACGGCTCGTCACCATGTCGACCCAGCCGCCGAAGTAGCCGCCGATCGCCCCCACCACGATCCCGATGGTGCCGGCGATGCCCATCGACACGAAACCGACCAGAAGCGCGATCGTGGTGCCGTGCACCATTTTCGCGAACACGTCGACGCCCGCCTGATCGGTACCGAACAGGTTGCGCCGGCTCGGCCGTCCCTCGTCCTTGGCGGGGTTCGCGGGCTCGCCCGGCCACTCGTCGGCCCGCACGCTGCGATAGGGATCCTGGAACACGAGCGGCCAGATCGCCCAGCTTTCCGGATCCTTCTCCTTCAGGTTGCGCGGATAGGTGCCCCGGAAGCGGTCCTTCGTGAAGATGGCGGGCTCGAGACGGCGATCGAAGTAGCCGAGGCAGGGGGCATGGAGCCGGCCCTTGTAGCGGCAGAGCACCGGCTTCGTGCCGGCGATCGCCGGGGCGAAGAGGGCGGTGAGCAGAAGCCCGCCGATGAACGAGAGCGCCGCCATCGCGAGCGTCTTGCGGCGAAACCGCCGCCAGGCTTCGGCCCAGAAGCCCCGTGATGTCCCAGTCCCTCTCCCTTCGGGAGAGGGTGTCCGAAGGCCGGGTGAGGGTGCAGCGGGGGCACCCTCACCCCGGCCCTCTCCCACAGGGAGAGGGCGAGAATGATCCCGGCTGCGCTCGACGCTCGTCATTCCACGCTCACGCGCGGATCGACCGCGCAGTAGAGGAGATCGGCAAGAAGCTGGCCCGCGAGCGTGAGCATGCTGAACATGAGCGTGAGCCCCATGATCGTCGGATAGTCGCGTTCACGGATGCTCTCGAAGAACAGCCGCCCCATCCCGGGCCAGGTGAAGATCTGCTCGATGATCACCGATCCGCCGATGAGCCCCGGCAGCGAGAGGCCGAGAAGCGTGACGAGCGGAATGAGCGTGTTGCGGAAGGCGTGCCGGAAGAGCACCCGCCACGGGCCGGCCCCCTTCGCCCGCGCGGTGCGCACGTAGTCCTGACGCACCGCCTCCTCCATGTTCGCCTTGATGAAGCGGCTGTCGTACGCGAGGCCCACGTAGGTCTGGCAGGTGACCGGCAGGATCATGTGACGCGCCACGTCGGCGACGCGCGAAAGCCACGGCGCGTCGGCAGGCAGGTCGCTCATCCCGAAGAGGGGCAGCTCCCAGCTCGTGCCCCGGAGCCAGACGGCGAAGATGATCTGCAGGAAGAGCGCCGCCACGAACGTGGGAAACGAGTAGAGCACGTAGAGCAGGAGGCTCGCGACGCGCTCGTCCGCGCGGCCACTGCGTGCCGAGGCGTAGAGCCCGAGCGGGATCGCCGCGAGCCAGGCGAGCAGAAGGGCCGTGCCCGAGATCAGGAACGTGGGCCCGATCCGCTCGGCGATCAGCGTGGCGACGGGCTGCTTGCGCGAGATCGAGCGGCCCAGGTCGCCGCGGGCCACGTTGAACAGCCACTGCGCGAAGCCCACGGGCCACGGCTTGTCGAGGCCGTAGATCCGCTTCATCCGCTCGAGATCCTCGGGATTGAACTTGCGGCTCGGGTCGGTCTCGCCGAGTTGCACCGTGAGCGGCGTGCCGGGCATGTTGCGGGCAAGGCCGTAGACGAAGCAGGTGATCACGACCAGCGTCAGGAGCCCGTAGATCACCCGGCGCACGAGGTAGGTGGCCATCGGCTACTCCGTCCTCGGCATCCACAGGCTCCCGAAGCCGGGCGAGTAGTGGTAGGGGCCGCGCGGGCTGAAGACGTAGCCGCGGAGCGACTTCGAGAATCCGTAGAAGCTGTTCCGCCAGTAGAGCCACGTGTAGGGCTGGTCGTCGTGGAGGATCTCCTGGATGCGGGCGTATGTCTCGGCCCGCTTCGCCCGGTCGAGCTCGCGGCGGCCCTCGGAGAACAGCCGGTCGACCTCGGGGTTGGAGTAGCCGATGAAGTTACGGCCGGCGCCGGTGGCCCAGATGTTCTCCGACGTGTCCGGATCGGTGCCGGCTCCCCAGCCGCCGAGATAGGCCTGGAACTTCCTGTCCTGCGTGAGCTGCTGGAGCACGGTGGATTCCGTGGGCCGCACGTTCACGCGCACGCCGATCTGGTCGAGGTTCTCCTTCAAGAGCGTGCAGATCGCCACCCGCAGGGGCTGCTGGTTGACGAGGATCGTGAACTCGAAGGGCACGAGTCGCCCGTTGATCTCCTTGTCGCGCACGCCGTCGTTGTCGTGGTCGATCCAGCCGGCCTCGTCGAGCAGCGCCTCGGCCTTGTCGAGGTCCTGCTTCGACGGTTCGAGCTTTTTCTTCGGGGCCATCCACGACGAGTCGTGAAAGGGACCGGCCGCCGGTTCGTAGAGCCCGTAGCAGAGCTTCTCGAGCATCGTGTCGTGGTCGAAGGCGTAGCTCATCGCCCGACGCACGCGGCGGTCGGCGAAGAACGGCGTGTCGATGTTCCACCCGAAATGAAAGCTCACCCACTCGCTCGCCGTCGCCTTCGTATTCCGCTCGTAGAAGTCGCGGCCCTTCGTCTGCGTCGTCCATTGCTCGGGGAGCAGCATCATCTCGTCGATCTCCCCGCTCTTGAGGGCGAGGAGCGACGTGTTGGGATCCTCGATGATCCGAAATCGCACCTCCTTGAAGAACGGCGGCTCGCGGACCTGCTTCCCACGCACCTGCGCCCAGCTCTCGCGGCGACGGAGTACGATCTGCTGGCCGCGCTGGCGATCGACGATCTCGTAGGGGCCGCCCACGACGGGCGCCTGTTCGAGCTTCACGTGCTCGGGGCTGTCCTTGAGCGTCGGATCGTCCTCCCACGTGTTCTCGTAGACGTGCTTCGGCAGCACCGGGAAGTTGATGTTCCAGACGTTCGTCGCGAGCGGCTCCTTGTGGAAGAATACGACCGTGCGGTCATCGTAGGCGTGCACCCAGCGGAGCTGGTCGGTGCCGCTGCGGACGGCCGGCACCGGCACCCGGGGGTCCATGATCACGCGGTAGGTGAAGGCGATGTCGTGGGCGGTGATCCGCCGGCCGTCGCTCCACACGAGATCGTCGCGGAGCACGACCTTGTCGAAGAGGCCGTCGGCGCTCGTCTGCCACGACGCGACGGTGTCGCTCGTGGCGAAGGGCTCGAGCCTGCGATCGAACGAGAACAGGCCGAAGCCCGTGAGGCCGAGGATGTCGAACTCGGCCGACGTGCTGATCATGATCGGGTTGGTGCTGCCGAGGTCGCCGGTGACGTGCCGGTCGATCCGGGCGTCGAGATCGGCCTGGCCAGGCTCCGGCAACCGGCCGAGCGCCGAGAGGATCTTGGCGTTGGCCTCGGGCGCGTCGTTCTCGAGCGCGAGGGCCTCGGCCACGGTGGCCAGCGGCGTCTCCTTGGCCTGCTCGTCGCGCAACAGCGTCAGGCTGTCGCGGACCGGCCGGTCGATCCACTTGGCGTCGCGGTCGAGAGCCTCGAGCGACGGCGGGTCGAAGGGCTCGAGCAGCCGCTCGGCGGGGGGCGTGACGGACTCCGCGCGGGCCGCCTCGGCGGCCGCCGGCTCGGGCTGCACCGAAGCGAGCGGGTCGGCTTCCCGGCGGCCGCAGCCGAACGCCGTGGCTCCGACGAGCAGGCAGGCGGCCCACCACACACGTGCGCCGGCATGGTCAACGTGACTGAATCGGTCCATCGGTCTCTCCGCGGGCGTCGCCATTCCGCCGTCGGAGACCGATGCTACGGCCGTATGCGCCGGCCGGTCAATCCGGCGTGCGGCCGGCACTCTCCGTGCGGACCACCTCCGGGAAGGCGTGCCCGAGTTTGTCACGCTTCGTGGCGAGATAGCGCTCGTTGAACTCGTGCACCGGCGGCAGGATCGGCACCTGGTCCACCACCTCCAGATCGAAGCCACCGTAGATGAAGGCATCGGTCTTCTTCGGGTTGTTGGTGAGCAGCCGCACCTGGCGGAGGCCGAGATCCTTGAGCAGCTGGATGCCGACGCCGTAGTCCCGCGCATCGGCCTTGTAGCCGAGGGCGAGATTCGCCTCGACGGTGTCGAGCCCCTGATCCTGGAGTTGGTAGGCGCGGATCTTCTCCACGAGGCCGATACCGCGGCCTTCCTGCGGCAGGTAGACGAGCACGCCCGCCCCCTCGCGGCCGATCATGTCGAGGGCCATGTGCAGTTGGTCGCCGCAGTCGCACCGGAGGCTGTCGAGCAGGTCGCCGGTGAAGCACGACGAATGCAGCCGCACGAGCGGCGCGGCCACGTTCGCGAGGTCGCCCATCACGAGCACGATCGGCTGCTGGGGCTCGAACTTCACGCCGTAGGCGATCACGCGGAACCGGCCCCACCTCGTCGGCAGGTCGGCCTCGGCGATCCGCTCCACGAGCTTCTCGCGGGTGCGGCGGTGGCGGATCAGTTCCTCGATCGTGATGATCTCGAGGCGGTGCTCCCGGGCGATCGCGAAGAGGGCATCACGGTCCGCGCGGTTGCCCGATTCGTCGAGGATCTCGCAAAGCACGCCGGCGGGTTGCAGGCCCGCCATGCGGGCGAGATCGACGGCCGCCTCGGTGTGGCCGGCCCGCCGCAGCACGCCCCCCTCCTTGGCCACGAGCGGAAAGAGATGGCCGGGTCGAACGAAGTCGGCCGGCCGGCTGGCAGGGTCGAGGAGGGCCAGGATCGTCGTCGCCCGCTCGGCGGCGGTGATTCCCGTGCGGGCCGTGACGTGATCGACCGGCACGGTGAACGCCGTGCCGAGTGGCGTCGAGTTGGCCTCGACCATCATCGGCAGCTCGAACCGCTTGGCCGCATCGGGCAGGATCGGCATGCAGACCTGGCCGCGGCCGTGCCGAATCATGAAGTTCACGATTTCGGTGGTCGTCTTCTCGGCGGCGCACACGAAATCCCCTTCATTCTCCCGGTCCTCCGCATCGACGACGACCACCATCTCACCCCGCCGGATGGCGGCGACGGCGGCCTCGATCGTGGAGAAGCGGTGGGGCATGATCCTCATTATAGGATGGTTCCTGCCCCGCCGAGCGGTGCGCCCCGTGAAACCATCCCGAAACCCAGGCCTGCCCCATGCTCGACCGTGAGGAATACATCGAACAGGCCTACCTGTTCCGGGTGCTCGCCGAGCGGATCACCGCCGGCATCGCCGCCCAGGAGGCCCTCTCGTCCATCGCTCAGGAGGTGCTCGCGACCTCGAAACTGCCGATGGCGATCGACTACCTCGTGGGTGAACTCAAGCTCGTCGGCACGCTCTCGACGGCGATGTCGCGGCTGCCCCACTACTTCAGCGCCTTCCAGACGTTCATCATGCGGCAGGCCGAAGAGGAGGGGGGGCGGTTCGACATCCGCACGGCGCTGGCGATCCTCGAACGGGAGGCGGCGTATCGGGCCGAGCAGGCGACGCCGCAAGGGCTCTTCCTCTACCGCTTCGAATGCCTGTCGCGCAACCGCCTCGACTACGCGCTCGGGCTGACCGCCGTCGCCGATGACGGCATCTTCGATCCCGAATGGCAGACGTGGATCGCCACGGTCGGCCGGCAGGTGGGGCTCATCGACCTGGCCGATCTCGTCTACGTGAGAAGCCCCGAATATTGGCGGCTCGAGAAGCGCGACGCGCTGGCCCGCGGCCTCACCGACACGGGGCCCGATCGCGTCATCCTCTTCGGCGAGAAGGAGGGACGGATCGCGCGGGCCAACCGCGGCAAGGATCCGCTGTTCTTCTTCGCGGCGCTCCAGCGTCAGCTCGGCTATCCGATCGTGCCGCGGCCGCAGCCCGTGGCGCCCTCCGAAGAAAGCCCGGCACTGCTCGCACGGCGGCTCGAGCGGCTGGAGATGCGCGTGAAACTGCTCGAGGAGGAGTCGAAGGGCGGCATCGACCTCTCACGGTTCGATCCCAAGAACTTTCCGCCGCCGCAGGGGGAGTGATGGACGACCTGCGACGGGATGCCGCAACGATCTGGTCGGCGGCGATCGGGGCCGTCGCGCCCGAGCGGCTCGTGGCCGGTCAGGCCGCGGCCCTGCGCGACGCGGTGGCTGCCGCCGAGCGGGTGGTGGTGGTCGGCGGTGGCAAGGCTGCCGCCGGCATGGCGGCCGGCATCGAGGCGGCGCTCGGCCCCGCACTCCTTTCCCAGCACGATGTCGGAGGGCTCGTCAGTGTGCCCGCCGGATGCGGACGCCGCCTCGGCCGGATCGAGGTCCGTGAGACCCGGCCTGCGGCGGCGAATTTCCCCACGCCCGCGGTCGTGGCGGCCACCCGCGAGATGCTCGCGCTCGTCGGCGGGCTCCGCGCGCGCGACCTCGTGATCGCGGTGATCACCGGCGGCGGTTCGGCCCTGATCGCCGCCCCCCGGGAGGGCGTGTCGCTCGAGGAGAAGATCGCGCTCACGAAGGGACTCTCGGAGGCGGGGGCCGACATCGCCACGCTCAACGCGGCCCGCCGGGAGATGAGCCTCGTGAAGGGGGGCGGCCTCGCGCGGGCCTGCGGCGCCGGCCGGCTCGTCGCGCTCGTGCTCTCCGACGTGATCGGCAGCGACCTCGCCGTGATCGCCTCGGGGCCGTGCCATGGGCCGGACGCCGTCGCCGGCGCGTGGATCACGCCGCACGGCTGCCGCGTGGAGCACGTCATCGTGGGCGACAACGCGACGGCCGTCGAGGCGGCAGCCACGGCGGCCTGGAATCTCGGCTACGAAGTGGCGACCGATACGGCGACCGACGGCGAGCCCGCCGAGGAGGTGGGCCGTCGGCTCGCGGGCCGCGGGCTCGAGCGGCTGGCGGAGGCGGCCCGCGACGGGCGCAAGCGGGCGGTGATCGCCGGCGGCGAGGCGGTCGTGCGCGTGCCGGCCCACCACGGCGTCGGTGGCCGCAACCAGCAGACGGCGCTTGCCGCACTCGGCGAGGCGCGGGCGCGGCACGGCATGTGGCCTGCCGGCCTGCTCGTGGCGAGCATCGGCACCGACGGCGAAGATGGTCCGACCGACGCGGCGGGCGGGGTGATCCATTCAGGCGTCGCGGCGTCGATCGATGATGCGGCGCTCACGGCAGCGCTCGCCCGCTGCGACGCCCATCCGCTGCTCGCGAAAGCCGGCGGCCTCGTCCGCACGGGTCCCACGGGCACGAACGTGGCCGATCTCAGGATCGTGCTCGCACGCCCGTAGGACGGGCTTCAGCCTGGCTCTGCGATCGATTCTCCCAAGCCGGCTTCGGGGCTGCCCCGTGGGGACAGAGCTCCAGCTCTGTCCATCCGACAGGCCTGGAGGCCTGTCG
>JBAXUY010000114.1:0-9497 GCA_037129475.1 Planctomycetia bacterium | reverse complement strand
CGAGGATGTGCCCCAGCCACGTGCCGGTGCGCAGCCGCTCGAAGAAGCCGCCGCGTTCGCCGATCGTGCACCGATGCTCGACCATCGTCGGAAGCCACCGCATCAACCGGTCGTTGAAGCCGGGGAGCGTGTTCGACGGATAGTCCTCGAGGTGGCCGAGATCGACCCAGGCCTCAAGAACCGGAAAGGAAGCCCACTGGTTCGGACCGCGCAGAACCTTGAGCGAAGTAATCTCCATGGAAGGAATGCATGCTCTCGTGCCCGTTCGCTGACGCGTGCGAGGGCCAGGGTTGTGTGCGCCTCTTCCGGCCGCCGGACATTCCGGCGAGCGCTCGTGGGAAGGAGGCTGCACGTTTCATCGCGGGACCACGTGGGCGCGTCGCCCGCGTGGTCCTGTTTGCATGTGCAGGGATCCGATCGGCGTTGGCGGAGGGCGACGTCAGGGCGGCGCACAATCCGGGGCCGAAGGAGAGAGGCCTCTGGGGAAGCACGGCTTCGCAGACGGGCCTGATGACGACGGAGAAGGGGGCGTTCCAACGAGGGAGCGCCGCGGGAACGACGGACCGGCCAGAGTGGCCATGGGTCGAATTGGTTTCCTGGGGGAGAGAACCGATCGAATCGTCCGTGCATGCAGGTCGGCCGTGTCGCCACGCATCCGGCTTCGCAGCACGTGAGAAAAAGTTTACGCTTCGCCGCATTGGACGCGAGCAATTTTTCTCACACCCAGGGGTGATGCATCTGGCGTGCCGAGTCGGGCGAGAATCCACGGGCGCGTCCGAAACCGCCGGAAGACAGGCCGACCGAAGGCGGCCTCGGAACCGATTCATGGAAGTGATGACAATCCAGAATGCAATTTTGGGCGGGGATCGCGGGGCTGCCGGTAAATTTTGCCACGTGCCGGCAGGTAATCTAGGGGTCTTCGGAAAGCCACGCAAATTTCTGTGCTGCCCCCCGCGGACGGCCCCATAAACCCCACAATTCCTGCCAAAAACAGTAAGAAATGACGGTTTTTCCGCACGTGGCACGGCCTCTGACCCCTGGTTCGGACACTGCCCCCCCCGGCACCGGTGCCTTCCCGCCGGAACGCTTTCGCGTCGACCCGGGGGAGCGGATCGTCGCCACGTGCCGGTTCGACCTCGATGCCGGATTGCGTTTCACGGACGGCTGGATCGTGCTCACCGATCGCCGCCTGCTCGCCGATCCGCCCGCATCCGCAGACGGTGCGGCCGGGCCGGAGTCGGTCGGTGGCGTCACATCGTGGCCCATCGACGGGGCCACCCGGCTCGACGTCCGACTCCGGAACGCTGTCGGCAGGATCGAACTGCTCCAGGGTGAGGACGTCGTCGCGCGCTGGCTGTTCACGCCCACCCGTGCCAAGAGCGTACACGCCCTCGAGGACACCTTCGACGAGCGCGGTCGGGGTGGTTCGGAACGCGGTCGGGACGACCGGCAGGGAACCGGCGTTGCCGGCACCGCCACCGTCGGCACCGACGAATCGCGAGCGGCCGTGACGCAGGCGCGTGACGCCGACCAGGAAGGCGGCCTGCCGGCGTCCGGCACCCAGTCGTGGCGGGCCCTCCTGCGACTGGTGCTCTTTGCACGGCCGCACGCCTCGATGGCGGTGCTGGGCGCACTCCTCTCGCTGGCCGGAACGGCCGCGGCACTCGTGCCCCCCTATCTCACGATGCCGCTCGTCGATCAGGTGCTGATCCCGCGCCAGTCGGGGGTGAACGTGCCGTTTTCGCTCGTGTGGTGGTATCTGGCGGGGCTCGCGCTCGCCGCGCTCGCCGCCTGGATCCTGTCGTGGGCGCGGTCATGGGTGCTCGCCTGGGTGAGCGAGCGGATCGCCGCCGACCTGCGGGTGCGCACCTACGCCCACATGCAGAATCTGTCGCTCGATTTTTTCTCCGGCAAGCGCACCGGCGATCTGATCACCCGGGTGGGCAGCGATACCGACCGACTCAATCTCTTTCTCTCCGTGAACCTGATCGAGTTCACCTCGAACGTGATGCTCGTGCTTCTCACGGCCGTCGTGCTCGTGTGGATGAATCCCACGCTCGCGCTCATCACGCTCACGCCATTCCCGTTCGTCGTGTGGCTCGCCTACGCGGTACGGTTCCGCCTACGGCGCGGCTTCGCCCGGGCGAGCGTCGCCTGGGCCGACATGACGAGCGTGCTGGCCGACACGATCCCCGGCACGCGCGTGGTGAAGGCCTTCGCGCAGGAAGACCGCGAAGTCGCCCGGTTCCGGGCGGCGAACGACCGGGTGCTCGATGCCAACGATCGCGTGAACGTGGTCTGGTCGTTCTTCGGACCGCTCGTGAGCCTGTGCTCCGAGGCGGGCATCCTCGTGGTGTGGGCGGCCGGGGCCTGGCTCGTGTTCGGCGGCGCGGTGACCGTAGGCACGCTGACGGCCTTCCTGGCCTACATCTCCCGTTTCTATGGCCGGGTCGAGTCGATGATTCACATGGTGCCGGCCACGCAGCGGGCCGCCGCCAGCGCCCAGCGGATTTTCGAGATCCTCGACTGCATGCCGACGGTCGCCGAACCGGCCCGGCCCGTCGACCCCGGCCGGGTGCGCGGCCGGATCGTGATCTCGGGCGTGCATTTCCGCTACGGCTCCCGCGAGATTCTCCACGGCATCGATCTCACGATCGAGCCGGGGGAGATGATCGGCCTCGTGGGTGCGAGCGGCTCCGGCAAGTCGACGCTCGCCAACCTCGTGTGCCGGTTCTACGACCCGTCGAGCGGGTCGATCTCGGTCGACGGTGTCGACCTCCGGCAACTCTCGATCCGTGACTATCGCCGCAACCTCGGCTGCGTGCTCCAGGAGCCGTTCCTGTTCTTCGGCACGGTCGCCGACAACATCGCCTATGGGCGCCCCGACGCCTCGCGCGACCGCATCGTGGCCGCAGCCCGTGCGGCGGGTGCCCACGACTTCATCCTCCGCCTGCCGGCAGCCTACGACTCGCGGGTCGGAGAACGGGGCGGATCGCTGTCGGGCGGCGAACGTCAGCGGCTCTCGATCGCACGTGCCCTGCTCGTCGACCCCCGCATCCTCGTGCTCGACGAAGCCACGTCGAGCGTCGACCCGGAGACCGAGGCGATCATTCAGGCCGCCATCGACCGGCTCGTGGCCGGCCGCACGACGATCGCCATCGCCCACCGTCTCTCCACCCTGCGCCGGGCCAACCGGCTCGTGGTGCTCGACGCCGGGCGGATCGTCGAAATCGGTACGCACGACGAGCTGCTGGCCGCGGACGGCGCCTACGCCCGCCTCTATCATGCCCAGATGAAGGCCGCCGAGGCCGCCATGGAGGCCTGACCATCGCGTCGAACCACACGATGTCCCACCCCGCACCCCAACCCGGCTCGATCGCGCCCCGGTGGCGGCTGGAACGCCGCCCACACGGCCGGCTCGATTTTCTCGATGCCGACGGACGCTGGCACGCCGATGTCGACGTGCTTCGGGCCTTTCCCGTTTCGGCTGCCACCGGCCCCGTGGCGATCGTCGGCGCCAACGACGCCGAACTCGTCTGGATCGAGTCGCTCGCTGCCATGGAGCCCGGGCTTCGGCAACTCCTCGAAGAGGAGCTCGCGAGGCGCGAGTTCCTCCCGACGATCGAGCGGATCGTGAGCGTCTCGGACGGCGAGCCGGCCGAGTGGAGCGTGCTCACCGATCGCGGACCGCACCGCTTCACCGTGGGCCACGCCGACGACATCCTCCGGCTCGCCGACGGCGGTGCCGTGATCATCGACACCTTCGGCCTGCGGTACACGATCCCCTCGATCGCCCGCCTCGACGGTCGCAGCCGCCGGTTCTTCGAACGCGCCGAGTAGGGCACGCTCTAGCGTGTCATGGTCGCAGCAAGCCCAAGCCGGCTCGGGGCTGCCCACGCTCCATCGCCGGACGTTCGCTGCGGCCCTCGTGGCCTCCGCTCACTCGACTCCGACTTCGCTGCGCCATCCATGGCTGCGCTCGTCTGCATACGCCGGCTCACGGAGCATGGGCAGCCCCTCGCCTCCTCCGTAGCGACAGAGCTCCAGCTCTGTCGATCGACAGGCCTGGAGGCCTGTCGCTACAGCGCCGAGAACGTTCGGCGATGGAGCGTGGGCAGCCCCGAGCCGGGTTGGGCGAGCAGGGTTGTCCCAGGCTGTAGCCTGCGTTACTTCAGGCCGGGGCGGCGGTCGAGGGCGCCGCGGACGCCGAGCTGCTCGGGGTGACGGGCGATCTTGTCGGTGAACACGCGCACGTCATCCACGATCGGGCGGAGATCCTTCGTGAGCTTGCTGACGTTTTGGGCCGCCTGGGCGAGGTCGTTGTAGACCTGCGGGTCGCGGACGAGCTTGCCGAGGGTGCCCTGCGACTCGTTGAGGGCCTTCGTGAACAGGGCCGCCTGCTGGAGCGTCTCGTCGAGGCGGCCGATCGTGCGGTCGACCTGTGCCACCATCTGCTCGCCCCGCTCGCCGAGCGGCTTGGTGAGTCCTTCGAGGTTTCGCAGGTTGCGATCGGCCGTGTCGACGGTGGTGCCGATGCCCTGCACGGTGGTTCGCAGGTCGGCGAGCACCTGCGGCAGGGCTTCGATCGCGGCCTTCATCTTCTCGCGGGCCTTGGGGTCTCCCATCACGTCGTTGATGTTGTTCATCGCGATGCTGAAGTTGTCGAGGGCCGCCTCGGTCTTGCGCACCATGTTCTCGAACTTGTCGTCCTCCCCGAGGAACATGCGATCAAAGTTCGTCGCGAGCTTCGTGACCGACGCGCTCGCCTCGGCCAGCGAGTCGAGCGTGGCCCCGAACTTGGGTTCGAGGGTGGCGAACACCTCGAACGGATCCCGCGAGACGGCGCCGGTGAGGATGTCCTCCTGTGCGAGCCGCTGACGGGGCGGGACGATCCTGCCGGGCACGAGCGAAATCTCGGCGTCACCGAGCAGCGTGCCGGCGATACGGGGCTGCTCGTCCTTGTAGATCGGCACGTAAGAATCGATGTCGGCGACCACGGTGACGCCGCCGCGCTCGTTGAGCGTGACGGTCGCGACGCGGCCCACCAGGATGCCGTTCTTGCGCACCGGCGTGCCCTGGGACACCCCTCGCGCGTCGGCGAAGTCCATCTTCAGGGGATACGTCGCCTGCACGAGCGACGGCAGGTCGCCGAACAGCACGATCAGGATGCCGGCGATGATGGCGGTGGCGAGCACCATCACGCCGACGCGAAACTGCATCACGCGGTCGTTCATGGCGACACCTCGGCCGATCCGTGGTCCTCATCGGCCTGCTCCTCGCGCAGCTCCGTCAGTCGTGCGCCGGCCCGGCCCTCCACGAATTGCCGCACCCGCGGGTCGCGGCTGCGTTCGAGGTCGGCCGGGGTGCCGTCGAACACGATCTGTGGCTCGTCGGCGGCGAGCCGGAAGAGCGGATAGAGCATGATGATGCGGTCGGCGACCTTGCGGGCGGTGTGCATGTCGTGGGTCACGACGACGCTCGTCACGCCGTCGCGAGCCCGCACCTTGAGGATCAATTCGTTGATCACGTCGCTCATGATCGGATCGAGGCCGGTGGTCGGCTCGTCGTAGAGGAGCACCGGCGGGTCGAGGGCCAGCGCCCGGGCCAGGCCTGCCCGCTTCCGCATGCCGCCGGAGAGCTGCACCGGTTTCTTGCGGGCGGCCGACCGCGGCAGCCCCACTTCGGCGAGCAGCTCGTCGACGATCGCGGCGATTTCGGCGGCGCCGATCCGCGTGTGCTCGCGGAGCGGAAAGGCGATGTTGTCGGAGATCGTGAGGCTGTCGAAGAGGGCGGCATTTTGGAAGACGAAGCCGTAGCGGGTGCGGAGTTGGGCAAGTTCGCGTTCGGAGAGACCGCCGAGCGGTCGACCCTCGAACCGCACCTCACCGCGGGTCGGTCGGACGAGTCCGATCAGTGTCTTCAGGAGCACCGTCTTGCCGCAGCCACTCTCGCCGAGCACGACGAGCGTCTGGCCGGTGGGAATCTCGAGCGAGATGTCGCGGAGCACCTCCTGCTGGCCGAACCGCACGGAGACGGCATCGACGGCGAGCACGGGCTGCTCGGGAGCTTCGCGGCGGACGGGTCTGACGGGTACGGTGGCTTGCACGGACTACAGCAGCTTGCGCGGCCCCTCCGGACGGAAGAGATCATGGACGTTGTTGAGCCAGATCCCCAGGAACAGGTCGAGCACGAGGATCAGCACGAAGGAGTGGACGAAGGCGTTCGTGGCCGCACGGCCCACGCCCTCGGCCCCGTGGTCGCAGTGGAACCCGTGGTGGCAGCTGACCAGCGCGATCGCGGCCCCGAAAAAGAACGTCTTGAAGATGCCCATCAGGAAGTCGAACGCATCGACGTATTCCCGCGAATTGGCCCAGTAGTGGTGATAGTCGATGCCCAGGACGAGGTGCGAATACAGATACCCGCCAAGCACGCCCATGAAATCGGCCATGATCGTCAGTGTGGGGATGAGCACGAGGCAGCCGAGGAACCGCGGCACCACGAGGTAGTAGATCGGGTTGGCACCCATACTCTCGAGCGCGTCGATCTGCTCCGTCACCCGCATCGTGCCGAGCTCCGCGGCCATGGCGCTGCCGACGCGGCCGGCGAGCATCGTGGCCGCGAGCACGGGCCCGAGTTCGCGGACGAGCGACAGGTTGATCACGGAGCCGAGCCGGGTCTCGAGGCCGAGGGCCTTGAACTGGGCGAAGCTCTGCACGGCGAGCACCATGCCGATGAACAGGCCCGTGAGGGCCACGACCGGGAGCGACATCACGCCGATCTGGTAGAAGTTCGGCAGGAGCACGTCGCGCCGCTGGCGGCGGAGAAAGAGCCAGCCGAGCGTCTGGCACGAGAAGATCGCCACGTCGCCGATGCCGGCGACACGTCTCATCGCGAACCCGCCCAGGTTCGCGATCTGGTTGGCGAACCAGCCGGGCATTCCTGCGGCGGGCTCGGGGGTGATCGATGCGGCCATGATGGTCGGCCGCACTTGCGCGCGGCGCTCCTTGCCGATTGTTTCGGAAGTACCGGGCAGGGAACTTGAGACAGTCGTGCGGGCGGCGCTGAAACGAGGTAAAGTGGGGAAGTTGGCTCGGCTTCCGCGTGGAGATCGTTCTCGTGTCGCTGAGTTTCCCGACTGCTCGCGGTGGCCGCCTCGCCGTGGCCGCGCTCGTGCTGGCATTCGCCCCACCGTCGGCACGTGCCGATACGGAGGCGCCCAACGTGCTCACCGAGCCGGAGCGCCGTGCCGGCTGGCGCCTCCTGTTCGACGGTCGTTCCACCGACGGGTTTCGCGGCTATCGGCAGGAGTCACCGGGCCCCGGCTGGGTCGTCGACGATGGGGCCCTCGTGCGTCGGGGTGCGAACGCAGGCGATCTCGTCACGAAGGAGACGTTCGGCTGCTTCGAATTGCAACTCGAGTTCCGGATCGCGCCCGGCGGCAACAGCGGCGTGATGTTCCACGTGACCGAATCGGAACCAAAGCCGTGGATGAGCGGGCCGGAGGTGCAGATTCTCGACAACGCCGCGGGGCGAGATGCGCAGCGGACCGGCTGGCTTTACCAGCTCTACGAGGCGAAGCCGGATGCCACGCGGCCGGCCGGCGAATGGAACCAGCTTTCCCTGCGCGTCGCACCCGACTCCGGGCAGGTGTGCATCAACGGCGTACGGTACGTCACGTTCAAAAAAGGCGGCCCTGAATGGGACCAGCGCGTCGCGAAAAGCAAATTCGCCCTGTACCCGAATTTCGGCCGTGCCGACCAGGGCCACGTCTGTTTGCAGGATCACGGCGATGAGGTGGCATTTCGCTCGATCAAGGTTCGCCGTCTGCCGCCCACGGGCGAGCCGCTCGCAGTGCTCGACGATGGTACCGTACCAGTGCGTGCGGTGCCCGCGTTTCCCGGGCTCGAGTGGGAGGGCTGGTCACCGCAGGCCGACGACGGCACGGCGGCGACTCCGCTGCGGCCGCTGCTCGTCACGCACGCCGGCGACGGATCGGGCAGGGTATTCGTGCTCGATCAGGCCGGCATGATCCACGTCGTCGCGCCCGCCGGGGAACCGGGAGCGAACCGGGCGCGGCTGTTCCTCGATCTCCGCGAGCGCACGGCCCCGTGGGGCAAGGAAAACGAAGAGGGGCTCCTCGGCCTCGCACTCCACCCGAGGTTTCGCGAGACGGGCGAGTTTTTCGTCTGCTACTGTGTCCGCGGCGATTCGAAGCGGACCGAGCGGATATCGCGATTTCGCATGCGTGCGACCGATCGCGACGGTGCCGATCCGGCGAGTGAAGAGGTGCTCCTCTCCATCGAACAGCCCTTTCCGAACCACAACGGCGGGTCGATCGCGTTCGGCGGTGACGGCATGCTGTACGTGGGCCTGGGCGACGGCGGCGGTGCCAATGACCCGCTGGCCGCCGGGCAGGACCTCGATACGTGGCTCGGCAAGGTGTTGCGCATCGATGTCGATCGCCGTGATCCGGGCAGAGCCTACGCAGTGCCCTCCGACAATCCATTCGTCGGCCATGAGCACGCGCGGCCCGAGATCTTTGCCTCCGGGTTTCGCAATCCCTGGCAGATCGCGTTCGACCACGAGACTGGGCGGCTCTGGGCCGCCGACGTCGGCCAGCATCTCACCGAGGAGATCGACGTGGTCGAGAAGGGGGGCAACTACGGGTGGAGCCTCAAAGAGGGCACGAGTGCCTTCGGCAGAGTGGCTGCAGGAGCAGGCATGATCGATCCGGTGTGGGAGTACGACCACGGCATCGGGAAGTCGATCACGGGAGGTTTTGTCGTGCGCGGCTCCACCGTGCCGGCGCTCGAAGGCGGCTATCTCTATGGCGACCACGTCTCAGGACGGATGTGGGCGCTCTGGCAGCAGCCGGACGGTCGGATCGAAAACAAATCGGTTCCGTGGAACGGCCTGCCGATCTTCGGCTTTGGCCGGGACGAGGCGGGCAACGTTTATGCACTCACGTCGTCTGCCACCGGGCAGGGCGTCTTCCGGATCACCGCCGAGTAGCCCGCGTCAGGTCGTGCCATCCGGGCGTTTGGTGGCCCTCCGCACCCGCGTGGCCACGGGCGAAAGCTCCCAGGTGAACCGTCGTTGCGTGTAGGCCGTCTGGGCAGCCAGGGCTCGATTGTGCTGGTGGGCTCGCTGGAGGTCTTTGTCGTCGTAATGACGCACGCGTTCGTCGTGCTCGTGCGGGATGTGAAACGCGGTGGCAGGTTCGGGGGGGAGGATCCGGCGTTGCACACCAGACGCCTCGAGCCGCGAGTAGAAATCGTCATCCTCCCAGCCATAGCCTTCAAGGCGTTCGTTGTAGCCGTGCACGCGACGCCAGTCGTCTGCCCTCACGCAGATGAGTCCGTTGAGATATTCGGTGAACGGTCCCCGGTGCCGCCAGTGGCCGGTGAAGAAGGCCTGCTCCGGCAGCGGGTGGCTCGCGCAGAAGGCGTAGTACGGATTCAGCACGTAGTCGGCGTCGAGTTTCAGGAGCACCGGCC
>JBAXUY010000113.1:0-9576 GCA_037129475.1 Planctomycetia bacterium | reverse complement strand
CTGCCGCCGCACGAGCATGGCGAGCACCTGGATCGTCTTGCCGAGGCCCATGTCGTCGGCCAGACAGCCACCGAGCCCCGTCCGTTCGAGAAACGCGAGCCACCCGAGCCCCTCCCGCTGGTAGTGCCGGAGGGTGCCCGTGAATCCGGCAGGCTCCGGCTCCGCCTCCGGCCGCTCTCCGCGGGCGAGCTCCTCGCGGATCGTCTCGAATGCCTCGTCGACGCGCGATCGGGGCTGCCCGGCGAGGAGGGCGTCGAGCAGCGCCACCTGGATGCGACCGTAGCGCAGGCGGCCGTCGTGCTTCTCCGCCAGCGCCATCATCGGCTCGAAGCTTTCGGCGAATCCCTCGGGCAGGATGCCGACCGAGCCGTCGGGGAGGGCGACGGCCCGCTCTCCCTTGGCGAGCGCCTCGAGCAGCGCCGGCATCTCCGCCACGACGCCGTCAAAGTCGATGCTGCCCGATAGTTCGAACCAGTCGATGCCGCTGGTCACATTCCACGCCACGCTGCCGGCGGGGCGGTAGCGCCGGCCCGCGACCTCGACAGCCCAGCCCTCGGCAGCGAGCTGCGCGACCGAAGCATCGAGCCGGGCGCGGGGGATCTCCACGTGATGCGTCGGGGCCTCGCCGCCGTCGTCACCGCGGCGCGGCGCCACCACACCGTACCGTGGCAGCATCGAGAGCGCCGCCCGCTCGGCGGTGCGGTCGCGGCGCACGAGCACGCGACGGGCCGGATCGGCCGCTCCACCGGCCGGATCGTCGGCGGCGATCTGCATGACTCCGTAGTCGAACCAGATCCGACCGGCGAGTTGCACGCGCGGCACCGCCCGGCGCCTGCCTGCGCGGCGCGGCTCGGCCGGCTCGTCCGCCTCGAGGTCGATGGCCGGCGTGTCGTCGAGCACGAGTTTCGGGCGCGGCGGGCCCGACTCGATCCGCCAACCGGTCCAGGCGGGCAACTCGAGCCGCGGCACCTCGGCGAGCGTCGCGAGCCGCTCGATGAGACCGTCGGTCTGGCTGCCTGCCAGCTCGATCGGGCCGCGTCGCTCGAACTGTTCGAGCCACCGCACCGGGGCCCCCCAGCCGTCGCCTCCGACGCTCACTCGCGCGAGGCGGTCGGCGAACACGACGAGCCCCGACCGCAGGATCGCCCGCGGCTCCTTGAGGTCCTTGCGCTGGCTGCCGCGCACGAGCATCCCGCGCAGCGTCGCCTTGGCGGGCCGACGCGGCGGCCGCGGCTCCCCCCCGACCTCGTCGAGCGTCTCCGCCTTGTAGCTCACCACGTCGTCCGGCTCGAGCACGAGCGCGAACTCCCAGGGACGGCCGCCGTCCCACGTCATCGGGATCACCGTCTCGGGTGCCCGGCGGGGCTCGGGCTGCACGAGCAGGCGGCCCGTCTCGCAGAGCAGCGACAGATGCGCCGGCGCCGCCTGCGGGCTGACGGCAATCCTGGCGATCGTGCGATGTTCGATCGCCTCGACGCCGCCGGTCGTGCCGATCGCCGCGGTTCCCACGAGCTCGGCGAGGATCGCCCGCTCCCGCTGGTCGAGCGTTTCGAACGCGACGTCGGCATCGGGGCCGATCACGACCGGCTGCGGACGTCCCGTCGCATTGCCGGCGACGTCGACCTGCATCCGGCACGGCAGGAGCACGGCCGCCCGCGCGTCGCTCGACGCGGTGACGTCGAGAAGAAAAACGAGCGCGCCGGTCGACCGGCGGCCATCGACGAGCTCCAGCGCCTCGGCTCGCACCGCCGGTTCGACGAGCCGGCGCCGTTCCTCGAGGTCGACCGCCCAGGCCGGCAGTCGGGCCGCGCCGCGCCGTGCGACCGCCGTGGCCGCCGCGGCGTTGACGCGCAGCGCCGCCCTCGACGCCGCGATGTCGACATCGTCCGACACCGTGGCGTCGCCGGATTCGACCGTGTCGTCGCCGGCGCCGCTGTCGTCCACGACCCCCTCGGCGTCGTCCGCCGCCACGACCTCGAGCGAAACCGGCGTGTGGTCGTGGATGCTCGAAAACAGGCCGCGACGATCGACCTCGAGAAGCGTGGCGGCCAGCGCCGTGCAGGGCTTGCCGCTCCGTCCGCGCGGACTCGTGCTGCGGCTCTCGAGCGTCATGCCGCCGCGACGACCGGCGGAGAGTTCGAGCAGGACGTCGTGCGTCTCCCCCGTGTCGTCGGTGACGCTCGACCGCACCTGTCCCACCCGCGGGCAGGAGATCCGCACCGCCTTGGCAGCCCGCGCGGCCGCGATGTCGCGCTTTTCAAAGAGATGGAACAACCGCTTTTCGAGACTCGTCATGCCGTGCGGAAACCCTCGGATGGTGGGTTGCGCACGGGCGCTCGACGCCGAGGGCGTCTGCGGCGCGCAACACGCTGTTGTACCCCACGGGGGGTGCCATTGGCGAGGGCCGGCTACGCGTTCTTGACCGCCGCGATGAGTTCGAGCACGTTCTCGACCGGGGTCTGCGGCAGCACGCCATGGCCGAGGTTGAAGATGTGGCCCGGTCTCCCCGCGGCTTGGGCCAGGATTTCACGCGCGCGCCGGCGGACCGTTTCGCCGTCGGCAAGCAGCACGGCGGGGTCGAGGTTGCCCTGGACGGCGCGGTCGTGGCCGACGGCCCGCCAGGCGTCGTCGAGGTCGATCCGCCAGTCGATGCCGATCACGTTGCCACCCGCCTCGCGCAGGAGCGGCAGCAGCGCCGGGTTGCCCGTCGCGAAGTGGATCACGGGTCCGTGCCGCGCCGCCTCGGCGATCGCCGCCCGGCTGTGTGGGAGCACGTAGCGGCGGTAGTCGGCGGGCCCGAGGCAGCCCACCCAGCTGTCGAACAGCTGCACGATCTGCGCTCCCGCCTCGAACTGGGCCACGAGGTAGCGGCTCACGGCCCGGGCCAGCCGCCCCATGAGATCGTGCCAGGCCGTCTCGTGGCGATACATGAGCGACTTCGTGTGGAGCCAGGCCTTGCTGCCGCCTCCCTCCACGCAGTAGCTCGCGAGCGTGAACGGTGCGCCGGCGAACCCGATCACCGGGATCGAATCGTCGAGGCCCGCCCTGGTGGCCCGCACCACGTCCATCACGAAGCCGAGCCGGTCGAGATCGTCGAGTTCTTCGAGCCGGCCCACGTCCGCGGCCGAACGGATCGGGTTGTGGATCACGGGCCCCTCGCCGGCCGCGAACTCGAGATCCATCCCCATGGGCTCGAGAATCGGCAGCAGGTCGCTGAAGATGATCGCCGCGTCGACACCCAGCCGATTGACGGTCGCGATCATCACCTCGGCCGACAGGCTCGGGTTCTTGCAGAGCTCGAGGAACCCGACCTTCTCCCTGACGGCGCGGTATTCGGGAAGGTACCGCCCGGCCTGCCGCATGAGCCAGACGGGCGTCCGCTCCACCGGCTCGAGACGGCAGGCCCGCATCATGAGCGCCTGCCGACGGCGTTCGGCCGTGGTCGCGGCGGCGTCGGTCACCAGGCTGGCACGGGCGTCGGGCATGGGCGAGAGTATAGCCACGGACCTCGTCGACCCGGCCGGGTGCTGCCGGTGAACTACAATTGCGACGGTGACCTTCGCCTCCGCGTGCTGCCCACCGTCCGATGACCGAATTCATCTCCGGGATCTCCGTCGTCTGCTTCGCGGCGAGCTATCTCGTGGCGCTGGCGTGCGAGGCGTCCCGGCCGCTGTTCCGCTCGGGCCTGCGGGGGGCGCTGCTCGTCGGCTTCGCGACGGCGGGATTTCTTGCCCACACGCTCTTTCTCGCCTGGCGGGCGGCGAACGAACCGGCCGTCCCGCTGTCGAGCGCGTTCGACTGGTACCTGCTCGCTGCGTGGCTCCTGGCGGGCGGCTATCTCTGGCTGCTCGTCGCCAATCCGCGCACGCAGGTGGGCCTGTTTCTCCTCCCCGTGGTGCTCGGGCTCGTCGGCGCGGCGCAGTTGTCGAGCCGGGCACCGTTTCCACAGAGTCCGGCCACGCAGGTCTGGGGGGCGATCCACGGCTCGTTCAATCTCGCGGCGAGCGTGGCCGTGGCCGGTGGCGCCGTGGCGGGGCTCATGTGGCTCATCCAGGCCTCGCGGCTGACACGGAAGCGCACTCCCGCGCAGGGCCTGCGGCTGCCGAGCCTCGAACTGCTCGCCACGGCCACCGGACGGGCCGCCTGGATCGCCGCCTGGACCGCCGCGGCGGGCTTTGTGTCGGGGCTCGTGCTCAACGCGGTGAACCGGCAGCGCGGCCTCCTCGAAACGGTGCCGTGGAATGATCCCGTCGTGCTCCGCATGGGGATGCTCGTCGCCTGGCTCGTGGCGGCGGCGGTCGCGACCCGGGCGCTCGCGCGGCGGCCCCAGGCGGCGCGGGTGACCGCGTGGCTGTCGCTCGCGAGCTTCGCGGTGCTCACCGCGTCGATCCTCTGGGGGCTGCTCGGAACCACCCGACACGGCGTGCCCCCGACGCACGCGGCCACCACCAGCGAGGCCGCGCCATGACCCTCGCCTTCGTGGGAGGCACACACCGCACCGTGCCGCTGGCTCTGCGGGAGCGGCTCGCGTTTTCCGCCGAGCAGGCGGCCGAGGCCCTGTGCCGATTTCGCACACGGTTTCCCGGGCGCGAGGTCGTGCTCCTGTCCACCTGCAACCGCGTGGAGCTGTACACGGCCGGCGAGGAGGCCGCCGTGCCGCCGCCGGCCGAGCAGCTCGTGTCGTTCCTCGCCGAGTGCCGCGGGATCGACGCGGCGGTCCTGGCCCCGGTGCTGGCCCGTCAGAGTGACGAGGCGGTCGTGCGGCACCTGTTCAGCGTCGCATCGGGTCTCGACAGCATGGTGCTCGGCGAACCGCAGATCGTGGCCCAGGTGAAGCAGGCCTGGGCGCTGGCGCAGCGGTCGGAGACGGCCGGCCCCCTCACCGCCGGCATGTTCCAGGCGGCCCTGCGGACGGCGAAGCGCGTGGCGAGCGAAACGGCGCTCGGCCGCGAGCGGCTCTCGATCCCCAGCGTGGCCGTGGCCGACTTCGCCCGCGGCGTTTTCGAGCGCTTCGACGACAAGCGGGTGCTCGTCATCGGCGCCGGCAAGATGGCCCACGAGACGCTCCGCTACCTGCGCGAAGCGGGCGCCCGCGACATCGTCGTGGTCAACCGCACTGCCGATCGCGCCGATCGGCTCGCCGCCCGGCTGGGCGGCCGCCCCGGCCGGTACGACGATCTCGTCGCCGAACTCGCGGCAGCCGACCTTGTCGTGAGCACGACGGGGGCGAGCGAACCCGTCGTGACGGCCGACCTCTTCGCCAGGGCCGAGACGGGGCGCGAGGGCCGGCCACTGCTGGTTCTCGATCTCGCGCTCCCCCGCGACTTCGAGCCCGTGATCGGAGAACGGCCGGGAGTATGGCTCTATTCGATCGACGATTTGGGCGCCGCCTGCGAAGCCAACCGACGCAGCCGGCAGCGCGAGATGCCAGGGGCCCTCGCGATCGTCGACGAAGAGACCCGCCGGTTCATGGGCGACCTCCACCACCGCTCGACGGCGCCGGTGATCGAGCGGCTGCGGGCCGGGTGGTCGGAGACGGGCGACATCGAACTGGAGCGGCTCTTCCGCCGGGTGCCGTCGCTCGACGACGCAGCCCGCGCCGAGATCCGCCAGGCCTTCGAGCGCTATGCCGCGAAGATGCTCCACTCGCCGCTCGCGTCGCTCCGCAACGAGAGCCGCTCGGGTCCCCCGCACGGCCTCCTCGACGCCTTGAAGCGGCTCTTCGATCTGAAGGAGTAGGGCGACCTTCGGTTTCAACGCGCGCGCCGGCTCGTGACTGCCCGGCACCTCTCGCTTGACGTTCGCCTCGTTGGGCGCGCCGGCTTCGGGCTCCCCATATCCCGTCGCTGGACGTTCGCTGCGGCCCTCCAGGCCTCCGCTCACTCGACTCCGACTGCGCTTCGCCATCCATGGCTGCGCTTGTCTGCATACGCCTGCTCCTGGGACACGGGGAGCCCGAAGCCTCCTCAACTGGAAAGGAAGAGGGGAGGGGTTGCCCCTACCGTTGAGCCGGCGTATCTGACCAGCGCAGGCAGGATGCCGCAGCGCAGGCAGATCCGAGCGAGCGGAAGCCAGGATGGCTGGAGTGAGTGTCCGGCGAGACGGTATGGGGCAACCCCGAGCCGGATTGGGCACGTTGAGCCGTGAACGAATGACGCAAAGGCAGGCTGAAGCCTGTCCTACGGGGTGCAGTAGGAGAGGGCGAGGAGGGCGTAGGCGGTGACGAGGTTCGGGTCGCCCTCCATCCACCGATTGTTCTCGTTGACCCACGAGCCGTCGGGCTTCTGCGCGGCGAGAATCGTGGCGGAGAGTTCGGTCCGCCAGTCGTGCGATTGCCCCTCGCCGTCGGTGAACCGGTCTTCGCCGAGCACGTCGAGCGCCTTGGCGGCGGTGTGGAAGTAGTAGTAGAGGCCCGCGTCGCCGAGACCGGGGTTCTCGGCGAACGTGTAGTGCTTCCGCAGCCAGGCGACCGCGGCCTTCACGCGCGGGTCGCTCTTCGTGAGCCCCGCGAAGATCATGCTCTTGAGCCCGGCGTAGGTCATCGAGCCGTAGCTCCGCAGGCCCCCGTTGGGCAGCGTGCCCGCCTGGCTCTCGCCCCCGTTGGCGGGCGTGTAGTAGAAACCGCCGTCGGGATTTTTCGCGGGATGCGGAAGCGTGTTGTGCGGCCCCTCGAGGTTTTGCGTGCGCGACACGAACGCCAGGGCCCGCTGGATGGCCGGGTCGTTCTGGCTCGTGCCGACGCTCCGCAGGGCCTCGATCATGAAGGCGGTGTTGGAGAGATCGGGGCGACCCTTGCCGCCGTAGCCGGCGCCGCCGTACGCAGGATCGTCGGCCGTCTTGCCCTCCGCGTCATCCCACTGGATGCCCTTCAGGTACGCCTCGGCCGCCTGAAGCTCCTTGGCGTAGCGGCCGCCGTAGTTGCAGGCGGCCAGCGCCATGATCGCGATCGACGTCTCGTAGTTGGCCACCTTCGAATCGGGCGTGTGGATGCCGCCGTCGGTGTTCCGGAACTTGAGGAGGTAGTCGAGGCCCTTCTTCACGGCCGGGTCGTCGGCGGGCGTGCCGCTCTGCGCCAGCGCCGTGACCGCGATCGCCGTCACGGCGGGCCCGGCCTGTGACGAAAAGCTGCCGTCCTCGGCCTGGCCCCGCTCGATCAGGTATTGCGAGCCCCGCTCGATCGCCGCCTTGATCGCGGCGGTGTCGGCGGCCGGGGCGCTGGTGGTCAGGCAGGCGATGGCGATCGCGACGCAAGCGCGGGCAACTCGATGGAATGGATTCATGGGGCACCTCCGCCGGGAAGTATAGGGCGTGGGCCGACAACGCGCCGGACGACCATCACGGCGGCGCGGACGCTTCGCCGCCGGCCCGGGTTGCGAGTTCGCCGAGGATCTGGACAGCCGTGGCCTCCGACACGAACTGCACGGCGCCGTCCGCCATGGCGATGTTGGCGCCGCCCGGATGGAAGCCATACAGCAGCCAGCCATTCTCGTTGGACCCGTTCACCCGCATCAGCGACGTGGGGATCGCACCCGACGTCGGACTGCCCGTCGACGTCGCGCACCACCCGGCGGTCTTCTCGCCGAAGGCGTGGGAATTGTCGTTCGTCGCCCACGCACCCCCTTGGGCCCGTGCACAGGCGGCGCCCGCGGCATTGTCCGCGTTGGCCGCGAAGCGCGTCCGCTCGCGCCACACATCCTCGCGACCCGCACACTCCGCGAGCAGGATCGTCTTCGACGTGCCGTCGGTGATCTTGGCGAGGGTGGACCGTGGCCGTGTGGCGCCCGTGCCGCAGTTCCTCCACTCCTCGGTCGCACCCGGTCCCGCGGCCACGGTACCGGCGGGGAGCGATGCCGACGCGTTGAAGGTGGTTCCCGTTCCGGCGACCAGAAAGAAGTCGCCGCATGCTCCGGTCTTGCGAGGGTTCTCGATCTTGTCCTGAATCCGATTGGGCGATGGCGACGACGCGCATTGCATCACGCTCAACCGACTCCGCACGAGTGCGCGGTTGCCGGTCACAGGCGCGTCGAGGACGCCGGCGGTGCCGCCGTTGGGAGCGGAGCCATCGGCGTTTTCCCACCAGTTTTGCGACGGGTTGTAGTTCGCCATGAGGTTCGCCTCCTCGATGAAGGGCAGCACGTCCGGCGCCCAGCTGCGGTGGGCCATTTTCGGCTCGCAACTGGCGATCGAGCCGCTGAAGAGCCGCTTGTTCGGCGGCAGCATCTTGGTCGCACTCTCGTAGTTCGCGAACGCCAGCGCGACTTGCCTCAAGTTGCTCGAACACGACGACCGCCGGGCCGATTCCCGCGCGCCCTGCACCGCGGGCAGGAGCAACCCCACGAGCCCGCCGATGATCGCGATCACGACCAGCAGCTCGACGAGCGTAAAGGCCTTCGGCTCGGCGGTCGGGGCGGGGAAGCGGCGATGCAGAAACGACCGGCGCGCGAGCATGAAGGGTTCCGAAGGCCGAGGCACTGGCGATGGTGCCATGCCCCGCAATCGGCGTGCCGCCTGCCGTCACATTCGCAGGGGCGTCGAAATGCCGGTTTCCGCGGGAGCATCGTGATTCGCGGCATGCGGCCACGGCTCGTCGACGGGGAGATTTTCGCCGCGCGGTGAAAATCCCGCCGCCGCTTCGGGATCAGACCGGGGCCGCGGGCAACGTCCGGGGGTGGGCGGGCACCTGGCGGGGCGGCGGATCGCGGCCCTCATCGAGCCGCCACTCCTCCCGCTCCTGCTCGGTCGCATAGTACGTGAGCCAGGCGGTCATGTCCTCGGCGTCGCTCGCGCTGCAGTCCCAGTGAAAGTAATTGTCGGGCAGGTCGACCCGCTTGACGGCCGCCGGCAGGATGTCGCGGCGGATCAACGCATACAGGTCGCGGTCGGAGAGGTGATCGGTATGGTCGAGCACCACCCGTTTTTCATACAGCCGCTCGATCACCTGCCAGAGCCGCTCGTACACCTGCTCGTCGTCGAGCGTGCAGGCCGGTTGCATGGCGAGCGGCGGGTCGAACCAGCGGGCGATCGGCACGAGCGGTGCCTGTTCCCACGCGAGCATCGACTCCAGGAACCGATTCTCCACCGGCGTGGGGAGGAGCCGGAAATCGATCTCGAAGACGGCTTCGTCGAGGTAGGGTTCGATGGCGTCCCGCAGTTCGGCGTTCCGCAGGAGGCAGTCGACTTCTTCGGGGTCTGGATGATGGGCGAGGGCCATGCCGGGCGATTCCACGGGGTGTCGGCGGCGGGAATGCCACCGGCCCATGCCGGCGGCTTCCACCTCCACCCGCCGACGATACCCAGCCCTGACCCCGGTTCAATCTATTTCCCCAGGGATTTTGGCCATTTTCCACCGCGGAAGCCGGCACGACCGCTACGACGCGTCGAGTTTCCGCCGCCGTCCGACCCCGCCAGGATTGCCCTGACGGCAATCTTGTTCACGCGCGGCCTCGGAATCCGGCCGTCCGGCACGGGTCGGGTGGTCAATCGAGCCGGTGTTCCATCACTTCCGGGCGTCGGGGCGCGATGTCGCCATTTGCGGCCGCTTCACGAAGTAGATCTTCGGGTCGTCCACCACCCACG
>JBAXUY010000112.1:0-9650 GCA_037129475.1 Planctomycetia bacterium | reverse complement strand
AGCTCCAGCTCTGTCGATCGACAGGCCTGGAGGCCTGTCGCTACAGCGCTCAGCACTTTCGGCGGAGTCGGGAAGGTGGGCACGCGCAGACGCAGGGAGTCGTTGAGGACGAAACAGCGCCAGGCCTGGAGGGCCGGGTAAGCACCAGCCGACGGAGGTCGGCCAAGGAACGGACGGCAGGATGCCGTGCCGTCCCGTGAAGCATCCCTCGAGCATGCCTCCCTTCGGCTCCGAATGCGGGCTGTTAACACCTGCCCTGTTACCCAGCGATGGAATATCGGCAGCTCAGAGCTGGCTTGGGCAAGAAAGGCGAGGAGAGCGGAACGATGCCCCACGCAGAGGCGGTCAGGAGATCTGGGCCAGGGCTTCGTCGGGGATGTTGAAGTTGGCCGAGACGCTCTGGACGTCGTCGTGGTCGTCGAGCTTCTCCACGAGGGCGAGCACCTTGCGGGCCGTCTCCACGTCGTCGACATCGACCGAGTTCGTCGGGATGCGCACGATCTCGTTGGAGTCGACGGCGAGGCCGGCGGCCGTGATGGCGTCGATGACGGCCGCCATCGACTGCGGTTCGCTGGTCACCTCCCACTTGTCGCCGCCGAGTTTCACGTCGTCGGCGCCGGCCTCGAGCGCGATCTCCATGAGGCGGTCTTCACTGCACGCCGTCTGCGGCACGCGCACCACGCCCTTCCGCTCGAAGAGGTACGCCACGCAGCCGGTGCCACCGAGTTTGCCGCCGCTCAGTTCGAAGATCTTGCGGATCTCGGGGGCGGTACGGTTCTTGTTGTCGGTGAGGATCTCGCACATCACGGCCACGCCACCGGCGCCGTAGCCCTCGTAGATCGACTCCTCGAGATCGCCCCCCTTGAGCTCGCCGGTGCCCGTCTTGATCGCCCGCTGGATGTTGTCCTTCGGCATGCTCACCGCCTTGGCGGCGTCGATCGCATACCGGAGGCGCAGGTTCGCGTCGGGATCGGGTCCCCCGTGCTTCGCGGCCACGATGATCGCCTTCGCGAGCTTGCTCCAGAGCTTGCCCCGCTTGGCATCGATCAGCGACTTCTTGCGGGCGATGTTCGCCCAGTGGGAATGCCCTGCCATGGTCGATGTCGCGTCGAGCGTCGTCTCCTACCGGGGCTTCCGCCGCGCGAGCTGCGCAGAGTGACGCGAGCCGCCTGCCGACTTGCCCGCCACCTTGCCCCCCTTCGACTTGGCGGCGACGGGGCGGCGCAGGCTCTTGTCTTCCTTCTTGTGGGCCGCAGCGTCGGGCTTGGCCGGCTTCTTCGCGGCGGGGGTCTTCTTTGGTTCGGGCTTCACCGGCGGTGCGGCCTCGGCCTGCGGCTTGATCGTGATCGGCTTGGCCGCATTCGGCTTGACAACGAACGGCTTCGGGCCGGGCTTCGACCCCGGAATCGGTTTGCCGTCGGCCGTGCGCTTGGGTCCGGACCCGGGCGGGGGCAGCGGCGTCTTGCCGGCCGGGCGGGCGGCCGCCTGCGGGCCTGCCGGGCGGTGTTCCTCTGCTGCCGACCGGGCGGCATCGGCGGCCTTCTGTGCCTGTTTGCCCACCGGAGGGGGCGGCGGGATCGGTGGCGGCAGCGGCTCGCCGCGCTTCGGGAACCGATCCTTCGCGGCGGGATTCACAGCCTGCAGCACCTTTTTCACGCTCGTGCCGTGGAGGTTGCCCAAGATGTCGACGCCGAATTGGTGGAGCAGCGACGCGAACTCGATTCCCACCTTCTTCGCGATGAAGCGGTCGAGCCCCGCCACCTTGCCGGAATCATACTCCTCCCGGGAAATGATGCCCGCGAGGTAGAGGGCCGCAAGTGCTCCCTGATCGAGAGGCACGAAGTGACCGCCGAGCGCGGTCGAGGCCACGAAGTGCACGACGAACGGCGTCGCTCCGTGCAGGTGCTCCAGCGTCTTCAGGCCGTGGGCGATCGAATGCTTCTTGGCATTCTCCAGCGTGAAGGCGTAACTCGACTCGAACACGCTCTGCAGCACCCGCCGCAACGCGAGCGCAGCGCGGGCGGGATCGGGCAGGTCGTGGAGCGTTTCGCCCAGCTCGACCACCGTGGTCACCCGCACCTCGTTGAGATCGAAATATCCGTGGAGCAGTCGCGCAAGGGCCTTCTCCGCGACGTCATACGGCGCGTTCTCCAGGCAACAGGCATACAACACCTGCTCCAACATCGGCCGGGTGGTGTTCGGAACGACCGGCTTGTACTGGGCGCGAAGCGCCTTGTGCATCTTCGCGATCAGTTGCTGCCGGTTCGGTTGCTGGCTTTTCGACGTGCTCATGCCTCTCCCTGTGAATCGTCCTGCTGCTCGACCCCGGTGGCCGTCGCCGGCAGCACCTCACCGAGCACCCGGGCCATTTCGATGGAACGTTTGACGCCCGCGTCGGCCTTGAACGTGAGCCGTGGGACATACCTGGTGTCGATTCGTTCGGCGATCTGGGCCTGAAGGAATCCGGCTGAACTCGCAAGGCCGCGGAGCGCGAGCTCCTCCTTCGCCTGGCTGCCCATCACCGACACGTGGACGACGGCGCTTCGCATGTCGGGCGCCACTTCGACGCCCGTCACCGTCACGCCCTGAACCCGCGGATCACGCACCTGCGTGAGAATGGCCATGCTGACCACCTCCCGCACCGCCTCGGCCGCCTTGAGCTGTCGTCGCGTGCTCACGAGAGCGTCCGTGCGACTTCCTCGATCCGGTAGCACTCGAGGATGTCGCCCTCCTTGACGTCGTTGAACCCGGCCAGCTTGATGCCGCACTCCAGACCGTCACGCACCTCACGGGCGTCGTCCTTCTCGCGCTTGAGCGAGTCGATCCCGTAATCACCGATCACCCGGCTGTCGCGAATGATCCGGAGCCGTGCATTGCGGGCGATCACGCCGCCGATCACGCGGCAGCCGGCGATCACTCCGAGCCGGCTGATCGAGAACGTCCGCTGAACGACCGCCCGGCCGAGCTCGGCCTCGCGCTTCTCCGGGGAAAGCATGCCCTCGAGAGCGTTCTTCAAGTCGTCGGTCACCTGGTAGATGATCTCGTACCGGCGCACCTGCACGCCTCGCTCCTCGGCGAGCCCCCGAGCCCGCTCATCGGGCACGACGTTGAACGCAATGATCACCGCGTCGGATGCGTCGGCGAGCGCCACGTCGGCCTCGGTGACACCACCGACGGTGGCCTGCAGGACGCGGATCTTCACCTCGGGGTGCTCGAGCTTCTGCAGTTCCTTGAGGATCGCCTCGATCGAACCGCGCACGTCGGCACGAAGGATCAGGTTCAGCGTCGGAGCCTTCTCCGCCCCGAGCCGGTCATGGAGGTTTTCGAGCGTCACGTGGACCGGGGCGCTGATGAGGCTGCTGTGCCGACGGATGTCGCTCCGCTTGAGGGCGACCTCCCGGGCCATCGCGATCGACTCCACCACCTGGAAACGGTCGCCGGCACCCGGCGGCGTGTCGAGCCCGCTCACGAAC
The DNA here is from genome assembly GCA_037129475.1 of Planctomycetia bacterium. Classification (GTDB taxonomy): domain Bacteria; phylum Planctomycetota; class Planctomycetia; order Pirellulales; family UBA1268; genus RGVT01. The sequence continues at coordinate 6,177 of JBAXUY010000112.1, read as the reverse complement.
ACGGGGAACGCAGGGCCGGCTTCGGTGACCTTCCTCTTGGACGTGGTGTCCATCATCGACTTCACGTGGCCGCTCGCCTCGCCGCAGACGACCGCATCGCCCACCCGCAGCGTGCCCTTCTGCACGAGCAGACACGCCATGACGCCGCGCCCCTCGTGGATCGACGCGTCGAGGCAGACGCCCGCGGCCGCCCGGTCCGGGTTCGACCGCAGGTCGTGCAATTCGGCGATGGTCAGCAGCGTGTCGAGGAGCTGTTCGATGCCCTCGCCCGTGACCGCGCTGGTCTTCACGACCTCGGTCTCGCCACCCCACTCGGTCGGCAGGAGTTCATTGGCCGCCAACTGCTGGTAGACCTTCTGCACGTCGGCACCGGGAAGGTCGATCTTGTTGATCGCCACGACGATCGGCACGCCCGCAGCCTTGGCATGACTGATCGCCTCCTCGGTCTGCGGCATCAGCCCGTCGTCGGCGGCCACGACGAGCACGGCGCAGTCGGTCACGTTGGCACCGCGGGCCCGCATCTGCGTGAAGGCCTCGTGCCCGGGCGTATCGACGAACGTAATCGGATGGCCGTTCCGCTGCACGGAATAAGCCCGCATGTGCTGCGTGATGCCGCCGCTTTCCCGGGCAGCCACGTTGCTGCTCAGGATGCGATCGAGCAGCGACGTCTTGCCGTGGTCGACGTGGCCGAGGAACGTGACCACCGGCGCCCGCGGCTGCCGCAGCCCGGGATCCTCGTCGATGGCATCGAAGCCGGCGAGCAGTTCCTTTTCGAGGTCTTCCGCGGTCTTGACGTCGAGCTCCACGCCCAATTCGGCGGCCAGGAGTTCGACGGTGTCGCGGTCGAGCATCGCGCCCATGCTCGGCATCGACTCCATGCCGAAGCTGAGGAGTTTCTTGAGGACTTCGCTGGCGGGCAGTCCGATCGCTTCCGAGAAGGCCCGCACCGTGCATGGCACCTGAATGGACGCGTTCGTCTTGCGCGGGGCGGCGGTCGACACCGACGATCCGCGTCGTTGCCGGGGACCGCGACGCCGCCGCAGGCCGTCGTCATCGTCGCCCATCGGGCCACGGCCGGCCGGTCGCTTGCGGTTGAGTTGCCGCGCCTCGCGGCCGCCCAACAGATCGTCACCACCGCCGGGCTGCGACTTGCCCGGCGTCCGACGCGGGCGCACGCCCGGCTCCATCGGGGGAGGCACGGGCGCCATCCCGCCCCGCACGCCACCCCGTAGCGGCGGTCCGCCGGTGCCGGTTCGCAGCCGGGCCGCTTCAGCCTGGCGCTGTTCGTGCTTCCGCATGTGATCGGCGAGCGGCTTCGCACCGCCGGCCTTCGCGCTGCGGATCGCATCGAGCGGCAATTTCACGTCGGGCTTTTGGGCCGCCGGCTCCTGCGAGCCGCGCGCCAGGGGCGCCGGCCGCGAGGCGGCGGGAAGCGGCGCGAGCTTGAACGCCGGGCGGGGCACCGGCTTGGGGCCGTCGCCGCCCGGCCGCTGTCCACCGGGCGCGAGCGGTCGCAGGCCGGCGGGCCGCGGCCGCGCATCGGCAGCCGCCGGCTTCGGCGCCGCGGGAACCGGCTCCTGGCCGGCGGGCAACTCGGGCGGCTTGCCACGAGCGACACCGGCCGGTGCGATGTAGTCCTCTCGCTTGAGTGTCGTCGGGGCCGCCGGCCGCACCGGAGCGGCGACCTTCGGGGGGGCGCTGGCGGCCGGCGGGGCAGGGCGGGACTTCGAGGCGATGAACTCCCTGAGCTTGGCGACCTCTTCGTCGCTCATGCTCGCGAGCGCCGACCCCTTGTCTTGAATACCGGCGCGGGTGCACAAGTCGACCAGCTCCTTGCTGTCGATCTTGAGTTCCTTCGCCAGTGTGTAGATGCGAACCGCCACGCCACCCTCATCTCACCGTGTGAGTCAGGTTGTTCATCTTTGCCGCCACCAACCTCGCCATCAAACCACCGCCCGCCGCGTCCCTCGACCATCAGACACCACCGTCGGGGACCGAGCCCCCTCCGGAAGGCACTGTATCCACTTCGCCAGCGACCTGCTTCGCCGCGGCCTCTGCCGCATCGGCCTCGGCCGTGGCCTTGTCGATCCGCTCCTGCTCCCGCTGCTTCCGCCGTTCGTCGGCTGCGGCCACTTCGGCCAACTGGGCCCGCCGCTCCGCCTCGGCGACGATCGCGTCGACCTGCTCCGCCGACAGCCCGCCCATCTCCATGAGATCGTCCGGCTCGATCACCGACAGGTCGTCATACGAAAGGAAGCCCTCGCCGACGAGCCGCTCCGCGACCGACTCGTCGAGGCCTTCGATCGACGAGAACCCGGTGACGGCCCGCTCGATCTGCTGATCGAGCTCCTCGCGGGTCATAATCTCGATGTCCCAGCCGCAGAGCTTGCTGGCGAGACGCACGTTTTGACCGCGGCGGCCGATGGCGAGCGACAGCTGATCCTCGCGCACGAGCACGATTCCGCGACCGAGCATCTGGCACAGGATCACCTCGTCGACCTCGGCCGGCTGCAGCGCGTTGGGGACGAGCACCTGCAGGTCGTCGCTCCAGCGGACGATGTCGATCCGCTCGCCGCCGAGTTCCTCGACGATGTTCTTGATACGGTTGCCGCGCACGCCAACGCACGCACCCACGCAATCAACCCGTGAATCCGAACTGATGACCGCCACCTTGCTGCGATACCCCGGCTCGCGCGAGATCGCGCGAATCTCGATCACGCCGTCGGCGATCTCCGGAATCTCCTGCTCGAAGAGCCGCTGCACGAGCTGAGGGCGGATGCGGGAGAGGATGATCTTCACCCGGCTGCCGACCTTGCGCACCTCGAAGATCGTGGCCCGAATCCGTTCGTTGGGATGGTAGCTCTCGCCAGGAATCTGCTCACTGCGCGGCAAAATCGCCTCAGTGGCGCCGAGCGTGACCGTGGCCGTCGCGCCCTCGAACCGGGCGACCACGCCCGACACCATCTGGCCGATCTGCTCTTCGAATTCATCGTGGATCGCATCACGCTCCGCCTCGCGGATCTTCTGGATGATCACCTGCTTGGCGGTCTGCGCACCGATGCGCCCCGACAGCTCCTGCGTGTCGAGCTCCACGCCGTCACGGCTGCCGGTCACCTTTCCGTCAGCGCGGTCGATCGAGATGCTGATCTGCGCATCCTCGCCATACTGCCGCTGCAGCGCCGTGACGAGCGCCGACTCGATCGCCTGAAACACGATCTCCTTGTCGATGTTCTTGTCGCGATGGATCGCGTCGACGATGCGGAGGATTTCTTCTGGCTTCATGGGGGTCTCGGAGGTCGCTTCGCGGGCCTGTCGGCGTGCAGTCGAAACCCATGGCATGCCGGCGAACCGACGCCATAGACAACCTGGGCGCCGCAGCCTCCCCGAGGGAAGGCTTGGAAGCGTATCCGTGAACCAGCAGCCAATCGAACTCGACGCAACCTGTGAAAGGTATTGCACCTGCGACGGACTGTCAAGCAGCCCAGGGGTGCCTCAGGCGCCCAAGTCCCAGCCGCGGATCACGACAGATCCGGCCTGCCCCTGGGGAGTCACGGCCGACGAGATGAACACCTCGCCCGCCGGATCGCCGCTCCGAGCCGGGCGGATCGGGCACTCGGGGTCGGCCGATTCATGGTTGAGCAGCGGGAACAGCGCACGGTGTCGCAGCGACAGGACGCTCGCGATGCATTCGACCACGCCGCTGCCTGCCCCGAGGTTCCCGAAGTGACTCTTGGCTGCGACGAGCGGCACCGTGGCGGCGGCCGCGCCCAAGGCATCGCCGATGGCGGCGGCCTCTTCACGGTCGCCCGTAATCGTGCTCAGCCCATGGGCATGGACATGGCCGATCCGCTCGGCCGCAGCTCCGGCCATGTCGAGCGCCCGGCGCATCGCCAGCCCCAGGGCTCGTCGGCGCAGGCCGACTCCGGCGGCATCGCTCGCGTGCCGGGCGGCATGCCCGACGATCTCACCGTAGATGCGGGCCCCGCGACCACGGGCGTGCTCCAACTCCTCGAGCACCAGCACCGCAGCCCCTTCGCCGAGCACCATCCCCTTGCGGCCGCGGTCGAACGGCCGGCTCCACCGGGCCGGATCGCCGTCGCCCATCGCCACCTGCTCGCTCTGGAGTGCATGCACCGTCTTCATCGGATGCACGCGGGTGCCCGTCGCGCCGGCCAGCATGGCGTCGGCCGCCCCGCGCTGGATCGTCATCGTGGCCTCTCCGATCGCCAGATGGCCGCTGGACTCGCGAAGCGTGACGGAGTTGCTCGGGCCCTGGAGATCGTTGTAGATGGCGATATGGCTGGCGGGCATGTTCGGCAGATACTTGAGCAGCCAGAGAGGATTCAAAAGCGGCATCCCATCGGCAGCCCAGCGGTCGAACGCGAACGTGCCGTCGGCAGCCCGGCAGGCCGCCACCCCGGCGGTGAAGTCCTCGGGCAACGTGAGCATGTAGTCCGAGCCGAACACGCACCCGAAGCGTTCAGGCCGATGCTGCTCCGGCGTGATCCCGCAGTCGTGCAGCGCCCGTTGGGCGGCCGCCACGGCCATCTGGCTTTCGCGGCACATCACCTTCAAACCCTTGCGGATCGCCTTCTTTCGCTCGCCGTCGAGCGGACCGAAGTTCTCGATCTCGCCCGTGAAGTCGCGGGCTTCCGCCGCATGCCGCAAGGGCAGCCCGTCCGGCGGAAACAGCTGCAGTGGCCCCACGGCGCTGCGTCCCGCGGCGAGCCCCTCCCAGAGCGCCTCGGGCGTCAGGCCGAGCGGACAAACCACGCCCATTCCCGTGATGACAACGCGTCGCTCCGGCGTGAAACCCATGATCGATTGTTCCTGACGGGGTCGTGCAAAGAACGCCATTATGGCGTGGTGCCGAGCCGCGGCTCCACCACCACGACCACGTCGGTGCGTTTCGCGTCGGTGAGCAGGGAGGCTGAGCCGGCGGCATTCTGCCCGGGAACCGGCCACGGCACCAACCCCAACCCCACGACGAGCACCTGATTCGCCGGCCAGCGGAACCGCTCCCCGACCCGCACCGCCGACATCTGCGGCACCTCGACCTGCACCCGCTGCCGGTCGGGCGTGGGCACCGTCACGGCGACCGGCGCCATCCGCTCGATCTGATCGATCCGGCACCGCAGCACGGCCTCGACCGCAGTGCCGTCGCGCGACAGGAGCGGCTGCACGTCGATCGTCATTCCCTCGTCGCAACTGGCCCCGAGCGTCCGCCACCCGGGCGGCGCGTCGGGCCGGGGCACCACGTCCTGGACATACGGCCGCTTCCTGCCTCCCGACAACACGGCCGGCAACCCGTTGCCGGCGAGCACAGCCCCGGTCGGCAACTCCTGGCAGTCGCCGCGGCGCCGCAGCATGGCGACGAGCATCGCCGCCTCCTCACGGGCCATGATCCAGGCCTGCACCCCGGGCGTCGCCGCCGTGATCGGATCGAGAAGGGCCCGCGCATCATTCCGCCACGACGGACTGCCCACGCCGAGAACGCGGATCGAGAACCGATGGGGCGCCGCGGCGTCGCCCGTGAACCGCGCCGCGATCTCCGCGACCCGTGTCTGCATCGCGGGCGTGTGGTAGCACCTGAGCTGCGACTCGTCGGCGGAGAGCGACGCAGCCACGTCGCCGTGCCAACTCGCGTAGCCCGTGTCCTGCAGCACCCAGTCGACGACGTGCTTTTGGCTGCCCGGGCCGTTCTGTTTCACGAACGGCGCGATGTCGTAGGTGCGATAGACCTGACCGTCATCGGTAGGCAGCTGCGCCGAGGATGCACAGGGCAGCGCGCAGGCGACGAGCACGAAAGGCCAGCGGCCGCGAGCCATAGGTAGGATCCTTCCCGGGACGCTCTGACTCTACGGCGAGCAGGCAATCCCCGAACAGGCCGAAATGCGTTCATCACGGATAGCGCCGGCTTCGAGCTCCCCATATCCCATCGCCGGACGTTCGCCTTCGCCCTCCAGGCTACGGCTCACTCGGACCTGCCTGCGCTCCGGCATCCTGCCTGCGCTGGTCAGCTACGCCGGCTCCTGGGACACGGGGAGCCCGAAGCCTCCCCAACCGTAGCGACAGGCCTCCAGGCCTGTCGGATGGACAGACCTGGAGGTCTGTCCCCACATACGGGAGGCGAGGGGTTACCCCTACCGTTGAGCCGGCGTATTTGACCAGCGGAGC
>JBAXUY010000111.1:0-9766 GCA_037129475.1 Planctomycetia bacterium | reverse complement strand
TATTACTACCACCAGGCCCTCAACCTGGCGCGTCTGCCAATTCCGCCATTCCCGCGGCGTGGATCACCAACCGAAGCGAACACCCCTGCATTCTGAGGCATGGGGGCGGCCAGTCAAGCCGCCACCGTGCCGCGGGATGTCCGCAGGGCTGCGATGACTGCCGACATGACGGCGATGATCACTGCGGTCCAGGCGACGTCACCCACGGGCATCCAACGGTAGAAGGGCAGCGCGGCCACGTAGCACGCCACGAGGCCGGCGGCCGTGTGCGGATAGTCGCTCGACAGCCACCAGTGGACGAGGTTCGTGGTGACGAAGAACGCGAGCGAACTCGCAAGCGCACTGCCGGCCGCGGCAACCCAGCGGACCGACCTCGGCCCGTCGCTGATCACGACGAGGCGGCCCAGGAGCACCGGCCAGGCCGTCGCGGCATAGACCACCGCCGCCATCACGAGGCTCCCGTAGCCGGGCAGCACGAGGTTGCCGAGCGCCAGCGACACGAGCGGCACACTCGCCGCCACGAGCGGGTTGGGGAACACGGCACCGGCGGCGAGCGCCACGCCCGCCATCGGCGTCACGTTCCAGCCGGGCTGCCAGAGGCGACCGCACACGCCGATCGCGACCAGGGCGATCCAGATGCATGTCTGGACGGCGAACCCGGGTACCGACTCCGTTCCGGCCGCATCGTGCCGCTCGGTCATCGTGGTGGCATGCTTCATGGCCGACCCTGCCCTCCGTGTGGAACTGCCCGGACTGGGGTCCGGGAAAACTGCCGATACACTAGCGGTTTTCCCGATCCAGGCAAGCGAACCGCCCGGGATACGCACGAGACGGAATCAGCTCGATGCCGGCCGCAGGCAGGGAATTCTCCACCGTCACCGTCGACCGCCACGCCGACGGCATCGCGCTGGTGTCATTTCTCGTTCCCGGCCACCGCCAGAACGTGATCACCGAGCAGGTCGTGCGCGACCTGGCCGCCGCCCTCGACAGCCTCGATCGCGGATCCGCGCCCCGCGGCGTCGTGGTCTGCTCCAGCCTCGAAGGGTCGTTCTTCGCCGGGGCGGACATCGCCCGGCTGGAGGCACTTCCCGCGAAGAGCCCGGCCGAGATCGAACACCTCTGCACGGCCGGCCGCGACCTCTTCGGCCGGCTCTCGGCCGCCCCCTGGCCCAGCGTGGCGGTGATCGACGGGGCCTGCCTCGGCGGCGGCTTGGAGCTCGCGCTGGCGTGCGACTATCGGATCGCCACGACGGCGGCGCACACATCGCTCGGGCTGCCCGAAGTGAAGCTCGGTCTGCTCCCCGGCTGGGGCGGCACGGTGCGGCTCGCACGGCTGATCGGCCCTGGTCCGGCCGTCGAGTTTGCCGCCGGAGGCGAGCCCGTCGATGGCGAAGCGGCACGGCGAATGGGGATCGTCGATGCGTGCGTGCCCGCCGACGAAGCCCTCGAATCGGCCCGCCGGCTCCTCGAACACGAGATCGCGCGGGCCGCACACCGCGCCCGTCGCCGTCGCCTGGCGGAGCCGGTCGTGCTCGCGACCGAGGAGCGGGCGTTCCTCGAGGCCGTGATGGCGGCCGTGATCCTCGGCCGCACCGGCGGACACTATCCCGCCCCCGCCGTGATCCTGCAGACGATCCTCGCCGGTGCCGAGGCCGACCTGGCCACGGCGGGCCGGCTCGAATCGGCCGCCTTCGCGCAGCTTGCGACGAGTGACGTCTCTCGCCAGCTCGTCAGGGTCTTCCGACTCGGCGAGCGCAACCGGCGCGACCCGGGTGTGGGCCGCGTCGACACCGATGCGGATGCCGACGAGATGCCGGCCACGCACATCGAGCATCCGGCCGTCGTCGGCGCCGGGATCATGGGGGCGGGCATCGCCGCCAGCCACCTCCGGCACGGCTTCGGCACGACGCTCGTCGACGTCAGCGCCGAGGCGCTCGAACGCAGCGTCGCGGGGATCCTCGACGAGGCCGCCTGGGACCGGGCGACGAAGCGCACGGCTCCCGCCCAGGCGCTCGGCCTCGCCGGGCGCCTCCGCACCGCCACGCACATGTCCGCACTCACCACCGCCGACCTCGTGATCGAGAGCGTACTCGAGCGCACCGACGTCAAGCGGGAGGTGCTCGCCGAGATCGAGCGAGCGGTCGGCCCCGACACCGTCATCGCGACCAACACGTCCACCAACCCGATCGCCAAGCTCGCCTCCGCGCTCGAACAGCCTGCCCGGTTCTGCGGCATGCACTTCTTCAATCCGGTGCGCCGCATGACGCTCGTCGAGGTGGTCCGTGGGCCCGCCACGAGCGACGCCACGATCGCCACCGCCGTGGCCCACGCCAAGCGGCTCGGCAAGTGCCCCGTCGTCGTCCGCGACAGCCCCGGATTCCTCGTGAACCGACTGTTGATGCCGTATCTCCACGAATCGGTCGAGATGCTCCGCGAGGGAATCGATCCCCGGCGCATCGACCGCGTGGCCCGGGCGTTCGGAATGCCGATGGGCCCGCTCGAGCTCTACGACATGATCGGCCTCGATACGGCGTTCTACGCGGGCCTCGTCCTCGACGACGCCTACGGCGACCGCATCGAGGCGTCGCCCGTGATCCCGGCGCTCGTGAAGTCGGGCCGCCTCGGCCGCAAAACCGGCGCGGGCTTCTACGTGTATGACGCGAACGCCGGCCAACAGGCGAAGCCCACCCGCCCCGACGAGGGCGTGCCGGCGCTCGTGGCGGCGTACGCACTGCCCGCCCGCGAGACGACCGACCGCATGATCGCCGATCGCCTGCTCCTGCCGGTCGTGCTCGAGGCCACGCGCGTGCTCGACGAGGAGATCGTGCGCGACGGCCGCGACATCGATCTCGCCGTGATCCATGCGCTCGGGTTCCCGGCGTTTCGCGGTGGCGTGCTCGCGTGGGCCGACTCGCTCGGCGCCGCCGAGATCGTCCGCCGGCTCGAACCGCTCGCCGATCTCGGCGTGCGGATGCACCCCACGCCGCGATTGCTCGACGTCGCCCGCACGGGCAGCCGCTTCACGGCGGAGGTGCCGGCATGAGCACGCCCCGCCGCTCTCCCGACGCCACGCCCGTCGTGGTCGCCTGCTGCCGCACGGTGATCGGCCGGGCCCACGCCGAGCGCGGGCTGTTTCGCCATGTCCGGGGCGATGAACTCGCCGCCGCCGTGATCCGCGCGGCGGTCGAGCGGAGCGGCGTCGATCCCGCCACGATCGACGACGTGATCCTCGGCGTCACCCAGCAGCGCGGCGAGCTCGGCGGCAACGCGGCCCGCACCGCCGCGCTTCTGGCGGGGCTGCCGTTTTCGGCGGCAGGCACGACGGTCAACCGACTTTGCGGCTCGGGGCTCGAGGCGATCGCCCGGGCCGCGCAGGCGATCGCAGCCGGTGCGGAAAACGTGCACGTGGTCGGGGGGGTCGAGCACATGCAGCATCTGCCGATGGATTCGGCAATCGACATCCACCCCCAGGTTCATGCCCGCTCGAGCAAAGGCATGCTGTCGATGGGCCTCACGGCCGAGCACCTCGCCGCCGCGCATCGCATCTCGCGGCAGGCGCAGGAGGCCTACGCACTCGACAGCCACCGCAAGGCGTCGGCGGCCGCCGACGCGGGCCTGTTCGACGACGAGCTCGTGACGGTGCTCGGGCACGACGAGGCCGGCGGCCTCGTCGCGGCGACCCGCGACCAGTCGATCCGCGGCGACACGAGCCTCGAGGCGATGGCGGTGCTCGAGCCGGCGTTTCTGCCGAAGCTCGGCACCGTGACGGCGGCCACGAGTGCGCCGGTGAGCGACGGCGCGGCGGCGCTCGTGGTGATGCAGGAGGCGGAGGCCGCCCGGCAGGGGCTCGTGCCGCTCGCGCGGATCGTGGCCACGGCCGTCGCCGGCGTCGCCCCCGCGGCGATGGGCACCGGCCCGATCGCCGCCACGCTTAAACTGCTCGCTCGCACGGGCATCGCCCTTGCCGACATCGACCTCGTTGAGCTCAACGAGGCCTTCGCCGCGCAGGCCATCCACTGCATCGACGCGCTGCGGTTCGATCGGGCGCGGGTCAACGTCCGGGGCGGGTCGCTCGCGATCGGCCATCCGCTCGGCGCGTCCGGGGCCCGGATCGCGACCACGCTGCTGCACGCGCTTGCGACCGACGGGAAGCGGCTCGGCCTCGCGACGATGTGCATCGGCCTGGGGCAGGGGATCGCCGTCCTCTTCGAACGGGTGGAGTCATGAGCATCGCCCCGTCACCGGCGCCCGTCGCGGCCGCCGCACTCACGCCGGCCTCGCTCGTGGAGCTGCTCAGCGGGCGGGCGGCCGACGCGTGCGACCGGCCGGCGGTCATCACGTGGCGCGACGGGGCCATGGAAACGGTCTCGTGGGGCGGGCTCGTCGGCGCCGCCCTCGACTACGCCCGCGTGCTCGAGGCTGCCGGGCTCGGCTCCGGCGACCGGCTCGCGCACGTCGGGCCGCACGCAGTGGAGTGGATCGTCGTCGATCTCGCGTGCCTGCTCTCGGGCATCGTCCACGTGGCGCTTCATGACGACGAACCGGTCGCGCTCCTCAGGGCGCAGCTCGATTGGCTCGTACCGCGTGGGCTCGTCGCCACCGGTGGCCGGTCTGTCCGCGGGGTCGCGTCGGGCGCGGAGATCATCGTGCCGCCGCCGGCCGCCGGGCCCCACGCACGGCAGGTCGACGATGCCGAGCTGACTGCCGCGGTCGGCGCCCGTGCGGCGGCGTGCGACCCCGACGCCCCGGCGGCGATCTTCCTGTCGTCGGGCACCACCGGCCAGCCGCGGGCGGTCGTTCACTGCCAGCGCGCCCTCGCGTGGAACGCGGCCGCCTCGGCGGGCGTGTTCCTCGACGATCCGCGCGACGTGCGGCTCTCGTGGCTGCCGTTGAGCCACGCCTACGCGCGGGTCGGCGATCTCTACACGGCGCTCGTCCGCGGCGGCACGCTCGTCGTCGTCGGTGATCGGCGGCAGGTGCTCGACGCCTGCCGCGCAACCGCGCCCACCGTGATCCTCGGCGTGCCGGTGTTCTTCGAGCGGATGGCCGCTGCGGTCGCGGCGGGGCGGATCACCGACCTGCCCGCCGCGCTCGGCGGCGCGGTGCGCGTGTGCGTGTCGGGCGGTGCGCCGCTCAAGGCCCGCACGGCAACGCAGTTCGCTGCCGGCGGCGTGCCGCTCGTGCAGGGCTACGGGCTCGCCGAGGCAGGGCCCGTCGTCGCGCTGGCAAACCCCCGGATCGCGCGGCCCGGCACCGTCGGTCCGCCGCTGCCCGGCCTCGACGTCCGCTTCGACGGTCGCGGCCACGTGCTCGTGCGCACGCCGAGCGTGGCGATCGGAGTGATCGAACCGGGGCATGCCGATGCCACCCCTGCCACGACCGACGGTTGGCTCGCGACCGGCGACCTGGGCAGGCTCGACGAGGCAGGACATCTCGTGATCACCGGCCGCGCGGTGGATACGTTCGCGCTCTCGACCGGTGCGAAGGTTCCGCCCGCCGAGGTGGAGCGCGCCCTCGCGGAAGACCCTGCGGTGGCCCAGGTCTGCGTGCTCGGCCGGGGCCTCGCGGCCCCCGTGGCGCTCGTGGTGCCGGATCCGGCCGTGGTGCGGACGGCGGTGCAGCGGCTGGGCCTGCGGGTCTTCGGTCGTGGGCAGGCGCTTGCCCATCCGCGACTCCTGCGCTGGCTCGCGCGGCGCATCGCCGCGCGGCAGGCGGCGCTGCCGCGGGCGTGGCGGGTGCGGCGGGCCGTGTTCGTGCCGCGGCCGTTCGACGCCGCGCACGGCGAGGCCACGGCGGCCTTCAAGCTCAAGCGGGACGCGATCACCGACCATTTTTCATACGTGCTCTCCGCAGCTGCCGCAGCCGAGCCACCATCGTGGATGGCTGCCGTGCCTGTGGGCCGAGAGGTCCCTCGCACGCTTGCTGTCGGACGCCCCGCTCACTCCTTCCAGCCGCTCGCACTCGCGGTGTGGCGCGGCGGCGAGGGCGGGTTCGCGGCCGCCGGCGCCACGGCGGCGGCTCCGCTTTCCGACGCGGTGGCGGCGGTCCTCGAGCAGGCCGATACCGCGATCGATACGCTGCGGAGCGAGGGGATGCTCTACGAACCGCGATCCTCCTCACTTCCGTCGGCGCCACTCGCCGACGCACCGCCGCCCCCCGCCGGCATCTTCACGGCGACCGCCGAAGCCGCCCTCGGAGACGCGGGCCTGTGGGGGCTCGCCGTTCCCGAAACCTTCGGCGGCACGGGCGCTTCGTTGGGGGAGCTCACTCGGGCGATCACGCATGTTGCCGCCCGCGTGCCGACGGCCGCCGGTCTGCTCTCGGTGCACTCGTCGATCGGTGCCGTCTCGGCGCTCGTGGCCTTCGGCTCAGCAGAGCAGCAGGCGCGGCATCTGCCGGGCCTCGCGGAGGGCCGGCCGCTCTCGATCTTCGGGGCGACGGAACCCGACGCCGGCTGCGATCTCTCGGCCATCTCCACGACGATCGACCGCACGGCCGCGGGGCTCGTCGTGAGCGGCACGAAGATGTTCATCACCGGAGCCACGCACGGCCGGCTCGTGAAACTGCTCGCCCGCCTCGACGGCCGACCGGTGGTCGCACTCGTACGGCTGCCCGACGCCGACACACCGTCGTTCCGCCTGCGGCCCTACGCCCTCCATCCGCTCAAGCACGCCCACAACGCCGCGCTCGAATTCGACCACTTCCCGATCGCCGCGGCCGACCTGCTCGCTGCGCCCGCCGGCCGCGACGGCCCCGATGCGATGCGGATCATCTGGCACGGCCTCAACCGCGGCCGGATCACGCTCGCCGCGCAGGCCGCCGGCACGCTCCGCATCCTGCTCGCGCAGGCCCGCGACCACGCGCTGCGCCGCCACACCTGGGGAGAGCCGATCGCGGCGCGCGATCTCGTGCAGGGGCGGCTCGGGCGGATCGCAGCTCGGATCGCTGCCTGCGACGCGCTTTCGGCCTGGGCCGCCGCGAGCATCGCTGCGGGCGGCAGCGGCGAACTCGAGGCGCTCACGGCGAAGATCGTCGCCGGCGAGTGCGTCCGCGAGAGCGCGATCGACGCGCTCGGCATCCACGGCGGCCGGGCGTTCCTCGTCGGCCATCCGCTCGGCGACTCGTTCCACGACCACTTCGCCGTCACGGTCTACGAGGGGGAGAGCGACCTGCTCGGCCTCGCGCTCTTCAAGGGTCTCACGAAGCACCATCCGCTGGCATCTCGTGCGGCCGGTACGACGGCGATTGCCCGTGCCGCGGGCTGGCTCGCCTGGCGCGCCGGCACGTTCGCCCCCGGCGACCACGACGGCGTGATTCTCGACGGTGATCTGCGGGCCCACGCCCGCCGGGCCCGGCGCGAACTGTCCAGTGTCGCAGTCGTGATCGATCGGGCGATCCGCCGCCACGGCCGGTCGCTCGCCGAGCGGCAGCTCGAGATCGGCGCCCTCTCATCGCGCGTGCGCGATCTCGCGAGCGTCCTCGCGGTGGCTCACGGCGCCGACGCCACGGCGTGCGACCGCGCCATCATGGCCGCCGACGTGTGGTGCCGCCTCGCGCTCACCCGCGCCCTCGGTCGCCACCTCACGGCGGCCGATCACACTGCCGTGGCCGCCCTCGGCAGGAGCGTCGTGGCAGTCGCCTGAACATCAGGAATACGGGAGCCTGACGCCGGATTGAACGGAGGACACGACAGGCCTGGAGGCCCGTCGCTACTTACTCGTCACGAGCGCCGGCCACCAGCTGCACAGATACCAGGCCCGCGGCGTCGTCCACTCGGCGAGCGCCTCGAGCGAGAGCCGTGCGCCCGGCGACGCGCCGCCGAACAGTTCGTCCACGAGGCCCTTCTGCCGCGAGTAGCGCACCACGCGCGCCGTGTCCTTCGTGAGGCCGGCGAGCTCGACGGCCCGGTCGACGGCATCTTCGAGAAACCCGATCTTGTCGACGAGCCCGGCCTCCTGTGCCTGCTTCGCCGTGAAGATCTGCCCGGTGGCGACCTTCGCGACGGCCTCGTCGTCGAGCTTCGGCCGGCCCCCCTTCACGATCTCCTTGAACCGCACGAACATGTCGTCGACGAGCCCCTGGAGGATCTTCCGCTCGCGGGCGGCGAGCTCCGGCGTGCGTTCCTTCGTGGGGCTGAGCATCTCCTTGAGCGGGCCGCTCGCCACCGAATCGTCGGCCACGTCGAGCTTCTTGAGCATCTTCGAGAGGTCGAAGTGAGGGATGATCACGCCGATCGACCCCGTGAGCGTGGCCGGCTCGGCGAAGATCACGTCGTCGCGGCCCCCGTTGGCCATCGCCACGTAGTAGCCGCCGCTCGCCGCGATCCCGCCCATGCTCACCACGACGGGCAGGTCACGCTTTTTGGCGAGCGCCTCCAGCCGATAGTGGATCTCGTCGCTGCCGCTCACGGTGCCGCCGGGCGAGTCGACCCGCAGCACGATCGCCTTCACGCTCTCGTCGGCTTCGATCCGGTCGAGCTGCCAGCGGGCGAACCCGTCGCCCCCCATGATCGCCCCGGCCACGTCGACGATCGCCACCTTCGCCGGCGCGAACTTCGCGAGCGAGTGGTACTTTTCCACGACCTTCGAGTCGGTCTGAAAATACTGCGCACTCGCCCCGGCACTCGCGAGGGCCGCCAGCACGGAGATGCCGGCGATCGTCCAGGCGATCCGCGTGCCCCATCGGCCCCACACGCTCCCCTGCTCGAGGATCACCCGTGTGACGGGCGGCGCGTCGGAAAATGGGCGGGTGGCAGGCTGCAGCGTCCGTTCGATCTCCATGCTTCGCTCTCTTCGTTTTCGTGAAAGGCGCCCGTGCGTTGCGGGCATGTTGCCAGTTTTTTCGCCGGGCCGCTACCTTCTGGGCTTCGACAAGCGACCTTTCGGCCGAGGAGTGTGACGACGTGATTGTATGCGTGAGCACCGAGTGTTTTCCGGATCTCCCCCTGGCGAAGGCGATGGAGCGACTTGCGGAACTGGAATTCACGGCGGTCGAGCTCGACATCCACGAGCACGGCGCGCATCTCACGCCGGCCGGTGTGGCCGCCGACCCAGAGGCGGCGATCGCCGCGTGCAGCGACCTGCAGCGGCTGCGGCCCGTGGCCGTGTCGTTCTCCGCCCCTGAAACCCCCGAGCTCTACGACCGCTTCACTGCCTGCTGCAAACTGGCCAAGTCGCTGGGCGTGGTCACGATCGTGGTCGATTCCTCGGAGTTGGGCACGCCCTTCAACGGCGAGATCGAGCGACTGCGAAAAATGGTGGGGATCGCCTCGGGCCTCGGCGCGGTCGTGGGCGTGAAGACGACCGCCGGCCGGATGACGCAGGACGCCGAGACGACGGCCTCGCTGTGCCGCAACGTGCCCGGCCTCGGGGTGACGCTCGACCCCAGCCACTTCATCTTCGCCCACAAGAAGCCGGCGTCGTGGGAGTCGATCCTCAAGTACGTCTGCCACGTCCATCTCCGCGACACGAAGCCCGACACCTTCCAGGTGCGGATCGGCCAGGGCGACGTGGAGTACGGCAAGGTCGTGAACCAGCTGAACCGCGTCGGCTACAAGCGTGCCCTCTGCGCCCACCTGCCTCCGCTCGAAGGCGTCGACCAGGTGGCCGAGCTCCGCAAGATGCGGCTCCTGCTCGAAAGCTTGCTGTAGGAATCGAGGTCGTTCTCGCTCGCTGTACTCCGTCACTGGACGGTAGGGCAGGTGATAACAAGCCACATTCGGAGCCGAAGGGAGGCATGCTCGAGGGATGCTTCACGGAACGGCACG
>JBAXUY010000110.1:0-9861 GCA_037129475.1 Planctomycetia bacterium | reverse complement strand
AGCACGTGCCGCATGTTCCATTCCTGGGCCATGCGGACGAGCGTGGGATAGATCACGCTCTCGCCGTGTGGGTGGTAGTTGCCGCTGGTGTCGCCGGAGATCTTGGCGCACTTCACGCGTGAGGCGCCGGGGGAGAGATTCAGGTCGTTCATCGCCACCAGGATCCGCCGCTGCGACGGCTTGAGCCCATCGCGCACGTCGGGCAGGGCCCGGCTGACGATCACGCTCATCGCGTACGTCAGGTAGCTGTCCTTGAGCTCCTGCTCGATCGGCAGCTCGATCAGCCGCCCGCCCGAAATGTCGCGTAACGTGCCGTCGTCCCCGGCTGCGCCGTCCCCCGGCGTTCCCTCGCCGTCCAGTTTGTCGTCATCTGCCAAGGGGCTCTCTCCCGGTCGTTCCCTAGAGTCGGTTCGTCCCTGAATTCGGACCGTGCGGACCGCCTGAACATACCCGTCCTCCGGCACTGGTCAACCGGCCTGAACCCCGTGGGAAACAACGACTTCCGCACGATGGGAACGCCTTGACCGCCGGCGGGCAGCCCCCTAGTCTCCCGACCCGTTTCCAGGCCGCCGACCCGCGGCCGTCCAGGTCCGAGTGTCAGCCGGCCAAACGAGGCGCACACGCGTGATGCATTCCCGTCTGCATGCCCCGCTGATCGTCGCGGCAGCGGCCTGCGCACTCCTGGTGAACCTCGGCGGTCCCGCCCTCTGGGACGACGACGAGCCGAAGAATGCCGCCTGCTCGCTGGCGATGCTCGACTCAGGCGACTGGCTCGTGCCCACGTTCAACGGCCGCCTGCGGGTGGAGAAGCCGCCGCTCGCCAACTGGGTGCAGATCGCGGGCTTCGCCGTCTGCGGGCGAAATGAAACCGGTGCCCGCATCGGCTCTGCCCTGCTCACGATCGGCACGTGCCTCCTGACGTGGCACATCGGCTGCCGGCTCATCGGGCCGACGGCCGGCTTCGTGGGCGGCGTGGCCATGGCGACATGCGTCTGGACGGCCGTCGGCGGCCGCGCTGCCACCCCCGATGCGCCGCTCGTATTTTGCACGACGCTCACCCTCTGGCTTTTCGTGTATGGCACGGCCGGGGGCACGAAGAGCCTCGGCCCGGCCGCGGCGGTCGGCGTCGGAGCCGCCTGCGGCCTCGCAGCCCTCGCCAAGGGACCTGTCGGCGTCGTCCTGCCACTGGCATCCTTCGTGATGTTCGCCGCGTGGCAGACGCGGGCCGGAATCAGTTCCACGTGGGCCGCGGCCGTCGGCGGCCTGCGCCTGCCCGTCGTGATCGGCACGGCGTTCGCCGTGGCGCTGCCGTGGTATGCCGTGGTGGCCCATCGCACCGACGGTGAATGGCTGCGGGGATTCTTCCTCGTCCACAACGTGGGCCGGTTCGCCGCGCCGATGGAAGGCCACGCCGGATCGCTCTTCTACTATCCGTGCGTGGTCGCCATCGGCCTCTTTCCCTGGTCGATCGTGCTCGTGGCGATGGTGGCTCATGCGGCCACGAGCCTGCACCCGCGCTCGAATCACCCCAACCGGCCTGGTGTCGCGCTGCTCGCCTGCTGGGCAGCCACATGGATTGGTGCATTCTCCTGCGCGGGCACGAAACTCCCCGGCTACATCTGGCCCGCTTATCCGGCGTTGGCCCTCGCGACGGCGCTGTTTCTCGTCGACTGGTCCAGCGGCGTCGTGTCGTTCCCGTTCCTGGGCCGCGATCCAGCCCGGGCCCGCACGATCGTGATGCGGA
This sequence comes from Planctomycetia bacterium, assembly GCA_037129475.1. GTDB lineage: Bacteria > Planctomycetota > Planctomycetia > Pirellulales > UBA1268 > RGVT01. The sequence goes on along the minus strand of JBAXUY010000110.1, from coordinate 8,117 downwards.
TCGCCTGGGCGTCGCTCGGGCTCGGGGGCCTGGCACTCGGCGTCGGGCTGCCCGTCGCCGCACGGCTCTTCTCGCCGGGCAACGAATGGATCGGCCTTGTCGGGCTCGTGCCGATCACCGGCGCCATCGTCGCGTGGAGACACGACGCCGCCGGCGCCCCTGCGCGGGCGATCGGGGCGCTCGCGGTGTCGGCGTGCCTCGCGGTCACGCTCCTGGCGGGCGTGGCGACGCACTGCATCAGCCGCGGGCAGAGCATGCGCGAGCATGTCACGCATCTCGCCGCAGGTGGCACCGGCCCCTGGGCCTGCTTCTGGAACGTGCCGCCGAGCCTCGTGTATTACGCCGACACGGCGGTCGCGAAGCTCGACACGCCGACCGACGCGGCCCGTCATCTTGCCAGCCATCCGCAGGCGCGGCTCGTGATCGACAGCCGTCACGAACACCTCGTGCGGGCGGAGTTGCCGGCCGACTGCACCGTCCTCGCGAGAATCCCCACGCTTTCTGATCGTCACTACGTGGTGCTCGGTCCGCCCCCGGACTCCGGGGCATCCCTGGCCCTCGCACCCTGACGATTCGTAGCACTCCCGACGCCGCCACCCCGGAACCATTTTCCATGCAGCCCCGTCACCCGCTCGCCGTCGTGCTCGTCGCCTCGATCGTGACCGTCGCCGTCGGCTTCTGGCCGACGCCCTTCTGGGACGAGGACGAGCCTCGCTTCGCGGCGATCGCACGCACGATGCTCGAGACCGGCGACTGGGTCGTGCCGAACTACAACGGCACGCTCGCCGTCGACAAGCCGGTGCTCATGCACTGGTGCATGGCCGCCTGCTTCGGGCTCTTCGGCACCTCGGAGATCGCGGCGCGCCTGCCCTCCGCCGTGGCCACTGTGCTCGCGGCGCTCGCGCTCTTCCGGGCCGGTACGCGATGGTTCAGCCCGCTGGCGGGCATGCTCGCAGCATTCGCCTACGTGGGCTGCCTGCTCGTCGCGGTCGAATCGCACGCGGCCACTCCCGACGCGATCCTCACCGCGCTCACGACCTGGGCGACCGTGCTCGTCGCCGAGGCATTCCTGCCGTCCCCGGGAGCCCCGGCCGCCGGCCGCCTCACCTCCACGCGCGCCGCGCTTGTCGGCGGTCTCATGGGCCTGGCCGTGCTCTGCAAGGGGCCGATCGGGTTCGTGGGGCCCCTCGCGGTGGTGCTGCCATGGGTCTGGGGCGTCGAACTGCAGCGGCGGCTGAAACACGGCGCGGAACCGAACCTCGGCGGCCTCTTCCGCCTCGCCTGCACGGCAGTGCTCGACACGCTGCGGGCCACACGGCTCGTGACGGTCACGCTCGCGATGCTCGCCGTCGCAGCTCCGTGGTACGTGGCGGTGGGCCTGCGAACAGCCGGTGCGTGGCCAGCCGGATTCTTCTTCATCCACAACGTCGGTCGCTTCGCCGCGCCTATGGAGAAGCACGGTGGCGGCGTGCTCTATCACCCGCTGGGACTACTCGTCGGATTCTTCCCGTGGTCGTGCTTCCTGCCGCTGGCGGTGGTCGTGGCCGGCCGGCAGCTCTGGAAGCGGACGCTCACGCAGCCCGTTGCGTTGGCCCTGTCGCTCGCCCTCCTGTGGATGGCCGTCTGGGTCGGCGCCTTCTCCGCGGCAGCGACGAAACTCCCGAACTACATCATGCCGGCGTATCCCGCGGCAGCCCTGCTCGTGGCCGCCCTCGCGGCGGACGCGGCCGGGCGCGCACGCTGGCCGCATCCCGGCTGGCTCGCGTCCGGCCTGGGATGGCTCGCCTTCGGCGGCCTCGCCACGTCGGCCACGGTGATCGCCGCGACGTTCTTCGGCCTCACGGGCGGTGCGCCGGCTGCCATCATCGGCCTCGTGCCGGTGGTGGGAGCGATCGCGTGCTTCGTGACGGCCCGCCGCAGCAGGCTCGAGCCGCTGTTCATCTTCGCGGCGACGAGCCTCGCGTTCACGGCGCTTGCCGTCGGACCGGCGGCGGGATGGCTGGCCAGAGCCAACGCCCTCCCGGGCCTCGTGCGCGAGGCCCATCGGCATGCCGGCGGACACGCGCGGCTCGGCACCTTCGGCCGCAACACGCCCAACATCGTCTATTACGCCGACGGCCTCGTGCAGGAATGGCTGCCCGGCATGGCCGCCGACGCCGGCTCGTTCCTGGCGACCGGCTCCGACGCGGTCGTGATCGTGCCCGAGCCCAACTACGAGGAACTCGCCTCGCGGCTCCCAGCCGGCTGCCGGATCGTGGGCCGCACCCGGCCACTCTTTCAAAAACATGACTACCTGCTCATCGGTGCGGACCAGCCGGCCGACGATCGCACCGCCACTGCCGGGAGCCTGACACGATGATCTGCGACGACGCGCCGCTGCGCCTGCCCGACCGATCCGCCCGCACGCCGGTCCACCGGCCTGCGCGCGGCCTGCTGTCGGTCGTGATTCCCTGCCACAACGAAGAGTCCGTCGTCGAAGCGACGCACGCCCGGCTGGTGCGTGTGCTGCCCGAAACGGGCATGGACTTCGAAATCATCTACATCGACGACGGCAGCCGCGATGGCACCCTCACACGGCTCGAGTCAATCGCTGCGGGCGACCCGCGGGCCTGCGTCCTGGAACTCTCGCGCAACTTCGGCCAGCAGGCGGCGATGTCGGCCGGCCTCGGCACCGCCAGGGGCGACGCCGTCGTGATCATCGACGCCGACCTGCAAGACCCGCCGGAAGTGATCCCGGAAATGGTGGAGCGGTGGCGAGCCGGCGTCGACGTGGCCTTCGGCCAGCGCCGGTCGCGCGAAGGCGAGACCGCGTTCAAACTCGTCACGGCCAGCCTCTTCCACCGCTTCTTCGCAAGCCTGATGCCGTACGCGGTGCCGGTCGATACGGGCGACTTCAAGCTCCTCGACCGCGCCGTCGTCGATGCCGTCGCGAGCCTGCCCGAGAAGCGCCGCTACCTGCGCAGCCTCGTGCCCTGGGCCGGCTTCCGCCAGGAAGCCGTGTTCTACGACCGCCACGCCCGGCTCGCGGGCGAGACGAAGTATTCAGCTCGCCGGCTTCTCGGCCTCGCCTTCGACGCGGTGGTGATCTCCTCCGACAAGCCGATGCGGCTCACCTGGGCCGGCGCCGCGGCGCTGGCCATCGTGGGCATCCTGGCCGGCGCGACGGCATGGGCACGGTCGAGCAGCGAATCGTCAGGCGTCTCGCTCGCTGCCATCGTCGCCGTAGCCTGCCTCGTGGCCACGATTCCGACCGCCGCCGTGGCGATCGTGGGCGAATACGTCGTGCGCACCTACCGCGAAGCCCAGGGCCGCCCCACGTGGGTCGTGCGCCGCACGCTCAACGCCCCCGCCGCTGAACGCAGCATTGATTCCGCCCGCGCTGCCTGACGTTTCTGAGCAAGCCGGCGAGGGGCTGCCCATATCCCGTGTGGGGCAAGCGTCCCGCTTGCCAGTCTCCAACCGCCCGCAGAGCAGCAGATAACTACCCGCATTCGGAGCCGGCGGTAGGCATGCTCGACTCCGCCGAACGTTCCGAGCGCTGTAGCGACAGGCCTCCAGGCCTGTCGACCGACAGAGCTGGAGCTCTGTCGCTACGGAGGAGGCTTCGGGCTCCCCATCTTCACGCGAACACCCGGCATCGTGCCGCTGTTCGCTTGGCGGGCCTCCGCCCGCTGGTGCTCACCCGGGCCTCCAGCCCTGACGCCGAAGGCGTGTGAGCCGGGCTGTGCCCGGCGACCGTAAGCCGGAGCCGACGCCGGGACGGCGGCGACGGCGCGACCGCCAGCCCGTAGCGAACGTCCGGCGACGGGATATGGGGAGCCCGAAGCCGGTGCCACTGGGTCGCGGACGCCACGGCAAGCGGGACGCTTGCCCCACGATCAGCCGCCCTTGGCGAGCTCAGCCTCGATGGCCGTCTTGAGGGCCGCGTCGTCGGGGCCGACGCCCGACTTGTAGCGGCCCACGATCGTGCCGTCGCGGCCGATGAGGAACTTCTCGAAGTTCCACTTCACGTCACCCGATGGATTCGCCGTTTCGGTGAGCGTCTTGTAGAGCGGGGCGATGCCGGCTCCCTTCACCACGACCTTGGAGAACATCGGGAACGTGACGCCATACTTCGACGAGCAGAACTGGGCGATCTCGGCGTCGCTGCCCGGCTCCTGGGCGCCGAACTCGTTGGCCGGGAAGCCGAGCACCACGAGGCCCTTGTCCTTGTGCGCGTCGTAAAGCTTCTGCAGGCCCGCGTATTGCGGCGTGTAGCCGCAGCGGCTGGCGACGTTCACGATCAGCACCACCTTGCCCTTGTACTGCGACAGGTCGCAGGCCGAGCCGTCGAGCAGTTTCATTTCTCCGGTGAGCGGCGCGGCCGATTCGGCACGGGCGACGGCGCCCGACACGAGCATGCAGACCGAGCAGCAGGCGAACAGCATCAGCAGTTTGTCGATCGACATGGCAAGACTCCTTGAACGTGGCGCTGGCAATGGACTCATTAGAGGCGCCGCGGCGCCAGTGTCAAAAGGGGGCCGGCTCACGTCACCTGATCGCGGCATAGATCGCGGCGACCAGCACGGCGGCCGCAGCGGCCGCGAACACGCCGGCCCACGGGCTGGGCCGCACGCGCAGGCGGGCCACCGACCTCCGCAGCCGGCGGCAGAATTCCGTCCACGACTCGTGGGCGGCCCGCTCACCGACCGCGACGACGCTCGAGCAACGCATGCCCCCGGCCCCGTCGAGGTGCAACTGCAGTCGCCGCGTGGGCAGGGCCACGCTCGCGCCGGCCCAGCGGGCGTCGGCATCGAGTCCGGCGACCACCTCCGCCACGAGCGGCCGCAATTGCTCGGCCGAAATGTTGTAGATCACCAGCCGGGGCCGGGCCGCCAGGATGCAGACCGCCACCACGAGACTGAAGATCAGGAGGACGATCACCCAGCCCCACAGCGAGGCGCCCACCGCCGGCCGCACGAGGGCCAGCGGGCCTGCGAACGCGATCCCGGCCACTGCCATCGCCAACAGGATGCCGTCCCACGTGCCGGACACCACGCACGGTCGCCGCCGCAGGTGCACCGCCGCCAGCGCGAGCAGGTACACGGCGAGCGGCAGCAGGGCGGCCCAGAGCGGGAGCGTGTCGAGCATCGCGTTCATCGGTCGATATGCCCTAGCGGGTGGCCAGCCACGCCAGGAAGGCCAGCCACGCCAGCTCTGCGACGAGCATCGTGATGAACCACTGCCGGGCGGCACGAGCCGTCATGCGTCACGCGTTGTCAGGGATCACGAACGAACAGTTCCGGCAGAATGCCTCGTCGAAGTCATAGACCCCGTGGAAGTCCTCCCGCTTGTCTTTTCGCGTCTTCCGCATCTGGCCGATCTCGATCATGTTGAACACGATCTCACCGATGTCGGCCGTGCTCCGCACTCCCCACGTCCCGAGCACCGTGCAGGCGAGGTAGCCGTACTGCTGGAGCGCATACTGCCGCGCCGCCTCGCACAGCTCCTGCCCGGTGAGGTGCCGCTCCGCCTGCTTCCGGCGCGGCTTGCCAGGCCGAGCCTTCGGCTTGGCCGCCGCATCGCCGCCCCCCCGGGCGGGCTCGAGATCCTCGAGCGGCGGCTCCTCGCCCATGCCGAGCGACTCCTGCGCGAACGAGAGCGATTCGAGGACGAACAGGTAGGCGTCGAGCTTGTAGCGGGGATCGCGCCGGAGCAATTGGCCGAGCGGATGGGCAGGATCGACGACCGGCATCGGAGCCTCGTGAACGCGACGCGGAAAGGTCGCCAGTATACCGGGCCTGAAGCCCAGCGCCGCTCGGGGCTGCAGATGCCCCGTCCGCCTCCCGGACTACCGCGGCAGGGCCGCGGGGGCGGCGGGCTGACGCGGGGGCGGCTGCGGGGCGCCCCCTTGGCCGTCTTCGAGGATGAACGTGTAGCCGAGGGGCGTCACGGGCTTCGAGAAGTCGCGGATCATGTCGAGCCCCTTGTCGATGAGGCTCGTGCGCGGATCGAACTGGTAGACGTCGCGGTCCTGTCCGCCCGGCTTGTAGATCTGCATCGCGAACGGCATCAGGTCGCGGGCCTGGAGGATCAGCTCCACCTTCGAGAAGTTCGCGGCGTCGGCCTGCATGCGCGGCAGGGCCTCGAGCCAGATCTGGTCGGTGACGCCAGGTGGTGTGATCAGCCGCATGGCATATCGCTTCCTGAGCGTGTCGGCCTTGGCGCCGAACACGAAGGGCAGCGGGCCATCGCTGATCGCCTTTCCCTGCATCTCGGGTGGGAGCCTCGTCTCGCGGAGCTGCCGCTCGGTATGACGAAACTCGTAGATGCTCGCGCCGTTGCACACCCAGTGCTCACCCACGTCGCCGACCCGCGGCTCATACCGCCGGGTCTCGCCGTTCCACTGCTTCGACTCCTTCACGCGATACATGCCCTTGTCGGGTGCGGCGTACTTGATCTCGCCGGCACTCTCGGAGAACGCCAGCCGTTCGCCGCTCGTGTCGGCCGGGCTCCAGGCGTTGTATTCCCACTTGTAGAACGTGCACGACCACGTGGTGACGGCGGCGTTGCGGGCTTCCCACGCGGCGAGCAGTCGATCGAGGGCGGCCTGCTGCTCCGGCGAAAGCTGCGGAAACGCCGGGGCTGCCTGGGCGATGCCGGGGGCCTGCGCGGTGGCCGGAGCCTGCGCACGGAGCCAGCCCGACGGAAGGCTGGCGACGATGAGCGCCACGGCAAGACGGACTCGCTGCGACGGCAGGCGGCGGGGCACGGCTGGAACCTCCGAAGGGGACGAAACCCTAGCAGTCCGGGCCAACCGGGGCGAGGCCGTTTTCTCCCCCTTCTCCCCCGAAAACGACCGTCGTGGCGAAGCCCCGTACACTGTCAGACGCCCGGGAGACCGCCCATGATCGTCGCCGCCTTCTCCACGAAACCCTACGACCGCGAGTTCTTGGAGGCGGCCGCCGGCGATGCCGGCATCACATGGCGCTGGTTCGAGAGCCGCCTCGATGCCGACACCGTGCGCCTGGCCGAGGGGGCGACGGCCGTCAACTGCTTCGTCAACGACGATCTCGGGGCCGACGTCCTCGAACGTCTCCACGCGTTGGGCGTGCGGCTCGTCACGCTGCGCTGCGCAGGGTTCAACCAGGTCGATCTGCCGGCGGCCGCCCGGCTGGGCCTGCCGATCGTGCGGGTGCCCGAGTATTCGCCGCACGCCGTCGCCGAGCATGCCGCGGGGCTCGTGCTCATGCTCGACCGCAAATTGCACAAGGCCTACAACCGCGTCCGCGAGGGCAATTTCTCGCTCGACGGCCTGCTCGGCTTCGATCTCCATGGCCGCAGCGTGGGCGTCGTTGGCACCGGCAGGATCGGCCGCTGCTTCGCGGAAATCATGCTGGGCTTCGGCTGTCGCGTGCTCGCCCACGACCCCCGGCCCGACGCCGCGCTCGCAGCCCGCGGCGTCGCCTTCGCACCGCTCCCCGACCTGCTCGCCGTATCGGACATCATCTCGCTGCATTGCCCGCTCACACCGGCCACCCACCACCTGATCGACGCCACGACCATCGCCCGGATGAAGCACGGCGTGATGCTCGTCAACACGAGCCGCGGCGGCCTCGTCGACACCCGTGCCGTGATCGCCGCGCTCAAGACCGGCCGGATCGGCAGCCTCGGCCTCGACGTCTACGAGGAGGAGGCCGACCTGTTCTTCGAGGACAAGAGCAACACCATCATCGGCGACGACGTCTTCTCCCGCCTGCTCACGTTCCCGAACGTCGTCGTGACGGCCCACCAGGCTTTTTTCACACGCAACGCCCTCGAAGCCATCGCCGCCCAGACCGTGCGCAACCTCGTCCACTTCCAGCGGGGCGAGCCGCTCGAAGCGGTCGTGGGAGCGTGAACGCGGCCCGCACCAAGCGACGCGCCGGCGAGGGGCTGCCCATACTCCATCGCCGGACGTTCACTGCGCCCATCCATGGGCTCCGTTCACTCGGACTCACTGGCGCTACGCCATCCTGGCTTCGCTGGTGAGTAACGCCGGCTCACGGAGTACGGGCAGCCCCTCGCCTCCCCCGTAGCGACGGAGCTCCAGCTCTGTCGATCGACAGGCCTGGAGGCCTGTCGCTACAGCGCCAAGC